>NZ_QRYG01000021.1:0-36287 GCF_003462845.1 Collinsella sp. AF15-51 | reverse complement strand
TGGTGCCCTTCCTCGGAGAAGTTCGCGAAGCCCACTTCTCCGAGGAAGGGCACCAGCCCGGAGGCGGCCCCAGCGCGAGACCGTCCCGGATGCCTACTTACTCGTTGTCGCCCGCGGTCATCTGCGTTGCGGAGAGCGCGCCGTCGGCTGCTGTTGCGGCTGCGGCGTCGGGCCAGACCCAGTCGGTGAAGGCCGGGTGATCGTAGCCCTCATCGCACGCGAACTCGAAGGCCTCGGTGCGGAATGCCTCCCACTTATCAATCTGCTCGGCAAACTTATCGGCGTCGACCATGCGCAGCACGTCGGCGGCCAGTGCCCAGCGGTCCATGTTGTTCAGGCGCAGCATGTCGAACGGCGTTGTCGTGGAGCCTTTCTCCTCGTAGCCGTGGACGCGGAAGGCATCGTGGCCGGGGCGGTTCCAGATCAGGCGGCGAATCGTGCCGGCATAGGCGTGGAACGCGAAGAAGACGGGCTTCTCGCCGCAGCCGAACAGCTCAGCCCAGCGCTCGTCGCTGAGAGCCTGGTCGTTCTCGCAGACGTTCTGGATCTTGAGCAGGTCGACCACGTTGACGAACCATACCTTGATGCCCAGCTCGCGCAGCATGTCGGTTGCAGCCAGAGCCTCAAGCGTCGGCACGTCACCGCAGGTGGCGACCACGACGTCGGCCTCGGCGAGCGAATCGGCGGTCGATGCCCACTCCCAAGTCGCAACGCCCTCGGCGAGCTCCGCCTTGGCCTCGTCGACCGTCTGGAAGGTCGGAGCAGGCTGCTTGCCGCAGAAGATGGCGTTGACGCAGTCAGTGGACTGGTAGACGCGCTCGGCCACGGCGAGAGCCATGTTGGCGTCGGCCGGATAGTAGGCGTTTACGATGTGCGTGTCGTTGGCCTTGTTGAGCAGCAGGTCGATAAAGCCGGGGTCCTGATGCGAGAAGCCGTTGTGGTCCTGACGCCAGACGTGGCTCGACAGCAAAATGTTAAGGCCGCTGATGGGGGCACGCCACGGAATCTCGCGCTTGGTAGTCTCGAGCCACTTGCAGTGCTGGTTGACCATGGAGTCGACCACATGGACAAAGCTCTCGTAGGAGCTCCACACGCCGGAACGGCCAGTGAGCACGTAGGCCTCGAGGAAGCCCTCGCATTGGTGCTCGGACAGCTGCTCGACGACCTTACCGGAGCCTGCCAGCAGCTCGTCGTTGGCCTCGTCCTCGTAGAAGCCGGCGTCCCACTGCTTCTTGGTCACCTTGTAGGCAGCCTGCAGGCGGTTGGACGCGGTCTCGTCGGGACCGAAGATGCGGAAGTCATCCATGTTCTTGGCCAGAACGTCGGCAGTGTACTCACCAAAGACGCGGGCGGCCTCGGTGGAGCCCCAGCCATGACCATTAGTGTCGACGGGGACCTCGTGGGCGTGGATATCGGGCAGCTCGAGCTCGCGACGCACCTTACCGCCGTTCGCGTTGGGGTTGGCGCCGATGCGCAGCTCGCCGGTCGGCATAAAGGCCGTCACCTCGGGGCGCACCTGGCCCTCGGGCGTAAAGAGCTCCTCGGGCTTGTAGGAACGCAGCCACTCGCGCAGCACGCGGAAGTGCTCGTGGGTGTCCTTGGCACTCGCCAGCGGCACCTGATGCGCGCGCCAGGAGTCCTCGGTCTTCTTGCCGTCGATCTGCTTGGGGCAGGTCCAGCCCTTGGGCGTGCGGAACACAATCATGGGGTAGGCCGGGCGGACCACGGTCTCGCCTGCGGCGGCCTGGGCCTGCGCGGTTGCCTTGATGTCACAGATCTCATCGAAGACCTGCTCAAACAGGGCAGCGAAACGCGCATGAATGCTTGCGTGGCTCTCGTCGTCAAAGCCGGCGACAAAGAAGTGCGGCTTATAGCCCATGCCCTCAAAGAACTTGGTGAGCTCTTCGTCGGACACGCGGGCGAGGATGGTGGGGTTGGCGATCTTGTAGCCGTTGAGGTGCAGGATCGGCAAAACGATACCGTCGGTTGCCGGGTTCACGAGCTTGTTGGATTGCCAAGAGGTCGCGAGCGGGCCGGTCTCGGACTCGCCGTCGCCCACCACGGCCACGGCCAACAGGCTCGGGTTGTCCATGACGGCACCGTAAGCGTGGCTGAGCGTGTAGCCGAGCTCGCCGCCCTCGTGGATGGAACCGGGCGTCTCGGGCGCAAAGTGGCTCGGGATGCCGCCGGGATAAGAGAACTGGCGGAAGAACTTCTGCAGGCCTGCCTCGTCATTGGTGATGTCGGGGCGAATCTCGCGGTAGGTACCGTCGAGCAGCGACTGAGCAGTACCGGCGGGGCCACCGTGACCAGGGCCCATCAAGAAGATAGCATTCTGGTTGTGGTCGGCGATCAGTCGATTGACGTGACCGAACAGGAAGTTGATGCCGGGCGTGGTGCCCCAGTGGCCAACCAGGCGGTGCTTAACGTCCGGACGACCGAAGTCGCGCACCTCACCGGTTTTCTCGTCGACAAAGTCGGGGCGCATTAGCGGGTTAGAGCGAAGGTAGATCTGACCGACGGACAGATAGTTCGATGCGCGCCAATACAGGTCGACGCCCTCGAGCTCGGAAGCCGGCACCTCGTGGCCCAGCTTTTGCCACGGCGTCCCCAGTGTTTTAGCCATTGTTTATGTCCCTTCGCTGTGCGGTCACCCTCCAATACGGCAACCTTTCGTTGGGACCAGTATATTTGCTAAAACGTTTTATCATGGTGAAAAAACGTTTTATCACCCTTATCAATCCCATCGATTAGCAAAACGCGACATTCACCTGCGGCGTTGATTGTCACAGGTGCTCCACATTCGGTCTCTGCAAATTGGTAAACGTGTTTAGTTGTGTTTAGTAAGCTCGAGCACGCTGTCCTTAACGATAAGTGCCGGCTCCAGAACGACCTCTTCGGCACGCCTACCGCCCCTACCGGCAAGACGCTTGGACATGCAGCCAAAAGCATGCTCCGCAAGGACACCAGGATCCTGCTCAATCGCGGTCAGCGCCGGCTCAAAGAGAACGTCGGCCGCCGAGTTGTCATAGCTTACGACCGAAATATCGCCCGGGATGCTCTTCCCCATCTCGTGCAAGCGCTTGAGCAGACCGAGGGCGATGTTATCCGAACTTGCGAACACAGCGGTGGCATCAGTTGCGAGCACCGCCTCCGAGGCCTCGTAGGCACTCGGAATGTAGTACTCGCTCTCAAACTCCAAACGCGCGTCGATAGGCAAGCCAACCTCGCGCAGTGCGCGCTCATAGCCGGCAAGTCGCTTACGCCCCGTATTGGAACGGCGCGCGTTAACCAAGCAGGCAATGCGACGGTGGCCCTGCTCGATCAGATAGCGGGTGGCCATGTAGCCACCCATCTCGTGGTCGAACATCACCTTGTCGCACTCGAGCCCTTCAATGGCACGGTCGACCATCACGGCCGGGATGGGCAGGTGGCTGACTTCTTCGCGCAGGGCGCGGTCGTCGGAGAACTCGTCACCCACCACCAGAAAGACGCCGTCAACACCGCGCGTCACCAGCTGGCGCAGCAGCTCCAGATCGTCATCGGCGCTTCCGCCCGAGCTGGTAATGAAGAGCGCATAGCCGTCCTCGCGGCAGCGCTTTTCCAGGCTACCGGCGAGCGAAGCAAAAAAGCGGCTCTCGATGTTAGGGACGATAAGGCCTAGCGTGCGCGACTCGCGCATGACCAGGCTGCGCGCGATCTGGTTGGGAACATAGTGGTTGCGCGCCGCGACCTCTTTGATGAGCTTGCGGTTTTCTTCCGAGATGCGACAGGGCCGATTATTGAGCACAAGCGAGACCGACGAGGGGGAAAGCCCCACCTCCTGGGCGATCTGCTTGAGGGTGACTTTGTTGGCCATCTCGCTCCTTCCGGGTTTACGCGCAATCTCTTGAAAGTATAGCGACTACCCCTCTACCTCGGTGATAAACACTTTACCAATCCGGTAGACGGCTGTTTTATCGCCGCCAGCGCACCAAATCCGTCCGGGTGGGGTATATTGCAATCGATTGATGACAACGACCACCAAAAGGCGGCTATTAGTATGCACGAAAACGATTTTTTTAACGAGGACCTGCTGTGCGCGCTTGCTGGCGTTGCCGGCGAGGACAACGTACTGATGAGCGAGCCCATGCGCGAGCACACCACGTTTAAGATCGGCGGCCCGGCCGACGTCTTTGTCACGCCCGATACCGAGCAGGGCCTCGTCGCCACGCTCGATACCTGCTATCGCTGCGATCTGCCCCTCACCATCGTGGGCAACGGCTCCGACCTGCTCGTCGGCGACAAGGGCATCCGTGGCGTCGTCGTGGCGCTGGGCGAGGGACTCTCCGACATTACGGTCGACGGCACGCACGTCACGGCGGCAGCCGGCGCCTTGCTTTCCGATGTCGCCGCTGCGGCAGCCGAGGCCGGTCTCACCGGCATGGAGCCCATCTCGGGCATCCCCGGATCGGTCGGCGGCGCCTGCCACATGAACGCCGGTGCCTACGGTGCCTGCATGGCCGATGTGCTGGGGTCCGTGCGCGTCTACAAACCCGCTCGCCAGCTCGACGACGGCACCCGCGGCAGCGGCAACATCATCGAGTTCGATGTCGACGAACTCAACCTGGGCTATCGCAAGAGCCGCATCGCCGACGACGGCTTTATCGTTCTTTCGGCCACCTTCCACCTCGCACCGGGCAACGCCGCGATGATTAAGGCCGACATGGACGACTACCGCCAGCGCCGCGAGGACAAGCAGCCACTCGACATGCCGAGTGCTGGCTCCACTTTCAAGCGCCCCGAGGGTTACTTTGCCGGCAAACTCATCATGGATGCCGGCCTGCGAGGACACGCCGTTGGCGGCGCGCAGGTGAGCGAGAAGCACTGCGGCTTCATCGTCAACGCCGACCACGCCACCGCCGCCGACGTCGACGAACTCATCCGCCACATCCAAACAACCGTCAAAGACCAATTCAACGTAGACCTAGAACCCGAAGTCCACCGAGTCGGCGAATTTTTATAGCCTGCCCACCGCGATCCACTTTAATTAATAACGGGACAAGTGATCTAGCTCACTTGTCCCGTTATCATTTATTTGCGAAGAACATCGGCTAGCCGCAGGATTGAAATCATCGACCGATAAGTGAGTTCCACTTTTTCGCCCGCAAGCAGTCGTTTCGAGCCAATCTCATCTAGCCCCACAAGCCGAGAAAACAGCGGGCCGCTCATCGTGCCCTCGTCAATTGACTCCCTTATGGTCTTCAAAACGTCCGTATCATGAAGCGATGCCGAGCTGTAGGGGGCAACACGAGCGGAACTCTCAATTAACGACGAGACAAAAGGATGGAGATGCTTTGGACATAGTCCATCAAACACCACATCCCCATTGTCGTTCGAGCCGACCAGGCGCCAAGTATAATGATCGACCCAGTCATCCCCGTCATATATGGCGTCCATGAGCAACTTCCCGTCTAGAGAGAGAAACCTATTTGGACATCGGGGCGCAAGACCGCAATCCATATAGGACCCGCAGCAGCTCCAACCCAACGCACCGCTCGACAATTGTAAATTGCGGCTATTTTAAATCTACATGATCAGTTCGAGTTCGCAACAAGGCGATTATTGCAGCTAGGTTCTATTTCATTTTCCACTTTGGTGAGCCGTCGGCTCCAAATTCCAAAACCAAAGTCCACGGAGTCGATAAATTCATTTAAAAAAGGCCCCGAAAGGGGCCTTCGCCATATTTATTCAGACAACCAGTCCGGTGTGTGACGCATTGGATCCGAGAGGTCCGTGGCTGCCCGGAAGGCATTAGGTTGATCGCGAGTTCCGCACGAGTCGGAGAGCACTTAATGTGCTCTCCGTGCGAGCAGGACTGTCCGAGCAGGCAACCTAATGCCTTCCGGGCAGCCACGGACCGACTTACTTCAAACCGCCGTTACGACAGCACCACGCCGCCGAGCCAGCCCCAACGCACGCCAGAGCCCGTACCGTAGAACGAAATAAACGAATCGAGCGACTTCGACGTAATGGGGCCCTCGTTGCTCATAACGATGCCGCCGCCGATATAGATGCCCACGTGGCCATACAGCAGGCCCGGCGCACCGGTGCCGCTATGCGATGAGTCGGCAACAATCATGCCCACCTGCAGCGCCGAGCGGTCGGAGCTATAGCACCAGGCGTTGAACATGTCACACGCGTTGCCGCCAAAATAGCCCACGCCGGCATTGCGGAAGACATTGGTAACCCACGCCGCGCACCAGTTCTGACCCGGCGAAGGCGTGGAGTAGCACGCGTTGACGACGGCCTGCTGCTTGCCCGAGCCGGCATTCTGCTGCGGAGTTCCGGGCGCATACGATCCACCGCCCGAGCTCGAACCACCCGAGTAGGAATTGTTCTTGTTCGCGGCGGCCGCGGCAGCGGCGGCCTTCCTAGCGGCCTCCTCGGCCTGGGCGGCAGCGAGAATCTCGGAATCGCGCTGAGCCATGAGCTCCTTGACGTCGTCGGAAAGACCGTTCAGCACGGTCTGGACTTCTTGCTGCTTGGCCTGCATATCCTGCATCTGAGCCGTCTGCTGGTCCTTGAGTTTCTCCAGGTTGGCCTTTTGTGCTTCGAGCTCGGTCTTCTGCGCGTCGAGCTCAGCCTGAATCGTCTGGATATCCTCGATGGCATCGCGGTCGCTCTTGTTGATCTTCTCAACGTAATGCGCGTTGGCGACGAGTTCCTCAAACGAGCCAGAGGCCAGCAGCAGCGACAGGATGTTCGTACCGCCGGACTTGTAGCTGGCGGCCACGCGATCGGAAAGGTCGTTGCGCTTCTTCTTGAGCTCGGCCTTCTTTTCATCGATCTGGGCCTGCGTGTCGTCAATCTTGCCCTGGACATTCTCGATGTCGTTGAGGGTCTGGGCATTCTTGTTGGCCAGCGCCGCATACTCATTTGCGATGCTGTCGAGCTGGGCCTGAACCTCGTCGAGTTGGGCCTGGGCGGCATTCAATTTATCGGTGGTTTCTTTGGAAGCCTCCGCCGCATGGGCGCGAGTGGGCAGGCCAAAAAGAACTGCCGCAGAAGCGGCGCCGAACAGGGCCTTAAGGGCAGTGCGGCGCGAGAGCTCCTGGGAAAGGATGGAATCGCTGTTTGGTGACATATGTACTCCGTTACATGCTTATTTATATGTCGCTCAACTCATACATATTAGCGTACATATGGCGCGTCCCAACGATTTCCACGAACGGCAGGAAACTACAAGTTCGGCGGCTCGTAAGCAATTGTTAAATTTGAGGTAACAATTGAGCAAGCTCTTATATGAGTACGTTAACATAATCCTCTGCTTTTCCTACAGTGCACCATTTGGGCGTCCCCGCCTGCGCTATACTCCCCTCTAGAAGTGTTCCTGATTCGATAGGAGACTACATGTCCAAAGCACTCGACCCCAAAGACACCTGCGTCCTCGTTACCGGTGGCGCCGGCTTTATCGGCTCGCACACCGTCGTTCAGCTGCTCGAGGGTGGCTACCAGGTCGTCATCGTCGATGATCTCTCCAACTCCAGCGCCGTCGCCGTCGACCGCGTCAAGACCATCGTGGGCGACGAAGCCGCCAAGAACCTCACCTTCTACAAGGCCAACGTGCTCGACCGCGATGCGATGAACAAGATCTTCGATACCCATCAGATCGACCGTGTCATCCACTTTGCCGGCTTTAAGGCCGTCGGCGAGTCGGTGAGCAAGCCCGTCGAGTACTACCACAACAACATCGAGAACACCCTGGTGCTCATCGACGTCATGCGCAACCATGGCTGCAAGTCCATCATCTTCTCGAGCTCCTCGACCGTCTACGGCGACCCGGACAACCCGCCCGTCACCGAGGAAGACCCCAAGAAGCCCGCAACCAACCCCTATGGCTGGACCAAGTGGATGATCGAGCAGATCCTTATGGACGTCCACACCGCCGACCCCGAGTGGGACGTCGTGCTGCTCCGTTACTTCAACCCCATCGGCGCTCATCCGTCGGGCCTGATCGGCGAGGACCCCAAGGGCATCCCCAACAACCTGGTGCCCTATGTCGCCCAGGTCGCCGTGGGCAAGCTCGAGGCCGTTCAGGTCTTTGGCAACGACTACCCCACCCCCGACGGCACCGGCGTGCGCGACTACATCCACGTGTGCGATCTGGCCTCTGGTCACGTTGCCGCCCTTAACTGGATGAACGGCAAGACCGGCGTCGAGATCTTTAACCTGGGCACCGGCACCGGCACCTCGGTACTCGAGGTCGTCGCCGCCTTCTCCAAGGCTTGTGGCAAGGAGCTGCCCTACGTGATCCGCGAGCGCCGCGCCGGCGACATCGCTGCCAACTGGTGCGATGCCTCCAAGGCCGAGCGCATGATGGGCTGGAAGGCCCAGTACGACATCGCGGACATGTGCCGCGATAGCTGGAACTGGCAGAGCCACAACCCCAACGGCTTCGCCGACGCCGAGTAGCAAAAACCTACATACCGTTCTTGCCCCGATCTCACGTTGTGAGGTCGGGGCTTTTTCATGGCATGTAGCCATTCGCCGAAAATCGACCAACTTTTTTATCTTGCCTGTACATGTTTAAACAACATGTTTTACAATAGGCGTATCGAATCAGAACATCGGAGGCGGACTGCACACCCATCGGCAGGCCGACCCCACAACAAGAAGGTTGGTGAGCGCATTCATGGAGCGTGCAAGCGGCGTCCTCATGCCCGTCTCATCTCTGCCCGGACCATACGGAATCGGCGGCTTTGGCTGGAATGCCTACGACTTCGTCGATTTTCTCGCCTCGTGCAAACAACATTACTGGCAGATTCTGCCCCTTACGACGACCAGCTATGGCGATTCGCCTTATCAGTCGTTCTCGGCCCGCGCAGGCAACCCCAACTTTATCGACTTTGCCGAGCTTATCGAGGCAGGGTATCTGGAGCAGCGCGATATCGATGGCGTGTATCTGGGATCCGACCCCAGCAATGTCGACTACGGTGCTATCTTTGGCGGCCGCCGTCAGATTCTCGACCGCGCCGCCGAGCGCTTTGCTGCCGACAAGCCGGCCGATTTCGATGACTTTATCCAGGCCAACGAGGACTGGCTCATCCCCTACTGTGAGTTCATGACCGTCAAAGAGGAGTGCGGTCTCAAGGCGTTTTGGGAGTGGCCCGCGGAGCTCCGCACCCGCGGCGAGGCTTCCGCCAAGGTCTGCGCCGACCATCCGGCGCGTATGCTCTACCACCAGATGACGCAGTACTTCTTCGATCGCCAGTGGAGCCGCCTCAAGGCCTATGCCAACGAGCGCGACATTCTCATCATCGGCGACCTGCCCATCTATGTCTCGCGTGACTCCGTCGAGATGTGGGCGACACCTGAGCTCTTTAAGATCGACGCCGCCGGCAATCCCGTGAGCGTCGCCGGCACGCCGCCCGACCAGTTCTCGGCCACCGGCCAGTACTGGGGCAACCCCATCTACGACTGGGACGCCATGGAGGCGTGCGGCTTCTCCTGGTGGGAGGGCCGCATTCGCTCCGCCCTCGACATGTACGACGTCATCCGCCTGGATCACTTCCGCGGCTTCGAGGCTTATTGGGAGGTGCCGTTCTCCTCGCCCGATTCGTCCTACGGTTCGTGGACGCAGGGGCCCGGCCTCAAGTTCTTCAAGACACTCGAGGAAAAGCTCGGCACGCTGCCCATCATCGCCGAGGACCTGGGCTTCCTCACCCCCGGCGTCATCGACATGCGCGACAACTCGGGCTTCCCCGGCATGAAGATCCTGCAGTTTGCCTTTGAGGGCACCAACTCGTACTACCTGCCGCACAACTACATTGCCAACACCGTCGCCTACGTGGGCACCCACGACAACGAGACGGCACGCGGCTGGTTTGAGGGAACGGCTACCCCGCGTCAGCGCGAGCAGGCAGCCCTGTACACCCATCAGCAGGCCGGCGAGCCCATCACCGACGCGCTCAACCGAACCATCGCCGCCAGCGTGAGCGACACGTGCATCTACACCATGCAGGACCTGCTTAACCTGGGCAACGAGGCGCGCATCAACACCCCTGCCACGCTGGGCGGCAACTGGACCTGGCGCATGCTCGACGGCGCCATCACCCGCGAGCTCGAGCACAAACTCACCGACTGGACCGAGACCTACTTCCGCATCCCGTCGGAAGCCGAAATCGAGCTTCCTCAATAGGAGCTACCGCGCCCGACCCCTCCCCACCGTGCGGACGCGCTTGCTTACCCGCGCGAGGCCACCCCAATCCCCTCGCGCGGGATTCTTATGAATTGCAGACATGAAACAACCCATCACAGGAGAAAACATGCCCCAAATTAACCTCATGGAACTCGCCGAGCAGTCTTTTGGCACCTCGCTCGAGCAGCTCGACGACCGTCGCATTTACAAGCTGCTGGTCAAACTCGTGCAGGAGCGCTCCGCCACCTGCCCGCTCAACAACGGCAAGAAAAAGCTCTATTACATTTCCGCCGAATTTTTGATCGGCAAGCTGCTCATCAACAACATGATCGACCTCGGCATCTACGACGAGGTTAAGGACCAGCTCACCGCCGCAGGCCACGACCTCAACAAGATCGAGGAATTCGAGGTCGAGCCCTCGCTCGGCAACGGCGGCCTGGGCCGCCTGGCCGCGTGCTTCCTGGATTCCATCGCCACGCTGGGCTTGACCGGCGATGGCGTGGGCCTCAACTATCACTACGGTCTGTTCCGTCAGCGCTTTGTCGACAATCAGCAGAAGGCCGTCCCCGACGAGTGGCTCGGTGAGCAGGACATCCTAGTCGACGATGACCGCTCCTACACCGTCGAGTTCGGCGATTTTGCCGTTACCTCCAAGCTCGTCAACATCGATGTGCCCGGTTACGACCAGCCCACCAAGAACCGCCTGCGCCTGTTCGACCTGGCGAGCGTCGACGACGGCCTGGTCCCCGGCAGCTCCATCGACTTCGACAAGACCGAGATCGCCAAGAACCTTACCTTGTTCCTCTACCCCGACGATTCCGACGAGCAGGGCCGCCTACTTCGCATCTATCAGGAGTACTTCATGGTGAGCAACGCCGCCCAGCTCCTGATCGACGAGGCCGTCGAGCGCGGCAGCAACCTGCACGATCTGGCCGACTACGCCGTGGTCCAAATTAACGACACGCACCCCACCATGGTCATTCCCGAGCTCATCCGCCTGCTCACCACCGAGCACGACATCGAGTTTGACGAGGCCGTTACCATCGTGCGCTCCATGGTCGCCTACACCAACCACACGATCCTTGCCGAGGCGCTCGAGAAGTGGCCGCTCGCCAGCCTGCAGAAGGTCTCCCCTGCCATCGCCGACATTATCGTCAAGCTCGATGAGGTCGCGAAGGCCGAGCACGATGACCCGCGCGTCGCCATCATCGACGAATACGACACCGTCCACATGGCCCACATGGACATCCACTTTGGCTTCTCCATCAACGGCGTAGCCGCCCTCCACACCAAGATCCTGGAGGACACCGAGCTTCATCCGTTCTACGAAATCTATCCCGAGAAGTTCTCCAACAAGACCAACGGCATCACCTTCCGCCGCTGGATCCATGGGGCCAACCCCGCGCTCGCCAGCCTGCTCGACGATGTGATCGGCACCGATTGGCGCAGCACCGGCGATCTGAGCAAACTCGCCAAGTTCGCTGACGACAAGGACGTTCTTGAGCGCCTGGCCGCCACCAAGGTCGAGGCCAAGGCCATCATGCGCCAGTTCATGGCGCTCGAGCAGGGCGTGACCATTCCCTCCAACGCCATCATCGACGTCCAGGTCAAGCGCATCCACGAGTACAAGCGCCAGCAGATGCTCGCGCTCTACATCATCTGGAAGTACCTCGATATCAAGAACGGCAACAGACCTAAGCACCCCGTCACCATCATCTTTGGCGGCAAGGCGGCGCCTGCCTACACTATCGCGCAGGACATCATCCATCTGATCTTGACGCTGTCTCAGTGGATTGCAAACGACCCCGACGTGGCTCCCTACCTGCAGGTTGTCATGATCGAGAACTACAACGTCACCGCCGCCGAGCGCGTGATCCCCGCCGCTGACATCTCCGAGCAGATCAGCCTGGCCTCCAAGGAGGCGAGCGGCACCTCCAACATGAAGTTCATGCTCAACGGCGCCCTAACCCTGTGCACGCTCGACGGCGCCAACGTTGAGATTGCCGAGCTCGTGGGCGACGAGAACATCTATACCTTTGGTGCCTCGTCCAAACAGGTCGAGCAGCTCTACGCCGACGGCACCTACAACGCCGGTGCGCTCTACCGCAAGCCCGGCATTAAACTGCTGGTGGACTTCATCACCAACCCGGCCTTTATGGCAACCGGCAACGCCGAGCGCCTGCAGCGCCTGCACGACGACATTAAGGGCAAGGACTGGTTTATGGCCCTGCTCGACATTGAGGAGTACATCCAAACCAAGGAGCGCGTGCTGGCCGACTACGAGGACCAGGACGCCTGGATGCGCAAGGCGCTCATCAATATCGCCAACGCCGGCACCTTCTCGTCCGACCGTACGATCTCCCAGTACAACGACGAGATCTGGCACCTGAGCTAGCTCATTCCCCTTACCCATCCTCTTGAGAAACGGAGTCGTGGCAACACGGCTCCGTTTTTTGTGCCCGCACGTTACCCTGTGATCCGACTCGGCCAAACAATCTCGATCCGTAGCAATTACTCAACCAAAACGGTCCCAGCCGTTACAGATTGAGACATACCGGCCCCTCCCTTTGGGTTTATCTCAATCTGTAACATCTGGTACCAAAAATTGGTTCTTCCTGTTACAGATCGAGACAAACGGAATCGTCCCGCAGCAATATCTCAATCTGAAACATCTAGCAGCTGAAATTCGCCTTTGGTGTTACAGATTTAGATGAAATGGTTAGCTAAGCGGAACCGTCTCGATCTGTAATATCTAACGTCCGAAATCGGCCCTACCTGTTACAGATCGAGACAAGCGACCGGTCAGACAATCCCAACACAAAGAAAGGCTCCCCTCTCGCCCAGTGGACGGGAGGGGAGCCTTATATGTGACCACGGCAAAAGGATGGCAAAGCCGCAGTCGCCCAAAAGGAGGGCCTGATTGGATCGGGCCTAGATAAGGTTCTTGCCAGAGACCTTATCGAAGAGGTGGGTCGCGTTCTTCTCGAACTTGAACCAGATGGGGTCGCCTGCCTTGAGCGCGCCCTTGGCCTCGAGGTCGACGACGGGGATAATCAGGACAAACTGGCCGTCGGGAGCGGTCACGTGGACATGCTCGGTCGAACCCATGAGCTCGGTCACCTCGACGGTACCCTGGAGCGCGCCCTCCTCGTCCTTGTCGGCAAGCAGAATCTGCTCGGGACGCACGCCGGCCGTGATCTCCTTCACGTCGCCGCCGTCCCAGTTGAGAGCAAGCTGAGCGCAGGTCTCGGGGGCGAGCGCCACGTTCATATCCTCGGTCTTGACGGTAAAGCCGTTGCCCGAGCGCACCAGCTGGGCATCGAAGAAGTTCATCTGCGGCACGCCGATAAAGCCGGCGACGAAGATGTTCGCGGGATGGTTGAAGACCTCCTGCGGGGTGGCGATCTGCTGGACGACGCCGTCCTTCATGACCACGATACGGTCACCGAGGGTCATGGCCTCGGTCTGGTCGTGGGTGACGTAGATGAACGTGCCCTTGATCTCGTGGCGCAGCTTGATGAGCTCGGCGCGCATCTGGTTGCGCAACTTGGCGTCCAGGTTGGACAGCGGCTCGTCCATCAGGAAGACCTTAGGGTCACGCACGATGGCGCGGCCGATGGCGACGCGCTGACGCTGACCGCCCGAAAGCGCCTTGGGCTTACGGTCGAGGTACTCGGTAATACCCAGGATCTCGGCAGCGGAGCGGACCTTGCGGTCGATCTCGTCCTTGGGGACTTTCTTGAGCTCAAGCGTAAACGCCATGTTCTCGTACACCGTCATGTTGGGGTACAGAGCGTAGCTCTGGAACACCATGGCGATGTCGCGGTCCTTGGGAGCGACGTCGTTGACGCGCTTGCCGTCGATGAGCACATCTCCCGAGGTGATATCCTCCAGGCCGGCGACCATGCGCATCGTCGTGGACTTACCGCAGCCAGAAGGGCCAACGAGGACGATGAACTCCTGGTCGTGAACGGTGAGGTTGAAGTCCTCTACAGCGAGCACACCGTCCTCGGTAACCTTAAGGTTGTGCTTCTTCTCCTCGGTCTTCTTCTTTTTGCCAAAGAAGCCCTTCTTTTTTGACTCGTTGTTGGGATACACCTTCTGAACATGTTTGAGAACGATCTCGGCCATGTCTTTACCTTTCGATACGCGGCGCCGCGCTGAGGGGCGCCGCCAAAACTTGCAAAACAGTTACGGCATCAGCCCTTGACGGCACCTGCCACAACGCCGTCAATGATGTACTTCTGGCAGAAGATGTACATGATGACGATGGGGATGACGACCATCATGATGCATGCCATCATGGGGCCGAGCTCGACGTGGCCATAGCCGCCGCGGAAGTACTGGATCAAGATAGGAATGGTCTTGTACTTGGTGGAGTCGAGCGTAAGGTAGGGCAGCAGGTAGTCGTTCCAGACCCACATGGTCTCAAGGATGCCGACCGAAAGATAGGTGGGCTTCATGATGGGAAGGACGATCTTAAAGAACACCTGGACCGGGTTGCAGCCGTCAATCATGGCCGCCTCTTCGATCTCGAGCGGGATGTTCTTTACAAAGCCGGCGAACATAAAGACCGCGAGGCCCGCGCCAAAGCCCAGATAGATAAAGCAGATGTTGAACGGCGTGTTGAAGCCGATGCGGTCCGCCAAATTGGACAGCGTGAACATGAGCATCTGGAACGGTACGACCATCGAGAACACGAACAGGTAATAGAAGAAGTTCGAGATCTTGTTGTTGACACGAACCACGTACCAAGCGCACATGGAGCAGCACACCAAGATCAGCACGACCGACGTGACCGTGATGATGAGCGAATACATAAACGCCGAGGCAAAACCCTGCTCGTTTAAGGCATGCACGTAGTTTGCAAAGCCGTTGAACGTCTCGGGCGTGAGCAGATCGAACGCCGTGGTGGTGCTGATTGCGGTCCCCTTCTTAAAGGAATTGAGCGCAATCATGAACACGGGGTAGATCCACGCGAGCGACAGGATCGTAAAGAAAATCGAGAGCGCGCGGTTGATAGCCTTATCGCGTTTCATTACTGCTGCACCTCCTTGGACCTCGTAGCCTTAAGCTGGATCATAGAAATAGCGACAACCAGGATGCAGAAGATAACTGCCTTGGCCTGACCGATGCCCTGCCATGCGATGCCAGCACGCGAATAGAACGTGTTGTAGATGTTCAGGGCGAGCATCTCGGTGGAGTGCGCCGGGGCGCCACCGGTAAGGGCGAGGTTCTGGTCGAACAGCTTAAAGCCGTTGGTGATGGACAGGAACAGGCAGATGGTGATGGTCGGCATCAGGTTGGGGATCTTAACCTTCCAAAACGTCTGCCATGCCGTAGCGCCATCGACCTTGGCGGCCTCGATGTAGTCAGACGGAATGGACTGCAGACCGGCGATGTAGATGATCATCATGTAGCCGACCTGTTGCCACAGGGTCAGGATGATAAGGCCCCAGAAGCCAGCGGCGGAGTTGAGGGCGATAAGCTGGGCACCCACGTTGGAGAGCAGGCAGTTGATCAGAATCTGCCAAATGTAACCCAGTACAATGCCGCCAATCAGGTTAGGCATAAAGAAAATCGTACGGAAGATGTTGGTGCCCTTGAGCGCCTTGCGAGTGAGCGCCTGCGCAATGGCCAGCGCGATCACGTTGATGAGCACCGTCGACAGGAAGGCAAACGCCACGGTAAAGAAGAACGACGTGGAGAACTGCGGATCGGACAGCGCGCGCACGTAGTTCTCGATACCGACAAAGTGCGCGTTATTGATGGTAATAAACTGGCAGAACGAGAGATAGAAACCCTGGATAAAGGGAATCACGAACCCGATCATAAACGCCAGGCACGTGGGCAGCATAAAGAGCGGCCACCAGCGCTTGAGTGCTTTGCCCATAGAAGGGTCCTTTCAATATGCAGGGGGCGGGCAAACCTACGTCTGCCCGCCCCCTGTCGCTAATCAGATAGCTTGGGCAGCAACTGCTTACTCGGAAGCAGCCTTCTCGGTCTTCCAGCCATCGACGAAGGCGTTCTTGACGCCGTCCCACTTGGTGTTGTCGGCAGCATAAGCGATGAGAGCCTGCTTGAGGTTCTTCTTCCACTCCTCGGAGGGGATGTAAACGAAGTCCCAAGCGACGGTCTTCTTGCCGTCCTTGGCCATAGCAACGGCCTGCTGAGAGAAGACGTTGGTGGTCTCCTTAGCGCTCTTGAACGGGGCGGTCAGACCCATCTTGTCAGCGATGATGCTGGTGGCGGTGTCAGAAGTGACGCACCAATACATGAAGTCCTCGGTGGCCTTCTGGGCATCCTCGGAAGCCTGGGAGCTGACGCACCAGTAGTTCTCGCCGCCGGAGCACAGGCCCTGGTTCTCCTCGCCGTCGACGCCGATGTAGATCGGCAGCATGCCGAGCTGGTCGTCGGTCATACCGGCCTTGGTGAGGTCGGCGTAGGCCCAAGAGCCGTTCTGATAGAAGACGGCCTTGCCGGTTGCGAACTCGTTGGTGGCGTCGTCACCGGTCTTGGAGGCGAGCTGCGAAGGATCGCAGGTGGAGTCGGTGATGTACAGGTCGAAGATCTGCTTAAAGTTGTCGAGATACTCGCCCTTGATCTCGTCGTCCTCCTGATTGTGCTCCTTCTCGAACTCGTAGTAGAGCGGGAGGTTGGCGAGGTGCGTGGTGTAGCGCCAGCTGGAGGAGTCATCCATACCGGCGGAAGTGAAGGCACCGTCAACGCCGAGCTCGTCCTTGCGGGCCTGGATGTCATCGGCGCAAGCCTTCAGCTTGTCGAAGGAGTTGATGTCCTCGGCCTTGTAGCCGGCCTTCTCGAGGAGCTCCTTGTTGTAAATGATGCCGTAGCTCTCCTGAACCCAGTCGATACCCAGATCCTTGCCGTCGGACTGCAGCGCCAGGGAGTCGTCGATGAGCTCGCCGCGGAGCTTGGTGTCGGAAAGATCGGCGCAGTAGTCCTTCCAGTTCTTAAGGCCGGTGGGGCCGTTGACCTGGAACAGCGTCGGAGCGGAGCTCTTGGACATCTCGGACTTGAGCTTCTCCTCGTAGGTGTTGGAGGCGGCGGTCACGATCTTGACCTCGACGCCCTTCTCCTTCTTGTACGCCTTGGCGATCTCCTTCCACTCCTTGTCGACCTCGGGCTTGAACTGGAGGAAGTAGACCTCGGCAGCGTCACCAGAAGCAGAGGAGCCAGAGCCGGCAGAACCACCGCAGCCCACGAGGCCCAGACCAAGAACCGCAGCCGCGGAACCAGCAAAGCCCAGGAACTGCCTTCTGCTCATTTCGTTCTTCATTACAATCCACCCTTTCACACCGTGGCGGCACCCTTTGCCGCCGCCTTCGGAGATTGGCTCGGGGACTTTGCCCCTTTTGCTGACTTGTACAATACGCTATTTGGCTAGTTGTTTGAACAAGTATTACTAGAGCGGTAGAAAAACTTCGGTGAACGGTAATTTCGACTTGATACTTGACAAGTTTTGTATAAACAATTATTTGTTATCGAATGCAGAGAAAACGCCCGATCAAGCCGATGCATCGTCGGTTTGACCGGGCGTTTTCGCTTTGAGGGCATGAGTCTCGTCAGGCTGCGAGCTAGCCGGCTATCGCTTGGAATTGACGCGGTAATGGAAGATCTCGGGGTGTGTGCGGGCATGCGTGACCTCGAACAAGATGCCGTCCGAGGTGTACGACTGGCTCTCCATAACGGCGACGCAGTTGTACTTGCCGAGGTCCAGATAGCTGCAGTCTTCATCGTTGGCGAGCTCGACACTCACCGTACGACGGCTCGCCATCACTTTGACGCCGCGCTTGTGCTCCAGATAGCCGTAGATAGAATCCGCCGCGATCTCGGGGGTCAGGCCCTTGGCGATCGACGCCAAAAAGTAGCCATGGTCCACTTGGCGCGCGCTGCCGTTGAGGCTTCGGACACGCACTACGCGAATCAGCTCCTCGCCCACCTTAAAGCCCAGGCGACGTGAGAGTTGCTCAGTGCAAATCAAATGTTCAAAAGACTTGACCTCGGTCGATGCGACGGCATTGTTGCGTTTTGCGAACTCGCCAAACGACTCAACCTCTTCGAGTGCGCCCAGCATGTCGGTTTCGCCCTTAAGCCAAATAACGCGCACGCCCTTACCGTGTATAGGCTGCACAAACATCTGGTCGGCCAGCATGCTCAAGGCGCGTCGAACGGTATTGCGCGTGCAGCCAAACTCCGCGGTCAGCTCGGCTTCGGTTGGCAGCATCTCCTGAAACGCATAGGTCCCGTTGGTGATGCGCGAACGGATCTCGCGGTAGATTCCTTCGTAAATCGCTTTTGGCATGATTTCACCTCTAATGAATATGTATGGCTAGGCACGATAGCATTTCTTAAAGTTGTTTAAACCGATTATCGGTAAAGCACGGATTATTTACCGTCGACGGTTCCCCCGAAACCCAAATCGGACCGAATCAAAACCGTCAATGCGGCAAGCAGCCAGTCCTCTACAATGAGTTCATTGTTTAAACGTTCTCGCTCGCACAGCATGTTGCATCCGAAAGGCATATTATGCTGCAGAAAATCCAACGTTTTGGCGGAGCCATGTTCGCGCCCGCCATGCTGTTTTCTATATCAGGCCTCATGGTCGGCATCTCCGCCCTCGCAACGACCGTGGATATCGTCGGCGACCTCGCCGTATACGGAACCCCCTGGTACGTTTTCTGGACTATCATTCAGCGCGGCTCGTGGACGGTCTTTAAGCGCCTTCCACTCCTTTTTGCCGTAGCGCTGCCTATCGGCCTTGCCCAAAAGCAACCGGCACGCTGCTGCCTCGAGGCGCTCGTAGCCTATTTTGCCTACTGTTTCTTTTTGAGCGAGATCATTAAGCTGAGCGGAGACAACCTTGGGCTTAAGTACCCGTCGTTTTTGACCTCCGCTAGCGGCATCACCGTCATCGACGGCATCAAGACGCTCGACACCGGCATTATCGGCCCGCTGGCGGTGTCGGCAACCGTCGTCGCGATCCATGACCGCTTCTACGATGCCAAGGTTCCCGATTGGCTCGGCACCTTCTCGGGTTCCTCGCTGGTCTACCTCATCAGCTTTTTTGCCGTGTTTGCCCTTGCCGCCATCTCGGCCGCCATCGTGCCTTTCGCATACGCTGTGACCGAAACGCTGCGCCACGCACTTGCGGGCGTCGGCCCCTTCGGCGTGGGCATCTTTGTGTTTTTGGAGCGAGCGCTCGAGCCCATGGGGCTGCACCATCTGCTCTATATGCCCATCTATTACGACAATCTGGTCATTCACGACGGTATTTACGCCACGTGGACCAACCTGCTCCCCATTCTCTCCCATAGCACGCGCCCTTTAAATGAACTTGCGCCCTGGGCAGGTTTTACCGCCACCGGCTGGGGCAAGCTCTTTGGCCTTCCCGCCATCGCGGCAGCATTCTATTTCACCGCCAAACCCGAACGCCGCGCCGGCCTTAAGGTCATCCTTTTGCCCGCCATCGTCGCCTCGGTGGTCTGCGGCGTCACCGAGCCGCTCGAGTTTCTCTTTATGTTCACCTATCCCGGACTCTTTTTGCTCTACGCCGTCCTGTCCTCCTGCCTTGCCATGACCATGAACTTCTTTGGCATCGTCGGCATCTTCTCGGGCGGTCTCATGGAAATGACGGCCTTCAACTTCATCCCACTCATGCGAATGCATGCCGGCTCCTACCTTTTGGCGCTCGGTATCGGTCTTGCCTTTAGCCTCATCTTTTTTGTTAGTTTTCGAGCACTCATCTTGGTCTATGACCTTAAGACGCCGGGCCGCGAGGATCATGTCTCCAATCGCGCGGCAATCGATCGTTTAACGGGAAGCGGCTTTGCCAAAGAGCAATCTCCCAATGGCGAGGTCGGTATTCAATCCGATCAAGATCACGTCCTCGCCGAGCGGGTAATTCAGCTTTTAGGTGGCGTTGGCAATATCGTGGGCGCAACCAACTGCGCCACGCGCCTGCGCGTCGAGGTCGCAGACCCTTCCATCGTTGCAGATAATGCGTCGTTTGTCGCGGTGGGCGCCAAGGGCCTCATCATTACGGGCAAGACCGCCCAGGTGATTATTGGCATCTCCGTTCCCCGCGTTAAAGAGCATTTTGACCAGATCATGGGCCTCGAGCCGGGATTTGTGCCCACCACCTCGGCCTCCCCTGCCGCCAGCGCAGCCCATAAGCGCGGCGATATCTGCTTCTTCGATATCGACGGAACACTCGCCTGGCAAGACCCTCGAGTGGCACAAGAACTTCCCGAGAGCGAGCGAGACCTCTCCCCCTATCCCAATGAAGCGGTCTCGCAAGCCATCCGTGATTTTGTCGCCAAGGGCAATATGGCGTTTATCTGCACAGGGCGCACGCTGAGCTGCATCCATCCAAAGCTGCTCGAGCTGCCCTGGACCGGCATCGTCTGCCTCGCGGGTGGCTATGTCGAACTTGAGGGACACGTGATTCGCGATTTGGCGATGACGCCCGGCATGCTGCAGCGCCTTGCTCCCATTCTTGAGCAATCGGACGAAGTGATTCGTTTTGAGGGACTCAATGGCGTCGTTCGCATGAGTGCCGATGCGCCCGACGCCCCGGGATACGCCCGCACCGTGGGCGATGCAATTACGCAGCTGCAACATTACAGCGCCTACAAGATCTTAATGTCCACGTCGCTTGCCAACCGCATCGCTCAGGATCAAGCGTTTGAGCCGCTGCTCTGCTTTAACGAGCTCGAGCTCGAAGTGACCGAGATTTCGCCTCGCGAATGCACCAAGCGCGAGGGTATCCAGTCCGTACTCGACGCCCTCGATCCCCACCACGGAACCGTATACGGCATCGGCGACGCCAGCAATGACGTCTCGCTGATGAACGCCGTCGACGTTGGCATCGCCATGGGCAACGCACCGGACTTCCTCAAGGAAAAGGCCGACTATGTCACCGACAGCATCGACCACGACGGCGTCGTCACCGCGCTCGAACACTTTGGGCTTATCTAGCCAAGCCCCTACCGCACTTGCGGCCGCATGGACCAATCGTCTTCAACCGCCGCGCTCGACGCCCTAATGTGGCAATATGTTGTCTGCATAATGCAACGATGCAACCTATCAAAGAATGCGAGAACCCGTGTCCAGTCCGTTTACCAGCTTTTTAGCCCAGCACTTTGACCAGATTAACGACTATCTGGCCACGTTCTTTGACGGACAGGCGACTTCCGCCGATATCGAGCGCTACCTGTATACCCCGCTCTCGGCATTTACGGCAAACGCTGGCAAGCGCCACCGCCCGCTCATCTGCATGCTCGCCGCCACTGCGGTAGGCGGCAGCTTTGAGAGCGCCCGCAGCGCAGCGGCGGCCATCGAGCACTTTCAGTCGGGCGCACTCATCCACGACGACATCGCCGACAACGGGCAGATTCGTCGCGGCAAGCCCTGCATGCACCTTACCGAGGGCACCGGTCTTGCCATCAACTGCGGTGACCTGGCGCTCACCATGGTCACCAAGACGGTTCTCGACGATCCCACGCTCGAGTCCGACGTGAAGCTGCGTGTGCTCCACGAGCTTACCGAGATGATCGTCCGCACCATCGAGGGTCAAGCACTTGACCTGGGTTGGGTCCGTGACGAGCGCTTTGATATCTCGGTTGATGACTACCTGGACATGGCGACGCACAAGACCGCGTATTACAGTGGAGCCACGCCGCTTGCCGCCGGAGCCATTATCGGCGGCGGCAGCGAAGAGCAGGTCGAGGCGCTACGCGCCTTTGGCCTGCACACCGGCCTTGCCTTTCAGATTCAGGACGACCTGCTCAACTTGGTCGGCACCAAAGAGGCCGCCAACAAGGACTTCCGCACCGACATCACCGAGGGTAAACGCACGCTCGTTGCCGTGCACGCCCTGTCTGATGAGCGCCATCACGACGAGGTCGAGGCAATCCTTTCCTCGGGCACCGAGGACCCCGCGCAGCTCGCGCGCGCCGTGGAAATCTTCCAGCAGATCGGCTCTGTCGATTTCGCCCACAACTATGCGCTCGACCTGACCGCCAAGGCCAAGGCCGCTATCGAAGGCGTCGAGCTCGACCCGCATGCGCGCGAGCTCTTCCTCTCCATGGCAGATTTCTTTGTGGAGCGCCTCAACTAGCGGGGGTCACAAAACCTGTGGGCAGCGCGTTTGGGTACAAGTTGCTACACTGTTGAGTGCATGTTTATGCATTGTCTCGCGTTGTCTATCCGACACGCGCTCAAAATAGTACGAATCGTACGCCGAAAGGGGTTCGTTCATGGAACCTATTACCACGGGCATGCAGGGAGCAGCCGTCGAGGATGTTCAGTCCCGCCTTCTGCAGCTCGGTTACACCATCGATGCCGACGAGGTCGCCGACAAGCGCTTTGGCACCACCACCGAGCAGGCCGTCAGCACCTTCAGGCTCGACAGCGGCCTTGCTGCCGGTCATGCCGTCGATATCCCCTGTTGGAGCGCCCTGGTCGACGCCTCGTATAAGCTGGGCGACCGCACTCTGTATCTGCGCATGCCCAATTTCCATGGCGCCGATGTGCAGGCCCTGCAGCGCGCTCTCAACGTTTTGGGCTTTGCCTGTGGCGAAGACGACGGCTACTTTGGTCCGCATACCGAGGCCGCCCTGCAGCAGTTCCAGGAAAATGTCGGCCTGTTTGCCGACGGCATGGCCTTCCAAGACACCTACGCCTACATCAACCGCCTGCACCATGTGTGGGAGGGCAAGCCCTCGGTCACCGAAGCCGAGTCCCGCATCGGTTTTGCTCGCGCCGCCAACGTGCTCGAGCGCTTCCAGATCGCCGTTATCGGTGAGGACCCCATCGCACGCAGCGTTGCTTCGCGCATGTGGAACATCGCCACGGCAACGACCGACAACAGCGGCATGATGCTCTGCGACTCCGAGGTCCCAACCGACGTTGACCTGGTGCTCGAGATCGCAAGCGACGAGCTGCCCGCCGACGCCGCGCCACGCGCCACGATTGCCCTCGCCGAGTGCCACAACCTGGCCCAGCGCATCCGCACCGCCAATGTCGCCGCGCAGCAGAAGCCGGCTCGCATTCGCATTGAGCTCACGGGCATGACGCGCTACAACGGCACCTTCACGGCCAGCGACGCGCAGACGCTCGCCGTACGCCTACTCGACGGCGTTTGCGATGCCCTCGCAGATTAGGTAAACTAGACGAGTTGCTTTTGGGCAACACCACACATTGGGACGTAGTTCAACGGTAGAACTCCGGTTTTTGGTGCCGGCTGTTGGGGGTTCGAATCCCTCCGTCCCAGCCATTAAAACTGAGCGCCCTAAGCCCATAACGGCCCAGGGCGCTTTCTTGTGGGCAAGCGGAGGAATTCGAACCCGCAAGGGTGCGGAGCTGAGGAAACGCGAAGCGTTTTCCAGCGCAGCACGCAAGGAGCGAAGCGACGCAGCGGGGCGCGGCCGCCGACCAGGCAGACGCGGAATCCCTCCGTCCCACACCAGCCAAGAGCCCCTCACGTCAAGCAAATCGAGCCAACGCCGCCAAGCGGAGGAATCCGAACCCGCAAGGATGCGGAGCGACGCAGCGGGGCGCGGCCGCCGCAGGCAGACGCGGTGCCGGCACTTGGGGACGCTCCTAAGTGCCGGCATTATAGGAACGTCCCCAAGTGCCGGCTCGGGACTATTTTCGAGGACCCTCCGAAGGACTGTGGCCAAAAAACGGCAAATATGAGTACTGTTACCGTTGTAGCTACATTATTTTCGTTAATAAAAGAAGATCTTAATGAGATTTATTCGCATCAAGGTCTTCCTTTAATGAACACTTGAGGAGATACGGCAGCTTATCTGCTCGATCGACACGTCAAATCACCTTAAATGTGGTCAAAATTACTGCTACTAAAAGAGTATCAGTACTCATATTTGATGTTTTTTGGCCACGGCTCTTTATAGACACCCTGCACAGCGACGGTGGTAGATTTCGGAACGTGTCCGTCAGCCCCGTTCCGAAAAACGAGCCGCATGCAACGGCCAAGCCACGACAGGCCCCGGGAGAGCGGGGACACCGGCTTAGGTTTATCGCGAGTTCCGCACGAACAGGAGGCCACTTAATGTGGCCTCCGTCGTGAGCAGGACTGTAGAGCAGGAAACCTAAGCCGGTGTCCCCGCTCTCCCGGGGCCGGCGGAATTTAGTTGTTCAGCATGCGGTCGAAGCTTCCCGAGTCGCCATCCCGATAGTCGGCGGTCATCAGGATCTCCTGCGGAATGCGCCCGCCCTCGCGTAGCACATTGCGGAACTGCACGCGCGTGACCATGGGCAGATCCTTGATCGTCGCCGCCAAGTTCTGCGGCACGCCCTGGTTGGCAGCCGCGGGCTCGCACTCGCCGCCGGCCTTCACGCGACGCTTATGCTCGGCGAGCATGGCGCGGTACATGCCGGCATGCAGACGAATCTCAACCACATTGGCATTGCGAGCCTGCTCGACGATGCGCGCGCCCTCGCGGTCGATATCGCCCACGTAGTAGACGTAGTTAAAGCGATAGCCGATCTCAGCCAGATAATCGTCCAGGGCATGCGAGACGCTCGCCTTGCATCCGCCGCCAAAAATCACGCCGCCCACCTTGATGCCAAAGAGCTTGGCGTGCTTGCGGCCACGCAGCAGCCTGACGATCTCGTCATAGGTGTCCAGGTTCTCGACCATAATGAACGGCTTATCGGCGCCCAGCGTAAAGAAACCCGTAAAGTGCACGGGGCGGTTGGGGGCGACCTTGATCGCCTGCATGCTGATGCCCTTTTCGGTCATGCGCCTTATCAGGCGCTCACCGTGCTTGCCGTCAAAAGCCTTCTCGTCGTTAAAAATCTGGTAGGCACGCTGGCGGCGCGAGGCAACCGGCGTATCGGCACCTCGGTTTTGCTCGATCCAAGCCTGGATGATTGCGATTTCCTCGGCAATCTTGCGGTTGGACATCTCGTTGTGCTGAGTGCGCTGCGGCGCCTTTTTGCCGTCCTTGCCCTCGACCTTAACAATTTGAGTCTGCTGCTCCTTGATCTTAGAGAGCGCCGTAGGCGTAGGGACAACTTTGAGCAGCTGCCTGCCCAAAACGCGGGCAAGGGCAAACGCCGATACCTCGCCGTGGACGGCCGACTCGGGCTGCTGGGTAGCACTATCAGCCGCGGCAGGCTCAGCCTGTGCATGAGGCTTACGCTTGGAATCTGCCCGGGTATTACGTTCCTGCTTGGGCGCAGACGAGCGCTTTTGCGGACGATCGGACTTGGCCTCCTTCGCCGGCTGGCGCTTGACCTGATCCACCGGAGTCTCGGCCTTCTCATCTCCGTTTTGTGTCGCTGTCTTCTCGGCCGCGGCCTCGGCATTTGAGCCACGACCGCCGCGGTGACGACGACGGCGGGGCTTGCCTGAGGCGCTCTCCCCCGCCTGCTTATCAGCGGTCTGTTGAGCTTTGACCTCAGTGTCAGCCGCAGGCTGCGACTCGGAAGGTTGCTGCTCGCGAGCCGCCGGCTCAACGGTTTTCTCGGTTTGTTCGGCCTTCTCGGCCTGAGCGGTCGAAGCCGGCTCGCCCTTCTCCTGACGCCTTACGGGATACGCGCGCCTCGCAAAACCACGCCCGGGACGGCATGAACCCGGAGCCTTCTTGGCAGACTCCTCAACATCGTCTGCAGCCTCGGAAGGCTCTTCAACCTCATGCGCGACATCCTGCTGCGCAGCCTTAAAGTGGGCACCACGGCGACGCTGGGACTCCTGGGCCTCCACGGGCTTTTGCTCCTTCGCGGGCCTCTGCGACTCGGCAGCAACCTCGTTCTCAACAGCCTCGGCATCCGTCTCACCCTTTTGAGCAACGGCACGACGGAAGCGCTCCTGCTGGGCGCGGCGCTGCGCATCGCGCTTGCCACCCCCGCCAAAACCGCCGCGTCCTGCCTTGGCCGTAAAGGCACGCACGACGTTCTCATCGAGCAACTCATCGGTATCGACATGCTCACGCGGAGCAGCTTCTTCCACAGCAGGCACGTCAGCGGAATCCTCGACGACAAAATCTTCGACGGACTCGGCAGGCTGCTCCTGGGTATCGCGGATCTCGACATTGATGGTATAGAACGCCGGGCGCCCGTTAATGCCGCTGCCCTCGATCTTGGTCACGATATTTGCCGCGATAAGCTCATCGCGCATCGCCTTGGTGTCGCATTCCTTATCGACGGAGCGGAAAATCTGCGCCAGCGCGCTCGACTTAATCTTGAGTGCCTTGCGGCAGAGCAGGTCGTAGGCAACCAGCTTGGCGCGCTCGGCAGAAAGCGATGTCTGGCTGCTCAGACGCTCAGCCAGAGCATCGACATTGTTTTGATTATCGGAATATACCGTCTTGGCCACGGGGCCCCTTTCATATGCACACATATACGTCCATATGGTACAACGCACGAGCCTATCCACGCAAAACATCTGCGAGAACGCCCTTGCACCACCTGTTCTCACAAGAAAAAAGACCGGGTCCGCTTGATTGCGGACCCGGTCTTTCCGAGTCAAATAGATGGGAGATTCAACCCGTCCGACCGACTAGGCCTTGGCGGCCTCGGCGTCGGCAGGAACTTCAGCGGCAGCGGCGCGACCGTACTCGGCCTTGCCCATCTCGGACCACTCGGGCTCCTCGTCGGGCATGGAGCCGGCCTCCTTGCCGAAGAACTCCTTGAGGCAGTTGACGGCGACGATGAGGCCCAGGACCATCAGCAGGACGGCGAAAACGAGCTGCAAGCCCTTGGTGGCGGCGACGGAGACGGCGGCCGTGGTGGCGGTAGCCGGGATGGTGCCGAAGAAGCCGTAAGCCTGGACAGCGGTCATGCAGCCCATGGCGCTCTGGACCAGCGAGGTGAAGGTGCAGCAGAGCAGGAAGGCGACGGGCACGTAGAGCATCCAGCCCTTGCGGCCGGTGCACTTGCAGAACACGGCGAGGGTGATCATGGTCATGCCGCCGAGCAGCTGGTTGGAAGCACCAAAGAGCGGCCAGATGTTGGCATAGCCGCCAAAGGCGAGGGCGAGACCGGGAAGCAGGGTGACGACCGTGGCGAACCAGGGGTTGCCGAGAACCTTCATGTAGCCGGCCTTGGACTCGATGGCCAGGGCGTCGTTGGTCTGGGCAAAGAACTCGGAGAACGAGGTGCGGGCGATGCGGGCGACGGCATCGAGCGAGGTCAGGGCCAGAGCGGAAACGTTCATGGTCATGAAGACGGTAGCGAGCGTGCCGTCAACACCGAAGGCCTGCATACCGCGGGAGATGCCAGCGGCGAAGATCTGGAACGGGGTGGAAGCGACGCCGGCGTTGAGGGCGCCGGTACCGGCGGTGTTCATGTCGGAGAACATGATGCCGGCGACGATGATGGCAAGGATGCCGACGAAGGACTCGACGATCATGGCGCCATAACCGACCTTGACGGCGTCCTGCTCCTTCTCGACCTGCTTGGAGGAGGTACCAGAAGAAACGAGGCTGTGGAAGCCGGAGAGGGCACCGCAGGCAACGGAAACAAACAGGACCGGGAACATCATGCCAGAAGCGCTGGAGAAGCCGGTAAAGGCCGGAGCGGTGATGGTGGCCTGGCCGTTAACACCCAGGACGACGATACCGAGGACAGCGCAGGCGATCATGACGATCATCATGATGGAAGTGAGGTAGTCGCGAGGGGTCTTGAGCATCTGGATGGGCATGGCGCCAGCAAAGACCAGGTAGACCATGACAACGGCGAACCACTGGAACTTGTCCAGGTAGACCGGGAACTGCATACCGACGGCAAACATGAGAACCATGAGGACCACGCCGGTGACGAACTCGGTAGCACCGGTGAGGTTGAACTTCTTCTGGGCCCAACCAAAGGCGATAGCGACGAAGGTGAACAGGATGGAGATGGTACCAGCGCAGCCGGCGGCATAGGACTTGGTGAAGTCGATGGCACCGGTAGCAGCACCAGAAGCGTCAACGGCCGGGGTGAACATGAACGTCTTGCAGACCATGTCGGTGAAGGCGGCGATGACGATGATGCAGAACAGCCAGCAGAACAGCAGGAACAGGCGACGGCCGGTCTTGCCGATGTACTTCTCGATGAGCTGAGCGAGCGACTTGCCGTTGTTCTTCATCGAAGCGTACAGAGCACCAAAGTCGTGGACGGCGCCAAAGAAGATGCCGCCGACGAGGACCCAGAGCACGACGGGCAGCCAGCCAAAGGCCATGGCGACGATCGTACCCGTGACAGGGCCAGCACCGCAGATCGAGCTGAACTGGTGCGAGAACGCGGTAAAGGCGGAGACGGGCGAGAAGCTCTTGCCGTCCTTCATGCGCTTGGCCGGCGTGAGGGCCTCTTTGTCAACGCCCCACTTGTTGGCCAGCCAGCGGCCGTAGCCCAGATAGCCGCAGGCGAGCACCGCCGCGGCCACAACCATGAGCAAAACTCCGTTCATTACATTTCCTCCTCTAAAAAGAACTTCCTAGACATAAAAAATGAGGGCCGTCGGTTGCGCTCGACGGCCCTCATCTTCATCAGCCGCCCGTTATCGTACGGGCTAGCTGTATGTGCTAACCCGCATCAGATAATTACTACGCTGATAAT
This sequence comes from Collinsella sp. AF15-51, assembly GCF_003462845.1. Classification (NCBI taxonomy): domain Bacteria; kingdom Bacillati; phylum Actinomycetota; class Coriobacteriia; order Coriobacteriales; family Coriobacteriaceae; genus Collinsella; species Collinsella sp. AF15-51. The sequence continues at coordinate 7,519 of NZ_QRYG01000021.1, read as the reverse complement.
GTTTAGCTGATGCGTGAACATGTCTAAGAAATCCTCTTCAATCATGATGCGAACGATCCGTGCGTGTTCACATCCCCCAGTGGTTGAAAAGGAGTATGAAACTTTAGTTACCTAAAGTCAACGCAAATATGTAATGAATTTTCAACTTTTTTGAATTTCTCGGTATAAAACGCCACTGACCTCGGACTTTACCCGACAAAAGTTTTTGCATGAGAGATGCCCCTCGGGAGCCGCGGGAGCTCCCATCTCAAATGCGGAGCAAAGCTCCGCACACCATCTTTTTCTTTCAGCTAAAGCACGCCGGAAAGTCAACGCAGCTGGCTAACCTTGCCAGACGTTGTCGACGCCAAACCAGCCCAGAAGCCATATCGATACAGAAAGGTCCCCGACCGGAGGGGCCGGATATAAGGTTTATCGCGAGTTCCGCACGCAAAGAAGGCCACTTAATGTGGCCTTCGTCTTGCGCAGGACTGTAGAGCAGGAAACCTTATATCCGGCCCCTCCGGTCGGGGACCGCACCCGTATGACTACAGCGTCATGTTCGGATCGGCATCGACGTCGAACGGCGAGATTTCGCCTCGGTCGAATTTACGGCGGGCAACCTCTGCGATCATGGCGGCGTTGTCGGTGCACGCCGAAAGCGGTGGCACCGTTACGCGGATCCCCTGACGCCCAAGCTTCTTGATCATCATCTCGCGCAGATGCGGATTAGCCGAGACGCCGCCGCCGATGCAGTATTCCTTGCATCCGGTGGCATGCAGGGCGTTTTTGGCCTTCTTGTACTGAACGTCAAAGACGGCTGCCTCAAACGAAGCCGCCAGATCGGGCAGGTGAATCGTGCGCCCGGCCTTGGTCTCCTGCTCGATGTAGAGCGTCACGGCCGTTTTAAGACCCGAAAGCGAGAAACGATAGTCTCCCCTGCTGTTAAGCGCGCGAGGAAAATCGATCGCGCGGGGGTTGCCCGTCTCGGCCAGCTTGGAGATGATGGGGCCACCGGGATAGCCCAGACCCAACGCCTTGGCTACCTTGTCGAAGGCCTCGCCCACAGCATCGTCGAGTGTCTCACCAAGTACCTCGTAGTCGCCCCATGCCTTCACGTGCACGAGCATGGTATGACCGCCCGAGACGAGCGTGAAGATAAACGGCGGCCTGAGATCGGGCTGCGCCAGCAGGTTGGCGAACAGATGGCCCTCCAGATGGTTGACGCACACGAGCGGCTTGCCGGCGGCATAGGCAAAGCCCTTGGCGAAGGCGACGCCCACTACCAGAGCACCCACCAGGCCCGGACCCTGCGTCACGCCAACAGCGGCGAGTTCGCTCGGCGCGATGGCTCCACCCTCAAGACCAAGCGATGCTGCGGCATCCTCGAGCGCCGCATCCACGACACTCACAATCACCTCAACGTGTTTGCGCGAGGCGATCTCGGGCACCACGCCGCCAAAGCGGGCGTGAAAATCAATCTGTGTCGACACCTGGTTGGCCAGCATATTGCCATCCGCATCGATAATCGCCACGGCCGTCTCGTCGCAGGAGCTCTCGATAGCGAGCACTAGGCGGCGGCGCTCAATTTCGGCACGCTCCCCCTCGGAGCGCCCAGGCGCAGGCAGCGGCCATACGCGCTGCTCTGCCGCCGTCGGCTCGGGCGAAGCATTGTCGACCGGAAGCACCAGGGGCAGCGGAGCCGTCATGACGATGGCGTCCTTGCCGGCACCATAATAGCCGCGGCGACGGCCAGCCTCGGTAAAGCCCAGAGCGTTATAAAGCGCGGTCGCTCCCTCGTTACCGTCCTCGACCTCGAGCGAAGCCGTAGTGCAGCCGAGCATCTGGGCATCATAGCTCACGTGCGACAGCAGCTTGCGGGCAATGCCCTCACGGCGATGTGCCGGGTCGACGGCGACATCCAGAATCTGCACATCACCGTCCACGACCATACCGCCGGCAAGGCCCAGCAGCTTGCCGTCGTCGTGTGCCACCCACCAACTACGCGGCGCAGCGACGTCCTCGCCCAGTTCGGACAGGAACATGCCCGGCGTCCATGCCTCGTGTCCGGCACCTTCAAAGCAGGCAGCCTCCAGCGCGCTCGCGCCCTCGGCATCCGCCGCGCCCATGGGACGGAACTGCAGATGACGACCGGCGAGCTCATCGGCAACACCCGTAATTTCGCTCTGCGCACTCTCGGCAAGACCAAGACGCTTGCGCTCGTTTTCCTCGGCATCCGAAAGGCGCGTGTAAATCGGCAGGACGCGGGCCGGATCGCCGTCACCCGCAGCGTGCGCGAGCAGCAAGCCCTCGCCCGAAGGCCACCACAGGTCGCGCTCCACGCAACGGGCGGCCTCGTCCTCACCCAGCAGCTTGCCATAGCGCACGAGACCGTCACCGGTCAGCTGAACCTGGCCCCAGTCCGCTGCTTGGCGCCACTCATCGAGCGCCACGGCGGCCTTGACCACGTGTTCGCGCTCAAATTGACGCTCGGGACCCTCATCGACCAGCATATACAGCGCCGGATATACCTCACCGCGCATAGCATTGGCCAAGATACCAAGCTTGCCGCGCACGCCAGCCTTCCACGCCGTCCAAGCGCAAGCGTCGAGCGTCGACACGCCCAGCAGCGGAACATTGGCACCACGCGCGAGGCCCTTGGCAGTGGAGATGCCGATGCGCACACCCGTAAAGGACCCCGGGCCGCGGCCGACCACATAGCAACCAACATCGCTGCGATCCAGACCGGCTTGAGCCAGCACGCCATCAACGGTATTCACGAGCTCAACGTTGGCGTGACGGCGACACATGTGGTCGCCACTCACGAGCTTCGTCTCACCCGTCTGCCCATCAATCCAGCTTGCCGCGCAGGCAAGCATGTCAGTCGAGGTATCGAGCGCCACCACCAGCGCGTTGTCGTTATGCAAGCTCATCTTGTACAGCCTTATCAATCAAATGGGAAAGTTCCATTGCGCGGTCACCGTGCGCCTCAAGCGTTATCGTTCGCACGTCGCTGTCGCCCTCATCACGCCTGAGCGTCACCGAAAGATACTCATCCGTCAGCTCGTCCTGGAATTGTTCGCCCCATTCCAGCAGGCAAGCACCCTCATAGCCCAGCACATCGAAAATGCCCGTATCCTCGAGCTCGTAGGCATGCTCCAGGCGGTATAGATCAAAGTGAAACAGCGGAATACGACCTTGATCGTGAACGGCCATGAGGGCGAACGTAGGGCTCGTAACCATATGCCCATCGCCCAGCCCGCGCGAGACGCCCTTGGTAAAGTGAGTTTTGCCCACTCCCAGGCCACCGGTCAGGATGAGCACATCGCCGTCCTCAAGGCACGGTGCAATTAGCTCGCCAAAGTACTCCGTATCGGCAGCGCAAGTCGTTTTGTAAGTACCTACCCCCAGGCGCTCCAGGGACATATATGCTCCTTATTATTCCGAGGCGTCCTCTGGTGCGGGATGTCGCTCCAGATAGTCGCCCAGCATCTTAAAGTCTTCCTCCAGCAGCTCCTGCCATGCCGGATTGCGTAGCGCTGCTGCCGGATGGAAAGTGGGCATTACTACAAAATGCCCCATCTGGTGGAACCTGCCGCGCAGCTTAGTAATGCCAATCTCGGTCTTAAGCACAAAGTGCGTCGCGGGGTTGCCGAGCGTCACAATAATATCGGGCCAGATGCTTCGAATCTGCTCACGCAAAAACGGCGAGCAAGCCAGCACTTCCTCGGGGCGCGGATTGCGGTTTCCCGGCGGGCGGCACTTAAGCACGTTGGCAATGTAGACGTCTTCGCGTTTGAGCCCCGCCAGCGACAAAATGCCGTTGAGGTCCTCGCCTGCCGCCCCCACAAAGGGCTCGCCCTGCAAATCCTCATTGCGGCCCGGCGCCTCGCCAATAAACATCACGCGAGCGCGGGGGTTTCCCACGCCAAACACGATATTGTGACGCGACTGGTAGAGCTGGCAGAGGTGACAATCGCCCAGAACGGCCTCAATTTCCTCGAGTGCGACCTCACGTGGTGCCTGATGGGTATGGCCGGGGATGTGCATGACGCCCATAGCGGCTCCTACACGTAGACCTTGTCGAGACGCATGCCAAAGCCGCAGGCGACCTCGTAGTTAATCGTTCCGCGCAGTCGGGCCATCTCGTCCATAGTGATCTCGGCGTCGCCATCGCGGCCGACAATGATCATCTCGTCACCATACTCGGCCTCGGGAATCTCGTGTGCCGGGTTGGACTGAATGGCGACCATAAACTGGTCCATGCAGATATTGCCAACCTGATGCACGCGCTCGCCGCGATACAGCACATCCATACGATTGGAAAGCGTACGCGATAGGCCATCGGCATAACCGATCGGCAGCGTGCAGATCTGAACGCGCGTACGCGGTACGCGGTAGGTAAAACCGTAGCCCACGCCCTCGCCCATCGCAGGGTGTGCCACGCGCGTCACGCGCGCATGGACGCTCATAACGGGATCAAGCTGCATCACGCGGCCACTCAGCTCGCACGGCTGCATGCCATACAAGCCGACGCCGGCGCGAATCATATCAAAATGCATCGAGGGGTCGAGCATCGAGGACGGCGTGTTGGCGCAGTGCACGATACCGCACTCAAAGCCCGCATCCTTAATGGCCTGAACGGCCTCAGTAAAGCGCTGACACTGCAGTTTGTAGTCCCAGCCCGAAGGTTCATCGGCCGTGGCGAAGTGCGTAAATACGCCGTCGCACTGAATACCGCGATGGAAATTAATACCGCGGACAAAGTCGAGCACCTGCGTGTAGTGAACACCGATACGATTCATGCCCGTCTCGATGGCGAGATGATACTTGCCCACCTTGCCCGCCGCGACGGCACATTCGCCATACGCAAGAGCAAAGTCAGACGTATAGACCGAGGGCATGATATCAAACTCGAGCAACGTCGGAATAGCCTCGATAGGCGGCTCGCTTAGGATGAGGACGGGTTTCGTAATCCCGCCCTGTCGGAGCTCAACGCCCTCGTTAACCGTCGCCACGGCAAACATGTCGGCACCGGCCGAATACATGATCTTGGCGCACTCAACAGCTCCATGACCATAAGCATCGGCCTTGACCACGCAGCACAGGCGCTGACGCGGATTCAGCAAGTTCTTATAGGCCCTCGTGTTGCGACGGAGCGCCCCGCGGTCGATCTCGACCCAGGACCAGCGCGTCAAATCGGCTTTATTCATGATTAGTCATCCGACCCTTCGTCCATGATTCCCAGATCTTCGAGCGCATCCTTTGCCGCCAGCTCCATGGCAGGACCGATCAAGTCGATAAGATCGGTCGCGATGACGCTCTTCTCACCATAATCCGTCGCCGCGGCAAAACCGGCGTAGCTGTGAAGTGCGACGGCGTACGAATACAGCAACTCCCAACGATCCATCTCGTCGCGCATGGTGGCAAGCGTGCCGGCCAAAATACCCGCGAGAACATCACCCGAACCGGCGGTTGCCAGAGAAGCCGGACCCGAGAGCGGCAGCAGCACACGCTCAACGCCACAGATAGCCGTCGTCGGCCCCTTGGCAATGACCACCAGATTGTCGGAGCCTGCAGCCCAGACAACCTTCTGCGCGGCCGCAATCGCGGTACCAAGGTCGTTCACCTCGTCACCGGCAACCAGACGCGAAAGCTCACGATAGTGCGGTGTCATAACCAACGGCTGCTCGCGACGATACATCTCGGGGTTACTATCAATACCGTCAATGGCAATCTTAGCAAGGCAGTTGAGTGCATCGGCGTCCAAAATTAGCGGTACATCAAGCTCGAGCAAGCCCGAAACCACCTGCATAGCGCCGGCAGACGTCGTCATACCGGGACCGCACAGCACGCAGCTGTACTTCTTTGCGATCTCGCACACCGTCATGCGCGCAGCGGCGCCAAAGGAGCCGCGGGAATCAGACGGAATAGCAAAGACCGGAATCGAAGGAAGTGCCATGCGAATGAGATTGGCGCAGGCGTCAGGAGCCGCGACTGCCACGTAACCAGCACCCGCGCGAGCTGCAGACTTGGCCGCCATAATGGCAGCACCAGGATATTGCGCTGATCCGGCGACAATAAGCACGGAGCCACGGGAATACTTATCGATATTCGATGGTAGCGGAGCAAAGTAATCAACTAAGTCACCGGGCTCGACAATCTCGGCGGCGTGGTCGACATCATCGATGACCTCGTCAAGACGGTCGTAAAGATTGCCGCAGATCAAATCGCCGGCATACTCAGGACCATCAGCGCTATACAGACCAATCTTGGGCGCAATCATCGTCACCGTGCGCTCGGCACGAATGCAGTCGTCATCAACAACGCCCGTCTCGGCATTCAGGCCCGAGGGGACATCAATGGATACGACACAATCGGCGCATTCATTGACCGTAGGAATCCAAATGGAGAACGGCGCACGCAGATTCCCGTGGAAACCGGTACCAAAAATGGCATCGACAACAACATCGGCCTTATCGATCAAAACCTCGAGTTCGTCACGCGAGGGACCGACGCAAACGTGCACATCGCGGCCGGCAGTACGACGAGCAACATGACGTGCCAGAGCAGCAGGAATCTCATCCGGCTCAACCGGAGAAACGATATCCACGTCCACACCCTTGTGGCTCAGGATATCGGCGGCAACCCAACCGTCGCCGCCATTATTACCAAAACCGACCAGAACGAGAACCCGATCGGGATTGAGCTTCAAGACCTCGTTGGCGGCAAACTCACCCGCTAGCTCCATAAGCTCGGCCTTCGAAGTCCCTTCGCGTTCGATGATATCCTCGAGACGAACGACTTCTTCGGTACTCAAAACCGGTTTCATCTATGCTCCTAGCGTATCTTGCGAAGCATCGCCCAGGTGCTCCGTCAATGCTGAATTCTGCAGCTGTTCAAGCTCATCTAAAACAGAGCGAGCCTCTTTAAATGTCTGCGCAACGCGTTTCTTGGTACTCACCTTTTCCTCTTTTGGCTTAGGCCGAGCATCTTCGGTAATCGCGATGGCATTCGCAACGGCCAAGTCTCCCGTAAGCGTAATGGAAAGAGCGACCTCGACAACACCCAGTTCTTGAGCGATCTCGAGAGCACGGCCCGAAAGCAGCGCCTTCGGTTTGCCGAGTTTATCACGCGTAACCGAAACATCCTTGCGACCAACGCCTTGACTAAAACCCGTGCCGAGAGCTTTAAGTACCGCCTCGCGCGAAGCAAAGCGGCTGGCATAGTGAGCAGCGGGACGCGATGATGCATCACAATACGCACGCTCTTCTTCGGTAAACACACGCCAAGCAAACGACGGCGTCTTTTCAAGAATTGATTTCATGCGGGAAATCTCGACGATATCAACGCCGATACCTGCTTCAGCCATGTTCACCTCCATATCGCACAGACTAAGTTATTGTAGCCCGTTCACAGAAGATGCGACAAACGAGGGTTATAAAACACAGCTACTATGTGAGACAAAACCCGTTAACGCAAAAAAGGGGGGAGGCCGCGAGGCCTCCCCCCTTCTAAGTTCGATGACGGCTCGGTGCCG
>NZ_QRYG01000020.1:18100-42113 GCF_003462845.1 Collinsella sp. AF15-51 | reverse complement strand
TTCCGGTTCGACGAACAGCCGATCGTGTCAAATTTGGTCTAACAGAGCCAAAGGAAAACTGATGATTGGTGAATCGGCAGGTGCGATTGTATGCGCTCCAAGCATCCAATATATCGAGCAAATGGATGAAAAGCCGGAGGACTACTCACAAGAAGATGATGCAGGGCTTAATTTGATTGATTTCTATGTTCTTCCGCATTTTCTTACAGCACCATTTAAGAAAGTTACCGAGAAAATAATAACTGAGTTTTCGGATTTGAATCTATGCCCAATTAACAATCGTCAGGGAATTGTAATTGATGGTGAAGGTTCAAAGGTTATTTGCAAAGAGTAATTTAAAATTCCAGTTTGCTGCACTCGTTCCTAGCAGGGTTTGAGGCAGGCACGCCCCAACAAGAAGCCGTCCCAAAGGGGCAAGAATGGGGACTGCGGACGATTTCTTGGACCGTTACGCGGCCCTTCCCAGCGCGGAGCGGAACTCGGCCGGCGTGCGGCCGCCGAGCGCATCGCTGCGCCTCTCCGTATTGTATCGGCCGATCCAGCCCCCGAGTTCCTCGATGAAGCGGGCGGGGGTCCAGTCCGACCAGTCCCTGCCGTGCCAGAACTCCTTCTTGAGCAGGCCGAAGAAGCCCTCCATCGCCGCGTTGTCCGGGCTGCAGCCCTTGGCGGACTGGATTGGCTACGCTGATGTGGACAGTTCCGGGAGAGGCGCAAGAGACGGGAAGGCCGTGTGCGCGTTCCTGCGCGAGGGCCGTGGGGAGGGGCTGCCTGGGTACGGCGCCTGTCAACTCGGTCTACGTCTTTGATGACCGGGTCGCACTCAATATCAACTTCACGGATGATGCCAAAACGGTCACCCGTGAGGAAGTGTTGGGTTCGAGTGCTGTGGACAATGTTCCAGCATGCTGGGATCGAACTCGCTAGCCGGAATCACACGGTACCCGTGACGCAGCAGCAGATCGACAAAAACACCATTGCCCGCGGTGAGCGTACCGCTAAAGGTGCCATCGTAGACGTGACCCGTACCGCACGAGGGGCTGCGGTCCTGCAAAATGCACGCAACGATCTCGGACGGGCCGCCCGCCTGCTCGCACATATCGAGCGCGCGCTGAGCACCCTGGCGAAACTCGCGATCGACCGAGATGCCCTCGCAGGTACAAACCTCGCCATTCACAATCTCGGACGGCTTGCGCGGTGTGGGCAAGCCGCCAAAAACCTCGGGGCACACCAACAGGACCTCGGTCCCTGTGCGTTCGCAGGCCTCGACCAACGCGCGATGGTAATTGTCGAGCCCGTTATATTTGCAGCTCTCTCCCATCAAGCAGGCACTCACCACGATCTTCATACATATCCCTCCCAAACAAAACGCCCCATTTGAGATAGAAACTCAAATGGGGCGTTCGACGTTGTGCAACCAGCCTTACTGCTGCTTTGGCATCAGCGGATTCTCGCGCGTGAGGAGATTCATGAACTCCTCGCCCGTGATCGTCTCCTTCTTGTACAGATAACGAGCCAGCTCATGGAGCTTAAACTTGTTCTCCTTGAGGATCTGCAGGGCGCGGTCATGTGCGTCCTCGATCAGCTTGGCGACGATCGCGTCGACGCGCTCGGCCGTACCGGGGGCACAGGTGAGCGACGTGTCCTGGTTGAGGTAGGCATTCTGAACGGTACCGAGCGCCATCATGCCAAACTCTTCCGACATACCAAAGCGCGTCACCATGTTGCGGGCGAGCTTGGTGGCCTGCTCGATATCATTGGCCGCGCCAGTCGTCATCTCACCAAAGATGAGCTCCTCGGCAGCACGTCCGCCGCAGTAGACAGCGAGCTTGTCGAGCACCTCCTGGCGCGTGGTCAAGAAGCGCTCGTCCTCCTCGACCTGCATGGTGTAGCCCAGAGCACCGCTCGTACGCGGCACGATGGTGATCTTCGTAACCGGCGCAGAACCCTTCTGGCGGGCGGCAACGATGGCATGGCCGATCTCGTGATAGGACACGACCTGTTTCTCGTGATCGGACAGCACCGTGGACTTACGCTGCTGGCCGGCGATGACGACCTCCACCGACTCCTCAAAGTCATCCTGCGTGGCGCGCTTGCGACCCTCGCGGACAGCGCGCAGGGCGCCCTCGTTGATGATGTTGGCCAGGTCGGCACCCGAGGCGCCAGGCGTGGCGCGGGCGATCGCGGTCAGGTCGATCGGCGGCTGCGTCTTCACGCTCTTGGCGTGCAGTTCAAGGATATTCTTGCGACCGGTCAGGTCGGGCAGCTCAACGGGGATGCGGCGGTCGAAGCGGCCGGGGCGCAGCAGGGCCGGATCAAGGCTGTCGGGACGGTTGGTCGCAGCGAGGACGACGATACCCTTGTGGTTATCGAATCCATCCATCTCGGTCAGCAGCTGATTGAGCGTCTGCTCGCGCTCGTCGTTGCCACTAAAGCCGCCGCCATCGCGCTTCTTGCCGATGGTATCGATCTCGTCGATAAAGACGATGCACGGGGCCTTTTCCTTGGCCTGCTTAAACAGGTCGCGAACCTTAGCGGCGCCGCGGCCGACAAACATCTCAACAAACTCAGAACCAGAAATACTAAAGAACGGCACGCCCGCCTCGCCGGCCACAGCCTTGGCGAGCAGGGTTTTACCGGTACCCGGAGGGCCGACAAGGAGAGCGCCGCGTGGCAGTTTGGCGCCGATCTCCTCGTAGCGCTGCGGCTTCTCCAGAAAGTCGACGACCTCCTTGAGGGACTCCTTAGCCTCTTCCTGGCCGGCGACATCCTTAAAGGTCACGCCCACGTCCTTGGAGGCGATCACGCGCGCGCCGGACTTGCCCAGTCCGCCGCCGCCAAAACCACCGCCGCCAAAGTTCATCGACGGACCGTCATCACCCATGGCCTTCTTCATGCGGCGGTTGAGCCACCAGCCAATCAGGAAGAAAATCACCATGGGAAGAATGAGGGTGAGCAGGTAGTAGGTCATCAGGCCCGAGTTCTTATCGGGAACGACCGACTCAAGCGAAGCACCGGACTCAAGCACGCGATCGGTAAAGCCCGCGTCATTCGGCACACCGGTCGTCTTGTAGGCGATATTCTCGTCCTCGCCCTTCTTGGTGTAATAAATCGTGTAATCGTCCGTGTTGTACTCGACCTTGTCGACGCTCTTCTTATCGAGCGCTTTGACAAACGTCGAGTAATCGGTCTTCGTAATCTGCTGCGTGTGACCGATGTTGGGGAACAGAACGGTCGAGAGCACGAGGTAGACGACGAAGGCGATGAGCACGTAGAGGATCATATTCCGTCTACGTTTATTGTCATCCATCTCCATCTGCTTGAACTCCATCTACTGGGGTTGATAATTTTTTCTAGAATACCCAACCCGGACGGCGATAAACCGACGCCGGGCACGAAAGGACAGAGAAGGCATCACTGGGAGTCGGCAAGGTTCAAATCTATACGGGCGACGGCAAGGGCAAGACGACGGCTGCGCTGGGGCTTGCGCTGCGCGCCACGGGCTATGGACTTAACGTACTCATGCTTCAGTTTGCCAAGAAGCTGCACTGCGCCGAGCATGATGCGGCGCCCCGTTTAGGTCTGCGCATCGTACAAGCCGACCGCGACACGCCCGAAGCCTGTGCCGCACAGATCATGGAGCTGGCGCGCGAGCAGATTAGCCAGGTCGACGTGCTGATCTTGGATGAGCTGGGAGAAGCCATGCGCCGAGGCTTTGTGACGCGCGAAGATGTCGAAGCGTTGATCGCAATGAAACCGACCACCACAGAGCTCGTGCTCACCGGCCGCGGCTTGCTGCCACTGGCCGATCTCGCGGACCTAGTAACCGAAATGCGCCCCGTCAAACACTACTTCGACGAAGGCCTCCTAGCCCGCCAAGGCATCGAATACTAAATGATCCGAAGGGGACGGAGGAAAACGGATCATTTTGCCTTATCGCCAGGTCAATGATCCGTTTTCCTCCGTCCCCTTCGGATCATTAGGCGGTGGCGCGGCCGAGCCAGTTGCCGCTGTGGTGGTAGATGGTAAACATCGTGGCCGTGATTAGCCAAGTTACGGGGTAAACCAGCAGCAGGTGCTCAAGCGACGGATCGAACGGCATAATCGCAAACACCCAGATCACCCTGAGCACGACGGTGCCAAAAATCGTGAGCATCATAGGCTGGAAGCTCACGCCAGCGCCGCGGATGGAGCCGGACGCGTTTTCGATAATCGAGAAGATCGCGTAGAACGGCGCGATGAAATGAAGAATCGTCGTGGTGTAGGCCGAAATCGAAGCATCGTCGACAAACAGACGCGACAACGGACCCGAGAACACCAGTAGCACGGCAGACAGGCCACCAATGAGCATAAACGACAGCACAAGCGACGTATGGTAGCCCTTGCGCATGCGCTCGTAGTTGCGCGCGCCAAAGTTCTGTGCCGAGAACGTGGTGATCGAAACGCCAAGCGCCTCGGTAACCATCCAGACAATGCCATCCAAACGGCCCGAAAGACCCCACGCCGTGGTGACATCGGCACCAAACGAGTTGACCGACACCTGAATCAAAACGTTGGAAATCGAATACGCAGCAGACTGAAAGCCAAGCGGCAGACCACACGAGATCATGCTCTTACAAATGCCAGGATCAATGCAGAGTTTGGACAGTGAAAGCCGCCACGCACCCGGAGCGTGCATCATACGAATCACGATCATCGTGGCGTTGGAGCAAATGGTCAGCGCCACCGCGATGCCGCAGCCCAGAGCCTCCATATGAAGCACGGCAACGAAGATGACATCCAGCACCGCATTAACAAGGCAGCCGGAAGCAATGATCACAGCAGGACCGCGTGTGTCGCCCACGGCGCGCAGCAGCGCCGTTCCCATATTGAGCAGCAGCGCCGCAACCATGGCGGCAAAATAGCAACGAGCATAGGCCACGCCCTCGGCCAATAGTTCATGCGGCGTGTTCATAAGTACCAGCATGGGCTCAACGAACACTATGCCAAGAATCGAGAAAACGATACCGCCCACCAGCGCGAGCGTCATGGCCGTATGGACCGAACGACTCAATCGCTCATCATCGTGCTGACCAAAAAACTGACCGGTAATGACCGCGCAGCCAGCGCCAACGCCAACGCAAAAGCCAATGCAGAGCTCGGTGAGCACCATCGTGGCTTGAATGCCACCCAGCGCGAGCTTGCCGCCAAACTGGCCGACGATATACGTACCAATAAGCGTGTAAGCCTGCTGAAAAAACGAGCTAAAGAAGATAGGGACGCACAGCGACAGCAGCTGTTGCCAAATGACACCCTGCGTTACATCGATAGCCGTAGATTTCTTAGCCACACGCCCTCCCCACCAGCGTACGTCAAACAACAAAACGGCAATTTAAGACCAAAGCCAATACCAGCTTAGCACCGACCGACGTCGGCCGAAACGCCCCGAACCAGAGCCCGGTGCTAACTATCTGCCTAGTGATACAGCCCCGGCTGGTAGTGGTACTCGTTGCTCACATGCGGGCACAGCTGCCAAAAGGCAACAGCGCTTGCCGCGGCCACGTTGAGTGAATCGACCCCATGCGCCATCGGAATACGCACGGCGCGGTCGCAGCCTGCAATGGTCTTGGCGCCCAAGCCAGCACCCTCGGTGCCCATAAAGATTGCCAGGCGGTCAATCTCCTGGAGCGCGGGATCGTCCAGCGACACCGAATCATCCGTCAACGCCATAGCGGCACACGAAAAGCCGGCATCGTGTAGCGCCGCCAGCCCATCATGCGGCCATACGCGCGCTTCGCTGCCAATGCGTGTCCAGGGCACCTGGAACACCGTGCCCATGCTCACGCGGGCCGAACGACGATACAGCGGATCACAACACGTAGGACTGACCAAAATGCCGTCGACGTTGAGCGCGGCCGCCGAGCGGAATATTGCGCCCACATTGGTATGGTCGACAATGCCCTCGAGCACGCACACGCGCACCGGGCGCTCCCCCGCCGCCTCGACGACGCCGCCCAAGAACTCATCAACCGGAATCTGTCGCGGGCGACGAAATGCCGCGAGCGCACCGCGCGTCACATTGAAGCCCGTCAGCTGCTCCATGAGCTCCATGGAGGCAACGAACACAGGAACCGGACCCGCGCCCTCGCGCACAACCAGGCGCTCAAACAGCGGCATCATCTGGTCGAGCCAGCGCTCACCCAACAGAAAACTCACCGGCCCGTATCCGGCGCGAACCGCGCGCTCGATAACCTTAGCGCTCTCGGCGATAAAGATGCCCTTTTGCGGCTCCAGCACGCAGCGCAGCTCGCGCTCGGTCAGTCGCACGTAGGCATCGAGCCGCTCGTCCTCGAGCGAATCGATTCGCAGCACCTCAACGGCATCAGTCATAGCAGCCCGAACCCTTCCAATAGCAGCATCTATATACAACGAGGCGACGCCAGGCGTCGCCCCTCAATCATTCCAACCCGATAATACCGTGGCAAAAGGTGATTTAAGCACTAACGCGACGATACGTCACGAACTCATAATCGAGGCCTTCGTCACCCTCGCCCGCGGCAATCGTGGCAACCCCTTCGCGCCGCGCAACTTCCCACGCGGGATCGGCGTCCAAGTCGGGAAAGTACGTGTCCACGGGATGGACGCAGTGGTTATGCGTGACCTCGGCCTCCACGCAGTACGGCAAAAACTGCCGATAGACATCGCCGCCGCCGATCACCCAGGCAACGGGCTCATCGGCAACCGCGGCGAGCGCCTCGCCGATACTATGCACCACGTCGACTCCCTCGGGCGTAAAATCCTCGTCGCGCGTGAGCACGATATTGCGACGATTCTTGAGCGGACGTCCACCGGGAAAACTCAGCAGCGTCTTGCGTCCCATGATGACCGGACAGCCCTTGGTACACGCCACAAAATGGCGCATGTCGGCGCGATTGGACACGACCATATCGCCCTCGCAGCCAATGCCCCAGTCGTCACACACGGCGACGATGGCAGAAAGCTTACACGTCATACCTGCCACCTATACCGCAATGGGGATGCTCTTGACCTGCGGGCCGTGCTCGTAGCCCTCGACGATCAGGTCGTCGGTCGTAAACGCGTAGAAATCGTGCACATCAGGGTTAAGCGTTACCTTGGGCGCCGCAAACTGCGGACGCTCGATAAGTTCGCGGACGATGTCGACATGGCGGTCGTAAATGTGGGCATCGGCAATCACATGCAGCAGCTCGCCGGGAATCATATCGACCGACTGCGCGACCATCATCAGCAAGATGGCGTACTGGCACACGTTCCAGTTATTCGCGGCCAAAATGTCCTGGCTGCGCTGGTTGAGAATCATGTTGAGCGTCGGTTTGTCATCCTGCGGTCGCTGTGTCACGTTATACGTCACGCTGTAGGCGCACGGATACAAGTGCATCTCGGAAAGGTCGCTAAACACGTACGTGTTGGTCATGATGCGGCGACTGTACGGCGTATGCTCAAGGTCGTACAACACACGGTCCATCTGGTCAAAGTCGCCCTCGGTATAATGGCTCTTCTGGCCAATCTGATACCCGTAGGCCTTGCCGATGGAGCCGGTCTCGTCGGCCCACTCGTCCCAAATATGGCTGTTGAGGTCATGCACGTTATTGGACTTCTTTTGATAGATCCATAGGATCTCATCCATGGCAGATTTGAGGGCCGTACGACGCAAGGTAAGCGCGGGAAACTCCTCGCGCAGGTCGTAGCGCGCCGTAACGCCAAAGTTTTTAATGGTATAGGCAGGGGTGCCATCCTCCCACACCGGACGGACCTTTTGGCCCTCGGTGGTGGTGCCATGGTCCAGAATATCGCGGCACATGGTTACAAACTGTTGATCAGCCTTGCTCATTGACCCTCCTGTCAGTCGCCTATAAGCAATTTTTATTGTAGCCCAGGCGCACGCGGCCCCACAGCCCAAACATAAGCCCTCATTTTCTGACATATGCCAGAAATTCCTTGCACAAATCCGCACGTTCGCTATTCTATTGTTGACATATGTCAGATTTGGAGCACGTATGGCAGGAAGACGCGAAAAATTACGCCGTGTTGGGATCATCCCCGAATATCGCGGCTTTACCCCCGACGGCCTTGCCAGCGGAGACGCCATCGAGATGACGGTCGATGAGCTCGAAGTACTGCGCCTGTGCGACCTGGAAGGCCTCAATCAGGAGGCCGTCGCCCAGCAAATGGGCATCGCCCGCGCCACCGTGGCGGCCATCTGCAGCCGCGCACATCGCAAGGTGGCAAACGCTCTGGTCAACGGGCGGGCGCTCGTCATCGAGGGCGGCAATATCGCGTACTCCCCCATCACCGCAACGACGGCCGCATGGCCAGCAAAGGAGGTCTACACCATGAGGGTGGCAACCACGTACGACAACGGCAACATCTTTATGCACTTTGGCCGCAGCGAGCAGTTCAAGATCTACGACATTCAGGATGGCAAGGTACTCAACGAGCAGGTCGTGGGCACCGACGGCACCGGCCACGGTGCCCTTGCGGGCCTGCTCGCCAACGGTGGCGTGGACACGCTCATCTGCGGCGGCATCGGCGGTGGCGCCATCAACGCGCTTGCCCAAGCCGGCATCACGGTGTACGCAGGAGCTCAGGGCAGCTGCGACGCTTGTGTCGAGGCCCTTATCGCCGGAACGCTCGCACAGAACGGCGAGGCCACGTGCGGCTGCCACGGCCATGACCACGCCCACGAACATGGCGAGTCCTGCAGCTGCCACGGCCATCACGAGCACGAGGGCCACGAGGGCTGCGGCTGCCACTAACGGCACGGCACCGCGAGCTCGGGGCGCGACGCTGAACGCAGCCCAACTATCAAAGCCAACAACAGAGGCCACCCGGTAGCTTCCGAGTGGCCTTTGCCATATCAAGCTGGAATTACAGCCCTATTTCTTATTGCGCATCTGCGCTTCCATCTGGCGCAGCAGGTCCATATCGGACTTAGGACCACCCGTTCCCAGGCCGCCCATGCCGCCCAAGCCCATGGCATCCAGACCGGGAATATTGGGCATGCGCATCTTCTTGCCCTTCTTGCCCTTTTTGCCCTTCTTGCCGCCGGCCTGTGCCTGATTGGCCATCGTGCGCATGCGGCCCATCATCTTGTTCATCTCGCCCCACTGCTTCATAAGGCTATTGACCTCGGTGGGGGTCACACCGGCGCCCTTGGCGATACGCGCGCGACGCTGGCCGTTGATGATGGAGGGACGCAGACGCTCCTCCTTGGTCATCGACATGATGATGGCCTCGTTCTTGTCGAAGATGCCCTCGTCCAGGTTACCGCCCATCTGGTTGAGCGCGCGCTGGCCACCGGGGAGCATGCCCAGGATACCCTTCATGCCGCCCATCTTTTTGACGGCTTTCATCTGGTCGAGCATGTCGTTCATGGTAAAGCCCTCGCGCAGCATGCGCTCGGCAGCCTCGAGCTGTTCGGCATCGGCGGCCTCCTGGGCCTTCTCGATGATGCCGACAACGTCGCCCATGCCCAAGATTCGCTTGGCCATGCGATCGGGATAGAACGGCTCAAGCGAATCGGGTTTCTCGCCCATGCTCACAAACTTGATGGGCTTGCCGGTCACCTGACGCACCGAAAGCGCGCCACCGCCACGGGCGTCACCGTCGAGCTTGGAGATAATCACACCATCAAAGTCGGTGCGCTCGGCAAACGTCGAGACCACGTTGACGATATCCTGGCCGGTCATGGCGTCGACGACCATCAGCACCTGGTCGGGCTTGACGGCCTTCTTGATGTCGACGGCCTCCTGCATCATCTGCTCGTCGATCTGAAGACGTCCGGCGGTATCGACGATGACCACGTCACGCAGGTGGTCGACGGCCTCCTGGATGGCGCCCTTGGCGATGTCGACCGGGTGCTCGCCGTCACCGCGGAAGACCGGCACGCCGATCTCGCCGCCGAGCGTGGCAAGCTGGTCGGCAGCAGCGGGACGGTAGACGTCGCACGCGGCGAGCAGCGGCGAGCGGCCCTGCTTCTTGAGCAGGTGGGCAAGCTTTACGGCAGCCGTGGTCTTACCGGAGCCCTGCAGGCCCACGAGCATGATGACATTAGGAATGCGGTTACTAAAAACGAGCTTGCTCTCGGTGGAGCCGAGCATCTCGGTGAGCTCGTCGAGCACGATCTTGACGACGTTTTGCGCCGGCGACAGCGACTCCATGACCTCGGCGGTCATGCAGCGCTCCTTAGTCTTAGCAACGAACTCCTTGACGACCTTAAAGTTAACGTCGGCCTCGAGCAGCGCCATGCGAATGTCGCGCATGGCCGAGGTGATATCGGCCTCGGTCAGCTTACCCTTGCCGCGCAGGCGGTCAAATGTGTCGTTGAGGCGATCGCTCAGGGAATCAAACACTGGTTACTCCTTAGTTGGACTCGCCCACCAGGGCGCGGCAGAAATCTTTGGCGTTAAACTCCTGCAGGTCATCGACCTGCTCGCCCACGCCGATGCGCAGGATCGGGAGCTTGAGCTTCTCGGCCACGGCCATGGCGATACCGCCCTTAGCCGTGCCGTCGAGCTTGGTCATGATAATACCGTCCAGGCCCAGCGCCTCGTTAAACTCAAGCGCCTGGTTCAGACCGTTCTGACCAGTGGCGGCATCGATCACAAGCACGACCGAAACCGGCATGGGGCCGGCGGCCATATTGGCGGCGCGCTTACGCGTCACGTTGACCACCTTGGCGAGCTCGCGCATGAGCTCGGGGCTCGTATGCAGACGACCGGCGGTGTCGATAAGCACCAGGTCGCTGCCGCGCCTGTCGGCCTCGTCGAGCACGTCGTAACAAACGCTCGCCGGGTCGGAGCCGCGGTCGCGCTTGATGACGGGAACACCGGCGCGCTGACCCCACACATCGAGCTGCTCGATGGCGGCGGCGCGGAAGGTATCGGCCGAACCGATCACGACATTCTTGCCGCGGGAAGCCATGGCGCTCGCAATCTTGCCGACCGTCGTGGTCTTGCCGGCACCGTTGATGCCCACAAACAGCACGCAGCTCGGCGTATCGGAGAACGGATCGCGCTCGATGGGCACAAAGTGCTGCTCAAGCTGCTCGGCCAGAGCGCGACGAAGCTGCGGTGCGGTCTTGAGGTTCTTCTTGGCTGCGGCATCGCGCAGGTCATCGGAGACCTGAATAGCGACCTCGGCACCCATGTCACCCATAACGAGGGTGTCCTCAAGGTCCTCCCAAAAGTCCTCGTCGACCTCGCCGCCAAAGTAGAAGACCTCGTTGAGGGCCTCGCGGCTGCGCTCAAGTCCGCGCGAGAGAGCGTCAAAGAATCCCATTATGCATTCACGACCTTTCCGGTTTCGCGATCGAGTTTTTGCGAGACGACGCGGCTGACGCCGTCGGCTTGCATCGAGACGCCATAGAGAACGTCAGCGTCCTCCATAGTACGGCGCTGATGCGAAATGACCAAGAGCTGTGTATCGGAACGCAGCACATCGAGGGCTCCGATGAGCTTGGACAGGTTGGCGTCATCAAGCGCCGCCTCGACCTCGTCCAGCACATAGAACGGCACCGTGCGCGTGCGGTACACGGCAAAGAGCAGGGCGAGCGCCGTCAGACTCTTCTCGCCACCCGACATGAGCATCATCTTGGTAATGCGCTTGCCGCGCGGCTGCGCCACAACCTCAATGCCCGTCTCGGCAGGATGCTCGGGATCGGTCATCTCAAGATGAGCCTGGCCACCCGGGAACAGCATGGCGAAGATCTCGCGGAAGTTCGCGTCGACCTTCTCAAACGTCACCAGAAACGCCTTGCGCATCTTGCGATCAATGGCCACCGTGATCTTGGTGAGCGCCTTGCGCGCGCTCTCCAGATCAGCCAGCTGCTCCTCGATGTAGTCGGCGCGGCGCTTGAGCTGCTCGTACTCCTCCATGGCAACCTGGTTCACGGGGCCCAGATTGTTGATCTGGCGCACAAGCTGGTTGAGCTCGCGCTCGGCGGCATCGCGATCGGTGGGCGCCGGCAGCATGAGCGCTTCCTCGAGCACCGTGGTACCGTCGGCGGTAATGGCCTTGATGGCCGCCTCTACCTGCACCTCGAGCTTGCCGCGCGCAACCTTGAACTCATTTTGCATCGCCGTGGCGGCATCAACCCGCTCCTTGGCACGGGAGACCCCGGCCTTGGCATCCTCGATGGTCTTCTTGAGCGAAGCGGAGTCCGCCTCTTCCAGAGAGGCCTGGTCACGCAGGCGCGCTGCCCAATCCGATGCGCGTTCCAACAGGGCAGAATAGCGTTCGTGCATGGGGTCGACGCGCAGGCGCAGCAGCTCGAGCGAGCGCGAAGCCTGGCGTGTTCCGCGGATACGACGGTCGATGCCCTCAAGACGATGCTCAAGGTCGGGCACGCGGCCCTTCAGCGAACGCAGGCGCTCGCTCGTCTGGGCCAGGCGCACCTTGGCATCGGCGAGCTTACCGGCGGCCTCGGAATCGTCACGGCGAACGCGATCGAGCTCATCGTTGGCCTCGGCAATCTGGAGACCCAGGTCGCTTGCCTGTGCACGCGCCTCGTCACGCGAACGGGTGAGCTCGTCAACGCGCGGGCGCGCAGCGCGAACGGCCTCGGAGGCCTGCTCGCGGCGCTTGGAGATGCGCACGCGCTCGACCTCGGCATTGTTGACGCTTTGCTCCAAGCGGCCGATCTCGGAGAGCAGCGAGCGGCGCTCGCCCTCAAGACGGGCGATCTCACCGGCGGCATCGCCCTCGGCGGCACGTGCCTCCTCGACGGCGGCGTTGGCCTCAACGACTTGGTCCGAAGCATGCTCAAAGATGGCAGCCAGATCGGGTTCCAGGCCCTCGAGCTCACGGATGCGGCGCTTGCGCTCCAAGGCACCCGAAGCCTCGCCGGCATCGAGCCCCACGCGCACCAGACCACCACAGCTCACGCGGGCGCCATCGGGAGTCACGTAGGTCACACCGTCAACGACAGGGGCAGCCAACGCGGCAGCCAAGTCATCGACCACGTAATAGCCGCCGAGAAGGGCCTCGACAACCGGGCCATAACCGGAGCGCACGGACAGACGATCGACCAGACGCGTACCGGCAGCGCCCTCGGCGGCAGCAGAGCCACTCACGCCGCGCGCCATCAGCAGCGCCTCGCCCGAAGCCTTCTTTTGGTCCAAAGCCGCACGACCGGCGCGCTCAAGCGTAGCGGCATCATCAAACAAAAGAGCATCGATATCGCCGGCAAGTAGTTGCTCAACCAGGCCCTCAAGCTCACGAGGGGCGTCGAGCACGTCGCCCAGACGGCCTGAGACATCGTCGCCCAGCGCGCCCACCAGACGGCTCACCAGCGGCGAGCTGTCTGCCATGCGGGCATCGAGCTTCTTTTGGCTGGCAAGCTCCGAGCGCACCTCGGACAGCTTGTTGCGCGCCTCGCTCTCACGATTACGCAAGTCCTTCAGGGCTGCACGGGCGACCTCGGTGGCCTCGCGCGCATCGTTCTGGGCCTGACGAGCCGCCTCAAGGGCACTCTCAAGCTCCTCAGCACGGTCGCGACGGCTATCAAGCGATGCTGTAACCTCCTCGAGCTGTTCATCAATCTGCTCCAGGCGCGAGGCGTACATGTTGTCCTCGACCTCGGCGTTGCTCAGCGAGTCCTTCACCTTGGCGAGTTCGAGCGCCGCGTTATCGGCCACACGCTGCACATCGCGTTGCTCACGCGTAAGCTGCGAAATCTGATTGTCGAGCGCCACGCGCCGCTCGTGGAGCTCAGCGGCGGCAGGACCAGCGGCGTCAACGTCCTCCTGGGCCTGCATGTGCGCGCCGGTCACTTCCTCAAGCTGCGCACGTGCATCCTCGAGCTCCTCGACCACGCGACGACGCTGATGCTCGGAGCTCGAGATCTGGCCGCGCATGTCGGACAGGCGCGACACCATATTGTGGCCCTTTTCCTCGAGCAGGCGCATATCGGAGTTAATGCGACCGACCACGTCTTGCATATGGCGGCGCTGCTCGCCCAGATCGCCCACAAACAGGCCCTTTTCCTCGAGCATGACCTGGAACTTCTCGAGCTCGCGTTCCTTTTCGCCCAAGCGGTACTGCGCAAGCTCAAGCTCGGCAGCACCCTCCTTGGAGCGGCTCTCCAAGTCGTTCCACTGCGACTGCAGCGAACGAAGCTCGTCGACGGCCAGCATCTGCGTAAGCTCGTTCGCGCGCGAGGACAGCTCTTTGTACTTGCGCGCGCGATCGACCTGACGCTCCAGCGGCCGCAGCTGACGGGCGATCTCCTTATTGATGTCGCGGGCACGGGTCAAGTGCTCGTCCATCGAATTAATCTTTTTGAGCGCACGCTCCTTGCGGCGCTTGTGCTTGGAGATGCCGGCGGCCTCCTCGATGAGGGCACGGCGCTCCTCGGGGCGGCTCTGCAAAATGGCGTCGAGCTTGCCCTGGCTGATGATGGAATGCGTATCCTTGCCCAAGCCCGAATCGTG
The DNA here is from genome assembly GCF_003462845.1 of Collinsella sp. AF15-51. Lineage (NCBI taxonomy): Bacteria > Bacillati > Actinomycetota > Coriobacteriia > Coriobacteriales > Coriobacteriaceae > Collinsella > Collinsella sp. AF15-51. The sequence goes on along the minus strand of NZ_QRYG01000020.1, from coordinate 27,666 downwards.
CAGGATGTCCTGAATGTCCATCAGGCGGCACGGACTCGAGTTGATGAGGTACTCGCTTTCGCCCGAGCGATACATACGACGGGTGATGGCGACCTCGTCAAAGTCGACGGGCAGCATATGGTCCGAGTTATCGAGCACCAGCGTGACCTCGGCGACACCCACCGGCTTGCGCGCTGACGAGCCCGAGAAGATGACATCCTCCATGGCCTGGCCGCGCAGCTGCTTGGCGCTCTGCTCGCCCAGGACCCACAGAATCGAGTCAGAGATGTTCGATTTTCCCGAGCCGTTGGGACCGACGATGACGGTCAGGCCCGGCTCAAACGTCATATGGGCGCGGTCGGCAAACGACTTGAACCCTTTGAGCGTGAGGGACTTGAGATACACGGTTCCTCGCTTAAACAGGCTTCTTGTTGAGAATCACGCCGTTGGTGGTGTAGCCCATGCGGTCAAGTGCCTCGAGTGCAGCGGCTCCCTCGGCTTCCTTCTTTGAGGAGCCGGAGCCGCGACCCTGGCGAATACCATCGATCAACACCACGGCGGTAAAGGTGGGCGCATGCGCCGGGCCCTCGGAGCCAACAAGCTTATACGCGGGAGGCTCATGGCCGTCTGCCTGCACGCACTCCTGCAAGAACGACTTGGGGTTCGCAGGATGCTCGGCACGCTCAGAGGCCAAATGGGGCTTAAGCGTACGGTGGATAAACTCCGCCGCCGCATCCCAGCCAGCATCCAGATACAGCGCGCCCACGAGCGACTCATAGACGTTCTCGAGCGCCGAGTGCAGGCCACGCGCGCCGGTACCGGTCTCGGAGGCACCAAAGATGATGATGTCGTCGATACCCAGCTCGTGCGACACCTCGGACAGCGTAGCGCCCGAGACAAGCGACACCTTCAGGCGCGTGAGCTTGCCCTCGTCAAACTCCGGATAGGACTCAAACAGGGAGCGTGCGACCACAGCGCCCAAAATGGAATCGCCCAAGAATTCAAGGCGCTCATAGCTGGCAGAAACCGGCTGGCCCTCGACTGCCGAGGGATGCGTAAGCGCCGCGCGCAGCAGCACCTTATTATTGAACTCGTGGCCCAGGATTTCCTGGGCACGCGTAAGTCGTTCAGACAAAGCCAAGACCTAGGCCTCCCTGGCGTTTTCGATCGCGTCGACGGCGTCGGCGACAGAGTTGAGCGAGAGCAGAGTCTCGTCATCGATCTCGAGGTTGAACTCGTCCTCGATAGCCGTAACCAGCTGCAGGCGCTCGAGCGAGTTGGCATCGAGATCGTCAAAGGTGGTCTCATCGCTAATTTCGGCAACATCGACGCCCAGAACGTCAGCAGCGACCTCGGCGATCTTGTCGAAGATTTCGGAGCGGTCCATAGCGCTTCCTCTCATAGTGAATGAATACCAAAAGAATGGTACCGCCCGGGCGGTACCAAGACACGGTTCTGATTCTACCCCACGAAGCAGGCCGCGAGGCACATAACAGCGCTCTAACTCGCTCTTACAAAACGATGCCGTCCATGGAGTTGGCGACGTTCTCGACCAGCCCCGCGCGCACGGCTTCGGCCGCCGCGAGCGTACCGTTTTTAACAGCCTCGACCGAGGTGGCGCCATGGCCGATTAGGACCACGCCACGCAGGCCCAAAAGAATCGCACCGCCCTTGGCATCACCAGAGAGCTTGGCCTTAATCTCGCGCATCTGCTTTTTGATGAGCAGCGCGGCGATCTTGGTGCCGAGCGAGGCCATAAAGGCACCCTTGAGTTCCTGCAGCAAAAACTTGGCAGCGCCCTCGGTGGCCTTGAGCGCAATATTGCCCGACATGCCATCGGCAACGACGACATCGAAATTGCCCGAGGTGAGGTCGGTGCCTTCGCAGTTGCCCACAAAGCCGGGAACGGCGGCTTTCATGGCCGGGAAGCAGGCCTTGGTAAAGTTGGAACCCTTCTCGTCCTCGGTGCCATTGGCAAGCAGGCCCACGCGGGGATGCTCGATGCCCAGGACGACGCGGGCATAGGCGCTACCCATCTGGGCAAAACGCACCATGTCATCGACCTCGACATCGGGGTTGGCGCCCATATCGCACAGCACCGTCAGACCGCCGGCGCGATTGGGCAGCGCATTGGTCAGACAGGGACGCACCGGCTGCTTCTTGCCTTCGGCCATATATCTAAACGGCGTCACATAGGCGGTGGCGGCAGCGGTCATGGCACCGGTCGAGCCGGCGGAGAAGAACGCGTCCGCGTTGCCCTTTTTGATGGCGCGGCAGGCAAGCACGATCGACGATTTACGCTTGGTCATCACGGCGCGAATGGGATCGTCATCCATGGCGATAACGTCGGGTGCCTCAAGAGCCTCAACACGTGCATGGGAAGCAGCAAAGGGATTGACGATTTCAGCGGGGCCAGCTGCCAAGACCTCGATATCGGGATCGGCGGCAAGCGCAGCCTCGATACCATCGAGAACAACCTGAGGTTTCTCGTCTCCGCCCACAATGTCTACACAAACGCGAACGTTACTCATATACATGCTCCTTATACAAAAATGGCCGACTCATTGAGCCGGCCATTGTGGTTCCATTTGGAACGGCATCGCATCCAGAGTATACCGTTACTCGGTAACGATAACCTCGCGGTCCTTGTAGAAACCGCAGCTGGGGCACACGTGATGCGGAAGCTTGACAGCGCCGCAACGGGGGCACGTGGACTGAGCCGCAGCCGAGATCTTCATGTTGGCGGAACGACGGGTGTGAGTGCGGATACGACCCTGCTTTTGTTTAGGTACGGGCATAGTGACCTTCCTTATGAACTATCCAGTGTGGCGATTACGCGCAAGTAGCGATACTACCACAGTTTTACTCATCGAGCTTGAGATTCTTCAATGCTGCAAATGGATTTTCCGTGGCAGCGGCCCATTCTGCCTCTGCCTGGGTGGCGCAATCGCATTGCTCGACGTTGAGATTGCAACCGCAAGTGGGACACAGACCGCGGCAATCGGACTTGCAGAGCACCACAAACGGCGTGTCCATGACAACGGCATCGTTGATGGGCTCACCCAGATCGACGATGCGGTCCTCACCCAGGAGCTCGTAGCCGTCCTCGTAGGCCTCGGGATCCTCGGGCTCCTCAAAGAGGTAGAACTCCTCGATCTCGCCGGCGATATCAAACGAAGCGGGCTCCAGGCAACGGTCGCACTCGCCGGTGGCGTGCGCGCGGACCATGCCCGTGAGCAAGACACCGGTACCGGCATTGGTAAAGACAACGTCGTAGTCGATGCCGTCCTGTAGCTGGTACTCCTTCTCGCCCACCGTATAGGTGGCGACATCGACCTTGCCGGTCAGCGGATACGAATCTCCGGGAAACTCGAGCTGTTCGGAAAGATCGACGGTAACGCTCGGGAACTCAGCCATTACCACTGACCATTCTGTTGGGCGGCACCCTCGTTGAGCTGCTGACGGCAACGGGTAACGGTGCCGGTCAGGCTCTTGAGATTCTCCTCCAGGTGCGTAAAGACCTGCTCTGCGTAGTCCTCGGCAGCATAACGCGTCTCGCGCTCGTACTGCTGGGCACGATCGCGGATGTCGTCGGCCTGCTGCTGTGCCAAGCGGACGATCTCCTGCTCACCGGCAATGGTGAGGGCCTGCTGCTGAGCGTCGGCGATGATGGAATCGGCCTGAGCGGCGGCGGAAGCCATAAGCTCCTCGCGCTCCTTAAGGATACGGCGGGACTTCTGCCACTCCTCGGGATAGCTCATGCGGATCTCGTCGAGGATGTTGAAGAACACGTCGGCGTCGATGACCTTGAACTGAGCGTTCTTGCCGAAAGGCGGCTTGGCTTCCTCGATCAGCCCTTCGAGCTCATCGACCAAGCTGACGATCCTATCGCCAGGAAAATTCTCGCCCGGCATCCGGTCTCCTTTCATAGGTAACATATCATCGTGCTAGTTTACCACATGCCACCAGGCAATAAAAAACGTCACGAAAAGCGATGTCTGAGCGCTTCGACCACGTTGGGCGGGACAAACGTCGATACATCGCTGCCGAGTGAGGCGATCTGACGAACGACCGAGCTCGAGATATAGCCGTACTGCGGCGCACTCATGACAAAGATGGACTCCAGCTCGTTATCCAAGCGATAGTTGAGATCTGCCTGCTGCAGCTCGTACTCAAAGTCGGTCATGGCGCGCAGGCCCTTGACCACGGCCCCCGCCCCCTGCTCGCGAGCGAAGTCGACCAAGAGGCCGGTAAAGGGCAGGACCTCGACGCCGTCGATATCACCGAGCGCCTCGCGGGCCAGCGCCACGCGCTCATCGAGCATAAACGTGGTACCCACACCGTTTTTACCCTGCGACTCGGCAACAGCGACGATCACGCTGGGAAAGATGCGGCGGGCGCGGCGGATGACGTCGATATGGCCAAACGTGATGGGATCGAAGGTGCCCGGGACGATCACGCGGTTGATGGTGTCATTCATGGGCGTCCTCCTGAAACGTCGTGGCATCGTTGTTGTTAGCATCGGTGCCGGCGTTATCGCCCTCACCATCGTCATCGCCGACCCAACGAAGCAGGTCGACCGAGGTAATGCCGTAGTGCTTCTCGCGCACAATCTCAAAGCCTGCCGGATGCGCGCCCGCATCGGCGGCGGCATGCTCAAACAGGGCATAAGCGCCAGATGCAAGCAGACCCTGCTGAGCCAGGTTCGGCAGCAGTTCCTCGACCGGCTCGGCACCAAAAGCATAGGGCGGGTCGAGCAGGACCAGATCAAACGGGCCGCCCGGCACACGACCGCGCGAGGCGCTCGCCAGCATGTCGCCCGTTACCACGCGCCAACGCGCACGGTCACGGCAGAGCGACTCGATATTCTTGGTAATGAGCCGCGCGGCATTCCGATCGATCTCGAACGTCGTGAGTGAGCGGGCACCACGTGAGAGCATCTCTAACCCTAAGGCACCGGAGCCGCCAAAGGCGTCCAGCACGCGGACCTCATCCAGATCGAAGTCGAATGCCGACATGACCATAGATGCGCATGCCTCGCGCACGCGATCGGTCGTGGGGCGGGTGACATCGCGACCACGGGGCTCCTCGATCTTACGACCGCGCCATTCGCCGCCGATGATTCTCATCCTCCGCTGACCTCCTTAAAAATGTGTCGATATCGCATGGCGACCGCATCGCGCAGGGGGCGCGTCGCCACGGAGTCAAGGTTGCAAGCATACCGCAAGAGCTCGACCGCGTCCAAATGGGCCCACTCGATCAGCTCCTCGTCGGCATCCAGGTCGACAAAGCGCAGGGTCACTCCGCCATGCTGGCGGTACCCCAGGATTTCGCCCTCGTGGCGCAGACGCAGGTCCATCTGGGCGAGCGTAAAGCCATCCGAGGTCTTCTCGAGCGATTGCAGGCGATCTTGTGCTGCCGAAGCGCCGCCGTTGCCCTTGGAGTGCGTCATGACCAGACACGTGCCCGACACGCTGCCACGGCCCACGCGACCGCGCAGCTGGTGCAGAGCAGCCAAACCAAAGCGCTCCCCGTTCTCGATGACCATGACGGTGGCGTTAGGCACGTCGACGCCCACCTCGACCACCGTAGTCGAGACGAGCACGTCAATCTCGCCACGCTTAAAGGCATCGATAACCTGGTCCTTCTCCCCCGCTGGCATGCGGCCGTGAAGGCGCTCGATGGCAAGACCCGGCAACGCCAGACGCAGGCGATCGAGCTCGGTCGCCGTATCGTGCAGCGGCACAGGGACCGTCACGCGGCCCTCGTCGTCGCGGGCGATACCGGGCACGTCCTCCAGATCATCGGCCGAGTCACTCGGCTCCACGAGCGGGCAAATCACGTAGGCCTGCTGACCCTTTTCATGCGCCTCGCGGATGGCGCCATAGGCAAGGTCGCGACTCGACTCGGTAAGCACGCGTGTCGTCACGCCAGCGCCAGGGACGGGCCGATGGCGGATGATACTCGTGTCCAGATCGCCGTAGACCGAAAGCGCCAGCGTACGCGGGATGGGCGTTGCCGTCATAACGAGCAGATCGGCACCGGGGCCCTTCGCGCGCAAGGCATTGCGTTGGCCGACGCCAAACCGGTGCTGCTCATCGATGACTACGAGCGACAAATACTTAAACGCCACGTTATCCGAAAGGACCGCGTGGGTTCCAAAGAGGACGTCGAGCTCTCCCGATTCCAGCTGTGCATGGATGCGCTCGCGCTCTGCGGCCGGCGTGGCACCCGTCAGAAGCGCCCAAGACATGCCGGCCTGCGAGAGCAGAGGGCCGGTCTTATCGGCATATTGACGCGCCAGCACGCCCGTGGGCGCCATAACGCAGGCCTGTGTGCCGCTATCGGCAGCCACAGCCAGCGCGCAGGCGGCAACGGCGGTCTTACCGGTACCGACATCGCCCAGCAGCAGGCGGTTCATCACGCGCCCGACATCGCACATATCGCGCAGGATGTCTTGGAACGCGGCCTCCTGCTCGTCGCTCAGCGAAAACGGCAGGGCCTGCTTGAGCGCGGCCAGGTGCTCGCCCGCGGCGTGGGCGTAGGGAGCGACTTCGACCAAGACACCGTCGTTGCGCAGGCGCAGCGCCAGCTGCAGGTAGAGGCACTCCTCGTAGGCAAGCCGTGCGCGCGCGATTTCGCGCTCAGCCATGCTCGAGGGAAAGTGGATCGATCGAAGGGCACGGGCATGGCTCATCAGGCGACGTTTAACGCGTAAGCGTGCCGGAATGGGATCAAAGGGATTGCCGACGGCCTCGAGCGCGCCACTTACGATACGGCGCATCCATGCCTGACTCACGCCGTCACTCACGTAATGGACCGGCAGGATAGTGCCCGCGGCGCGCCCTTCCTCAAGCTTTTCAAAGTGCGGCGAGGCCATCTGCTTAAAGCCGTAGGCAAACTCGACCTTACCCATTACGGCTAGGCGGTCGCCCTGCTTAAGCTGCTGGGCAATCCAGGGCTGGCGGAAAAAGGCGACCTGCAGCACGCCCGTCTCGTCAACGAGTGAGACCTCGGTCACCTGCATGCGCGGACGCGGCTGCTGTTGGACGATACGATCGACCGTGGCGATGATGGTACACACGGTACCGATGGGCGCCATCTCGATGGACCAGGAGCGCGTAAAGTCCAGGTATCGATGAGGGATATGGAGAAGGAGGTCCCCCACCGTCCGAATTCCCAGACGGCGAAGGGCCTCCTCACGTTTACCCGAAACATATTTGAGTCGCGCGATATCCTCGTCGAGCGCATTGCTCTGGGCAAAGCGCTCCGAGACGCGCGGCACGGAGCACAGTTCGGACATGGGCAGTTGCCTACTCGATCGAGAAGATCACGGGATAGAGCGGCTGCTCGCCACGATGGGCGTCGATCTCCAGATCGGGCTGAGCCTCCTCGATAGCGTCGACGATCTCCTGGAAGGCCTCATCGGACAGTTCCTCGCCGGCCAGAATCGTCAGCGCGTCGCCCTCCTCTTCCTCCTGCATACGGTTGATGCAATCGAGCGTGACCTGCTTCACGTCGGAGCCGACCACGTCGATGGAGCCGGCAATGATGCCCATGACGTCACCGGAGTGAATTGGCGAACCGTCGGAGGCACTGGAGTCGCGCACGGCGCGGGTGACCTCGCCATCGCGGACCTCGCTGATGGCGTCGACCATAGCGGCGACGGCATCCTCGAGCTCGGAATCGGGCAGGACCGCGAACAGCGCGGAGAAGGCCTGCGGAACGGTCTTGGTGGGAACGACGGCGACCTTCTTGTCGGTGCAGGCAGAGGCAGCGGCCTCGGCGGCCATGCGGATGTTGCCGTTGTTGGGCAGAATGATGACCGAGGTCGCGTTGACCTGGTCGACGGCGCCCAGCAGGTCTGCAGTCGAGGGATTCATGGTCTGGCCACCGGACACGATCACGTCAACGCCGAGGGACTTGAGGATGTCTGCCTCGCCGGAACCGGCGGCAACGGCGACAAAGCCCAGGGCCTTCGCGGGCTCGGCGGCCTTCTCCTGGTCCTCGTGGATCTTGGCGGTACGGTCGTGGGCCTCCATCTCCATGTTGTGGATAAAGACCTCGTAGATCTGGCCAAGCTGCAGCATGTGCTCGAGCACCAGGTTCGGGGTGTTGGAGTGCACGTGGATCTTGTAGTCGGGATATGCGCCCACGAGCAGCTCACAGTCGCCCATGGAACCCAGGAACTTAAGGCACTCGTCCTCGTCAAACGGGGCGTCGGCCTTAAAGAGGAACTCGTTGCAGTAGCGGAACTCCGAGCCCTCCCAATCGTCGTTGGCCTCGATCTCAACGCGGCCAAGAGCGGCATCGCGTGCAGAGCCAGCGGAATCGAACGTAGCGGAGAAATCCTCGACAACGGTGCTGCGACCAAGTGCTGCAGCCACAAAGTTCTCCAAGAAGATGGCAAAGCCGAAGGCGCCGGAGTCGACCACGCCGTTCTCTTTGAGGACGGGCAGCAGGTCGGGCGTGCGAGCGACGGACTGGTAGGCCTCGACGACGATGGCATCGAGCGCGTCCTCGGCCGAGAACTTCTTCTTTTCGCACTCGTCGGCCTTGGTCGAGGCATCGCGCAGCACCGTGAGAATCGTGCCCTCGATGGGCTTACGGACGGCCTGGAAGGCGACCTTGACGGCGCGGCGGAAGGCGAAGGCGATGTTGGCGGACGTAATGGGCTCGTCGGCGGAGACAAGGCCCTCGGCCACACCGCGCAGGATCTGCGAGGTAATGACGCCGGAGTTACCGCGGGCGCCCATCAGGGAGCCGTGGGTGATGGCGCCGGCAATGGCCTCCATGTCGGCATCGGCGGGAAGGGCGGAGAGCTCCTTGGTCACCGAGGCGAGCGTGAGCGACATGTTGGTGCCGGTGTCGCCGTCGGGTACGGGGAAGACGTTGAGCTTATTGATCTCCTCGGCCTTGTCAGAAACGGCAGCCGCAGCGATCGGAAAACAGGTGCGAATGGTCTTTGCAATCATGGGTATTTGAATCTCCGTTTTCGGATGCTAGTTCAGACGGCTCTTGAGCGCGTCGATATGGATGCCGATCTTAAGGCTGGCGGGATCGATTTGGGCAATCTCCTGCAGGGTAAAGGCAACGGAGCTCGAAAGGTTGTGGCAGACGGACTTCATGTTGACGCCGTTCTCGAGCACGACGTGAAGATCGACCGTAAGGCCGTTCTCGTCGGCGGAGACAAGCACGCCCTTGCGGAGGCGCTGACCGGCAAGCAGGCGCACGCTCTCGGCGCCTTGGAGCTGCTCAGCCATACCGACGACGCCATAGCACGTCATCGCGGCATAACCGGCAATATCGGCAATAACGTCGTTCGAGACGCTCAGGCTGCCGTTAATGGTCTCAGACACAAGAATCTCCTTATCTGGTGCTCGCGGCACCATGTCGTGGGAGCAATCATTGCAATATTCTACAACGACCGCGCCATGTTGAGGTGGTGGGTCGCGGGATTACATCCTCGACACGAAATGTTGATATGGCAACGTTCGAGTCAAGTGGTCGCGGCATGAAAAAACCCGCCGCATAAGCGACGGGTTTTACAACCTGGCTCCCCGGGTAGGACTCGAACCTACAACAGC
>NZ_QRYG01000020.1:0-18090 GCF_003462845.1 Collinsella sp. AF15-51 | reverse complement strand
CTGGCTCCCCGGGTAGGACTCGAACCTACAACAGCGCGGTTAACAGCCGCGTGCTCTACCATTGAGCTACCGAGGAATTTAAAAGCCCAGCGGAATGGGCTGAGAAATTCTGGCTCCCCGGGTAGGACTCGAACCTACAACAGCGCGGTTAACAGCCGCGTGCTCTACCATTGAGCTACCGAGGAATAGGTGCGTGCTCTCAAGCAACGAAGTTTATTATACGGACGAATCAGCTCAGGGCAAGAACTTTTTTAAGAATTTTTCCGACCTAGTCATTGGGGACGTCCCCAATGACCACATGAAAGCGCCCCCAAGCGGATGTGCTTGAGGGCGCTTCTTGCTTGCGAGGTTATGACTCGATGTAGTCCTTCAGCTTGCTGCTGCGGCTCGGGTGGCGGAGCTTGGCCAAGGTCTTGGACTCGATCTGGCGGATACGCTCGCGCGTGACGCCAAACTCGCGGCCGACTTCCTCGAGCGTGCGGGGATGCCCGTCGACAAGGCCAAAGCGCAGCTCGATAACCTTGCGCTCACGATCGGCAAGCGAGTCGAGCACCTGAGTGAGCTGCTCCTGCAGCATGGAGAAGCTGGCGGCATCGGGCGGAACGATAGCCTGGGAGTCCTCGATAAAGTCGCCCAGCTGGGAATCCTCTTCCTCGCCGATGGGGGTCTCGAGCGACACGGGCTCCTGCGAGATCTTCTGGATCTCGCGGACGCGGTCGGCGCTCATGTCCATCTCGGCACCGATCTCCTCGGGGGTCGGGTCGCGACCCAGGTCCTGAAGGAGCTGGCGCTGCACGCGGACGAGCTTGTTGATAGTCTCAACCATATGCACGGGAATACGGATGGTACGGGCCTGATCGGCAATGGCGCGCGTAATGGCCTGACGGATCCACCACGTGGCGTACGTGGAGAACTTAAAGCCCTTCTGGTAGTCGAACTTCTCGACGGCGCGGATCAGACCGAGGTTGCCCTCCTGGATCAGGTCAAGGAACAGCATGCCGCGGCCGACATAGCGTTTGGCGATGGAGACGACCAGACGCAGGTTTGCGCTGATGAGTGCCTGCTTGGCTTCGAGGCCCACGTTCTCAATGCGCGTAAGACGACGCATCTCGGCACGCGTGAGCTCGAGCTCGCCGGCATCGGCAGCCTCGAGCTTCTCGGTGGCCTCGAGACCGGCCTCGATCTTCATGGCCAAATCGACCTCTTCGGAGGCGGTCAGCAGGTCGACCTTGCCGATCTCCTTGAGGTACATACGAACCGGATCGCCGGTCAGCATCACCGTGGAGGCATCGATGCCACGCACGCGGGAGCGTGAACGGGACGTGCGCACGGTGCGCTTCTTCTTGCTCTTGGAAGAACCCATCTCGGCATCGGCCTGACGGGCCATCTTGAGCTCGTGATCGTCGAGCGAGCCGGAATCGTGCTCGTCGTCGTCATCGAAATCGTCGGTATCGGTATCGTTATCGTCATCGTCGACGTCCATGGGGGCGTCGTCGTTACCGCTCGCGGAGATAATCTGGATGCCGCTGTTGCGCAGCGCGGAATACACCGCGGTGAGCTGCTCGTCAGAAACATCGATATCCTTCAGGGCGACCTGAATCTCGTCCTCGGTTACCGAAGTCCTGTTTGAGCCGTTGCCCATGAGCTTTGCAACGTAGGATTCCAGCCCAGTACCCGTGCTCTCAGTCTTTTTTGGCACAGATTCTCCCTTCATAGTCCACAGGACTCAATACTTTAGCACACACATTGACATCTATACCCAAAAAGAGGACTGGATATAGGCGAGAATACGCTGGTTGACCACAACATCTAGGTTTGTTCGGTGCCCGCGGCCTCCAGACCGATCAAACGGAACGGGTCCGCCACGCCGCCGATAGACTTTTGCAGCTCGCGTTGACGCTGCGAATCCTGCGCGGCCTGCACGGTCAACGCGCGACGGGCCTCATCATCGAGCGAACGGTCCTGGCGCAGCTTGGCCTGTGCGGCACGCATGCGGCGCTTGATGGTGTAGAGCTCGAGCGTATCGAGCATGAACACGATGTTCGTCTCGGTGGGGTGCTTGCTCGTCGCGGAGATGCGCCCGGCACTCACAAGCGTTGCCGCCTCGGGACAGACCGAGCGCGCCGCATCCATGCAGGCTGCAGGATCGGTTCCCGGCGGCGTTGCCAGAACGGCCCATGCGATGGACTCGTGACGTGGGTCAACCCACTCGATAGAGCAGATGCGGTCGGCATACGTGCGGAACAGGTCGGGGTAGCTCGTGAGCATCGTCAACAGCTCGCGCTCCCCTGCCAAGGACTTGCGCTCAAGATCAGTAAGAACCATCGGCGCCGCCGCAGCCGGAGCGCCCGAACCATCAGTCACAGGCACAGCACCCATACCATCAGGCACATCGATCGGCGGCAGGTCGTCGACGACCTCCACGGGCGCGGCACCGTAGGCATCGAGCGGGACGTAGTCATACGGCTCTTCTTCGACCGGCGCGGACACCGGCGGCGTCGCGCCCGATGCCCAAGCACCGCGAGATGCCCCCTGCGAACCAGACGTCCGACCGCCCGCGCTACCAGAGCGCTCGGCTTGCGCCCGCTGGCGTTCATAGTTCTGCTCACGACGTCGTTCCGCATCTTCGCGCTTGGCGACATCGCGAAACACGCGACCCGAACTCGCGCGAACCGTCTCCAGATCCAAACCCAGCAGATCGGCAATCTGGATAAAGTATGTGTCGATCATATAGCTATCGCGCAGCGGATAGATAAGCGTCAGCGCATCTTCCAGCGCCTTGGCACGACCGCCCGGCGTGGTGATGTCACTCGACTCCTGCAGCGAACGGTAGACAAAGTCCATGAGCGGCTCGGCAGCGTCGATGCGCGCCTGAAGCTCCTGTCCACCATGCGCCGTGATGAACTCCATGGGGTCGTTGCCGTCGGGCAGCACCACGCAGCGCAGGTCCATCGAATCCTGCTCGATAAATTGAATCGCGCGACGGGCGGCCTTCTGGCCCGCGGCATCGCCATCGAACATATACACGATACGCTTGGCAAAGCGGGTGAGCGTCTTGACGTGATGCTCCGTGAGCGCGGTGCCCAGCGTGGCGACAACGTTTTTGATCCCCGCCTCCCAGCAGGCGATACAATCGGTATAGCCCTCCACCACGATGGCCGTATCCTGCGCGACGATAAACTCCTTGGCCCAGTTAAAGCCATAGAGGTTTCGCTTTTTATGGAACACGCTCGTCTCGGCGGTGTTGAGGTACTTGGGTTGGCCGTCACCCATGATGCGCCCGCCAAAGGCAATGTTGTGACCCTGCTCGTCAAAGATGGGAAACATCACGCGGTCGTAGAAGCGGTCGGCAAGCTGCCCGCGCCCGCGGCTCACGGCAACGTTGGCGTCGATCATCTCCTGCGGGGTAAAACCCGCCTGGGACAGGTGCGACACCAGCGCGTTGCGGCCCGGTGCAAAGCCCAGGCAGTAGCGGCGGCAGACGTCGCCACCCATACCACGGCTGGCAAAGTACTCGCGTGGACGGCCGTCCTTACCGCGCATAAGCATGGTGTGGTAGAACTGGGCGGTCTCGGCACACAGATCGTAGATGCGGGCACGCTTGGTACCGCGCTCGCGACGATCTCCGGTGTCATGCAGCTCAATACCCGCACGATCGGCCAAATAGCGGATTGACTCGGGAAAGCTCAGGTTTTCGCGCTTCATGATATAGGTGAAGACGTCGCCGCCTTCGCCGCAGCCAAAGCAGTGCCAGACCTGCGTAGCGGGGATAATGTGGAAAGAAGGCGTCTTTTCGCCATGGAAGGGGCAGCAACCCCAAAACTCATGGCCGCGGGGCTTGAGCTCAACCGTTTCCTGCACGATGGCAACTAAGTCGGACGCAGCGCGTACCTGGTCTTTTTCCTCATCGCTAATCACGGATACTCACCCCCTGCTCGCCCAAGTTGTGACGAATATCCTCGATATTACCCTCGACGGTCGAGATCAACTCATCCAGCGATTCGAACACACGCGAGGGACGCAGCCAGCGCGTAAACGCCAGCGAAACGGAAGCGCCGTACAGGTCGCCCGTATAACCAATTAAGTTAGCCTCGAGATGCGATGAAGCGGCATCGTCGGCATACGTCGGCGGCAGGCCGACATTAACGGCAGCGGGCCACGCGATGTCATCGACGAGCACCAGACCCTCATACACACCATCGGCAGGCACCTGAATGCCGTCGGGAACCTGCAGGTTTGCCGTGGGAAAGCCCATGTCAGAACCCTCGTGACGGCCACGAATAACACCGCCACGCAGCATATACGGGCGGCCGAGCAACTCAGCAGCAAGCTCCACATGGCCCTGTCCCAGCTCATGACGAATGCGGGTGGCGCAAATGGCCTCACCGCCCTCGCAAAGCAGGTCGTGACCATACACGTCAACGCCGCGCTCGGAACCCCAAGAGCGCATCTCGGCAACACCAGAAGCACCGCCACGACCCAGCCTAAAGTCGCTGCCAACGCGAATCGAACGAATGTCGACCAGACGCGACACCAGCGAGAGAAAAGCAACATGGTCGAGTGCCGCAACCTCAGGCGTAAAGGGAACGGCCACCACCGCATCGACCCCGGTCTGAGCCAAGGCATGTAGACGGTCGGCCGTCGTCATCAATTTTTGAGCGGGCGAAGGACTCACCACAACGTCCGGATCGGGATCGAAAGTGACCACGACCGCCTTGCAATCATGGGCGCGCGCATCGCTAACAAGCGCCGCAATGAGCTCCTGGTGTCCACGGTGAACGCCGTCGAACACGCCGATGGCAATCGATGCGGCACCCAGGTGCTCGCACTCATCAAATGCATCGGCAGCAACGATGCGAGCCTCGTCCGACTCGCCCGCGAAAAAGATACGCGCGAGCTCGCGAGCGGACAACATCATCGAACACCGCCGATTGCCTGCGGAAACACGTGCTCCATGACAAAGCGGCCACTCTCAATGCGGGCGAGCGCCTTGAGTCCCCCATCGAGCACCAACGCAAACGGCGACTTCGAGGTATCGAAATCGGCAAGCGCACGCTCAACGGGAATGCGTCGGCCGCAGAGCAGGTCATCGGCAAGATTGCCAGGCAAGTCAACACGCGTGGCGCCCAGGGCCGCAATGGGATCCAGGGCAAAGCCAGCCGCGGACTCGGGGGAAAGTTCCTCGACCGCATGACAAGCGCCAATGGAAACAACACCGGAGGCCGTGCGGCGCAACGCGGAAATGTGCGCGGCGCTCTCACAGGCGCGGCCCAAGTCTCGAGCGAGCGCACGGATATAGGTGCCCTTGCTCACCGAGAACGCCACGGTCCACACACACGTATCACCTTCGCCGCCCACGGCGATCAGGTCGGCGGCATAGACCTCGACAGGGCGCGGAGGTAGGTCCACCGCATTGCCCTCGCGAGCAGACTTGTAGGCGCGAACGCCATTGACCGAGATAGCCGAAAACGCCGGCGGCACCTGCATCTGCGGACCCAGCATGGCCGCCAAGCGCTCACGGGCATAGGCAGGATCGCGGAGCTCGTTGGCAACAGCCACCGTGCGGACCGCCTCGCCCTCCGCATCATCGGTATTGGTCTCGGCGCCAAACGAAATGTCGGCGACATAGCTTTTGGTATCGAGGGTTAGCATGCCCAGCAGACGGGTGGCCTGGCCAACACCCACCACCATGACACCCGATGCCATGGGGTCGAGCGTGCCGGCATGGCCGACGCGACGCTCATGGAGGGCGCGCCGACATTGCGAGACCACATCGTGGGACGTGCAGCCCACCGGCTTATCGACGGCGAGCAGCATATTCAGTTGAGAAGGCGTACGACGAGCCATGTACCATCCAAAAAGTTAAAGCTCGACGGTCACCGAAGCGGGATCCTCCCCTACCAGTTCGGCCAGCATGGGAAGTGCCACGGTGAGCGTCTCGAGAATCGTTCCGTTGTTGGAGAAACCGGCGGCAGCGGGATGTCCGCCTCCGCCAAAGGCAGCAGCGATCTCGGACACGTTGAGGTCGCCCTTGGAGCGCAGGTTGCCGCGCACCTTGGTATCGCCCTCAATGCCCTTCAGGAACAGGCAGACTTCGACGCCCATCACCGAGCGAACCACATCGACCAGGCCGTCGCACTCATCCGAGGTGACACCGCAAGCCTCAAGGTCACTCTGGTACGCGTAGCTATACGCGACGCGCCCGTGGGCCACCGTCTTAATGCGGCCCATAACGATGGACTTGAGGTGCAAAAATTCAACGCGCATGCTCTGGTAGACCTCGAGTGCCACACGCGCCGGATCGGCACCGTGGGCAACCAGACGCGAGGCTGCATGGAACGCGGCGGCATCGGCGTTTTGGTACTGAAAACGGCCGGTATCGGTAACCAAGCCACACAGCAGGCAGGTCGCAACGCCATCACGTGCGACAATGCCGCAATTGTCCAAGAAGCGGTCGATGATCATGGCGCAGGCTGCAGCTTCGACGCGCCTCAGGCTGAGCTCGGCAAACTCCTCACGCGCCGGATGGTGATCGAAGCACACCACATGCTTGGAGCGACGAAGCACCTCGGCGGAATTATTGAGACGCTCGACGACCGGCACGTCCACCGAGATGAACAGGTCCGGATTGCCGGTGTACGCAGATGCCGGCACCAGGCGATCGGAGCCTTCCATAAAGCGGTAAATGCGCGGAACTGGGTCATCATCTGCCAGCAGCAGCGCAATGTCCTTGTTGGGGAAAAACTTCATGAGCGAAAGGCCCAGACCCAAAACGGAGCCCAAGGCATCGCCATCGGGAGAAGTATGTCCCGAAATCGCAATGGAGGACGCACCCTCGATGAGCTCGAGGATGCGTCGCTGAATATCTGCAGACTCGCACGAGGCGAGGTCGGCGGAATTAGTCATCTAAAGCTGCCTCCTGGGCGGCATCCGCTATCGGATAGCCGTCCTCGTCCTTTTCGATCGCAAGCGTGGCGGGAACGTTTTCCAGCGCACGCGTGATGCGCTCGGCCTCATCGGTCGAGCGATCGATGCGAAAATCGAGCTCGGGCGTAACACGCCAATCGAGCGAGCGAGCCAACAGGCTGCGAATACGGCCCTTAGCGCTTGCGAGCGCCTCCATGACCTCGTCGTAGCGGCTCGCATCGCACGACACGTACACGCGCGCGAACGAACGGTCCACCGTGACCTCGACCGCGGTCAAAGTAACCAGGTCGAGACGCGGATCGGAAACCTCAAAGAGCAGGATATAACCGAGCTTCTCGCGAAGCTGCTCGCCCAGACGGCGGGTTGCCTGCGTTTGCTTCATAGCGCTACCCCCTACTCGGTACGGGCAACCTGGTCGATACGATAACCCTCGATCTGGTCGCCGGGCTTGATGTCCTGGAAGTTCTCCAGGCCAATGCCGCCCTCGGAACCGCTCTTGAGGCTCTTGGCCTCGTCCTTGTAGTGACGCATCGAGGCGATCTTGCCGTTGAAGACCACGATGCCGTCGCGCACCAGACGCACGGAATCGGTCGCGGCGATCTCGCCCTCTTCGACGCGGACACCGGCGGCGATACCGACTTTAGGCACCTTGAAGGTGTCCAGGACGGTCGCGGTACCCGTGGAGACCTCGACCTCGGTGGGCTTGAGCATGCCGATACGGGCAGCGTCGAGCTCCTCGAGGCACTTGTAGATGACGTCGTAGCAACGGATCTCGACGCCCTCGCGCTCGGCGGCGGAACGCGCCTTACCGTCGGGGCGGACACCAAAGCCGATGATGATGGCGTTGGAGGCGTCGGCCAGGACGACGTCGGTCTCGTTGATGGCACCAACGGCAGAGTGGATCGTGTTGATGCGAACCTCGGACTGATCCATCTTGTCGAGCGAGTCCTGAAGGGCCTCGATGGAACCCTGGACGTCGGCCTTGATGATCAGGTTGAGCTCCTTGACCTCGGCGTCGGCAATGGTCTCGAAGAGGTTCTCGAGCGTGACGTGCTTGACGCGGCTCTGCTCCTCGATACGGGCCTTGAGCGAACGCTCGTCCGCAAGGGCACGAGCCTCGCGCTCGTCCTCGAACACGCGGAACTCGTCACCGGCGTTGGGTACGGACTGCAGACCCAGGATCTCGACGGCGTCGGAGGGACCGGCCTCGGTGACGGCGCGGCCCTTGGGGTCGAGCATGGCGCGGACGCGGCCGTAGGTGAGGCCGGCGACCAGCGTATCGCCCACGTGCAGGGTACCGCGGGTCACGAGCACGGTAGCGACCGAGCCGCGGCCCTTGTCGAGCTTGGCCTCGAGGACGTTGCCGGAGGCAAAGGTGTCCGGGTTGGCCTTGAGCTCGAGCACGTCGGCCTGGAGCAGCACGGTCTCGAGCAGATCGTCGATACCGATCTTCTGCTTGGCCGAAATGTTGACGAACATGTTCTGTCCGCCCCACTCCTCGGGGATGACACCGTACTCGGTGAGCTCCTGGCGCACGCGGTCGGGGTTGGCACCCGGCTTATCGATCTTGTTGACGGCGACGACGATGGGTACGCCGGCGGCCTTGGCGTGGTTGATCGACTCGACGGTCTGGGGCATGACGCCGTCGTCGGCGGCCACGATCAGAATGACGATGTCGGTCACCTTGGCACCACGGGCACGCATGGCCGTAAAGGTGGCATGACCCGGGGTATCGATGAAGGTGATCTTGCGGTCGTTGATCATGACCTGCGAAGCACCGATGGCCTGCGTGATGCCGCCCGCCTCGCCGGCAGCGACGCCGGTGTGACGGATAGCGTCGAGCAGCGACGTCTTGCCGTGGTCGACGTGGCCCATGACGGTGACGACCGGGGCGCGCGGCTTAAGGTCGGCGGGATCGTCGTAGAACGAGAAGGTGTTCTCCTCCTCGGGGGTGATGATCTTGATCTGTCGGCCCAGGTCGTCGGCAACGAGCTCGACGAGGTCGTCGGACATGGACTGCGTCATGGTGAGCGGCGTGCCCAGCAGGAACAGGCGCTTGATGATGTCGTTGGCCGGAACGTCGAGCGCCTCGGCGAGCTCCTGGACGGTAACGCCCTGGGAGACCTTGATGGCGTCGAGCTCCTCGGGGTTCACGCCCTGGGCCAGCGCCTCCTCTATCTTGCGCTCCTCCTGAGCCTTGGCAGCCTCGCGCTCGCGCTTCTCCTTGCGCTTCTTGCGGCGACCGGTGGACTCGCGAGAGGCCTCCTCGACGGCAGCACGAGCCTCCTCGAGTACCTTCTCGCGGCTATACTCCTCGGCCTCGCGAGCCATGCGGCTATAGTGGTCCTCTTCGTTGTTGTGACCGCCCTTGCGCTTCTTGCCCTTGCCCTGCTTATCGGGGTTGGGGAAGTCCATGCCGGCAGCGACGTTGTTGCTGGCGTTGGTGCGATGGCTGTGCGGACGGCTCTCGGAGGCGTTGCGCTCGGAGTTGTTGTCAGAGGCGTTGCGATCGTTACGACGGCCACCGCGGCGGTCGTTGTTGCCGCCACGACGGTTACCGCGCTCGGCGGCGCGCTCAGCTTTGGCCTTGTCCTCGGCGTCCTTCTTCTCCTTGAGCACGGTCTCCTGTGCGGCGATCTGGTCGAGCAGCGAACGGAAGCGCGAACCGGAGTCGGAAGCGGGAACGGCGCGGCGCTGGGCCTCGCGGACAGCCTCCTCCTTCTCGCGAGCAAGACGCTCCTGCTCGGCCTTCTTCTTGGCCTCGGCCTCGGCGCGGGCAGCCTCCTCGGCAGCCTGGGCTGCGGCAAACTGGCGGCGCTCCTCCTCGCGTGCCTTCTCGGCGGCGATGCGCTCGCGCTCGGCCTCGGCGGCGCGGGCGGCTTCCTCGGCGGCAGCTGCCTGCTCCTCGGCCTGCTTGGCGGCCTCGACTTCCTGAGCGCGGGCCTCGATCACCGAGGCGAGCTGCTTGCGGACCATGGCGACATAGGCGTCCTCCAAGGTGGAGGAAGCGGACTTAGCAGGAATCTTCATATCGGCGAGATGACCCATCAGTTCCTTGGAGGTCATGCCGAACTCTTTGGCCAGGGTGGACACACGGACTTTTGCCATATGACTTCACCTACCCTTTCTGGCACCTTGGGTGCCTAGAGACTGAACGAGCGTGGGAGACGCGCCGGGACCCACCCGGCGCGACCGCGCGCTAGATCAGGTCCTCCGCATCATCGAAGGCGTCGGTGTCGTGGACACCGCAGAAACGGGAGCCGGGACGGGCCTGGTTGCGGCACTGGATGCCGTCCTCGGACACGTACTCGCAGCGGCGGACGTCCTCGTCCTCCTCGTCACCGATCAGGTCGGCGGCGGGCTCCTCGTGAACGGGAACGTTCTTGAGGATGTCGGCGGCAAGCGTCTCGGACTTGATGTCAATGTGCCAGCCGGTCAGGCGCGCGGCGAGGCGGGCGTTCTGGCCCTCCTTGCCGATGGCGAGGGACAGCTGGTCGTCGGGCACGATGACGCCGGCGTAGGCCTTCTCCTCGTCGATGAGGACGCGGGTGACCTTAGCGGGCGACAGGGCGTTGGCGACGTAGACGGCAGGATCGGCATCCCACAGGATGACGTCGACGCGCTCGCCACGGAGCTCGCCCACGACAGCGCGAACACGGCTGCCCTTGGGGCCGACGCAGGCGCCCACGGGATCCAGACGGTCGTCGAGGGAGTGGACGGCGACCTTGGAACGCTGGCCGGGCTCGCGGGCGATCGACTTGATCTGGACGGTGCCCTCATAGATCTCGGGCACCTCCTGCTCAAACAGACGACGCATGAGCTCGGGGTGGGTACGGGAGATGACAATCGGCGGACGGCTGTGCTCGCCACGAACCGGCTGCAGGTTGGAGTTGGGGTCGCGAACGTCGATGATCACGGCCTTGATGTGCTGGTTGTGCAGGTAACGCTCGCCCATCGGGCGCTCGTTGCGCTCGTTCTCGTAACGGCGCTGATCGAAGTGCGGCAGCTCGGCCTCGACGCCCTCGCGAATCTTGACGATCGTGAAGTCGGGCGTGGATTGCAGCACGGTACCGCTGATGAGGTCACCGATGCGGCCGGAGAACTCCTCGTAGATCTGCTCGCGGGCGGAGTTGCGCACGATGGCGTTGATCTCTGCCTTGGCGTGCTGGGCGGCGATGCGGCTCGTGTTCTTGGGGGTGACGTCGATCTCCTCGAACTCGGTGAAGTTGCCCTCCTCGTCCATGGAATCGTCGATCGGCTCCAGGCGGTAGACATAGATCTTGCCGGTGGTGCGGTCGATGGTCACCTTGGCGCCCCACTCAAGATGCAGGATCTCGGCGTAGCTCTTGGCGAGCGACTGCTCCAGGCGGTCGATCAGGTAGAGCTGGTCGATGTGCTTCTCCTGGCAAAGCTCCATCAGGGCGGACATCATGTCGGATGCTGCCATCTTACTTTCCTTCCTTCGCGGGCTTGAAGTCGTAGGTGGGCTTCAACTTGCACTTTTTAACATCAGAGAAATCGAGGGTAACGGACTCGCCGTTGTCGAGCTCGAGGGTCACGTCGGTCTCGGTCGCAGCGGCAATCTTGCCGGCGTACTTGCGACGGCCCTCGGTGGCGGTGGAGGTGAGCTCACAGTTCTCGCCCACAAAGCGGGCAAAGTCGCACGGGCGGCGCAGCGGGCGCGCCATACCCGGGCTCGACACCTCGAGCGTATAGCTCGAAGAGATGGGATCGAGCTCCTCAATCACATCGCCGACCCACTTGGTGTTGGCCGTGACGTCATTGAGCGACAGGCTCTGGCCCTCGGCACCCTCGATACGCACACGCACGCAGGGGGCCTTGGTGGCACCCATGAGCTCGACGTCAACGATGTCGACATCGTGCTGGGGAGCAACGGCCTCGAGCGCGTCGATGATCGCCTGCTCGGTCTTAGTTTTGACCATTGCGGCACCTCCATCCATACAAAAAAGAAGCGGGGCCGAAACCCCACTTCTTTCAATTACAACTTCATTTGCAAGCAAACTATACCAATACCTGCGAAAACGTGCAAGCACAGTACGAATCTGCAGGTCAGCGTGCGCACAGCTTCTCCACAAGAATAGGACAATTGGTCGAGGAACCCCATGCGGCGCACCCTCAACAGCCCCAAAACGGGCCATGCGTCCCATTCCACAGGCCCGTTCGGACCCCAAGGGCATTCCTCCCCGAGCCCCTATCGATCAGACTTACGCTAAGGGGCATTCTGCAACAAGCCAGCCAGCAAGTCGCGCAACGACGAACCATTCCAAATCCTCTACGGCAAGGAGGCACACATGAAACGTCTAGGCACCCCCTGCATAACTGCGCTCGCCATCGCAACGTGCTCGTTGGCCCTCTTAGGCTGCGGCAACACGAATGGCAAAACCGGAACATGCGAACCGAACCCTGGCAGCACCAAAGCCATCGAGAAAAAGACGCCATCGGAAAGTTTTGACAAAATAGACGAAGACCTAATCGATCCCCAGGGCTTGGGTGCCGACCCCCAAGAACAGTTCCCCATCGACCTTGAGGCGGACGAGAATGTACATGTCACCTGTGTGGGTAAAGATACCGACGGCTACGGCGACGCCGTTCTGGTTTTTACGGTTACCAATAACACGGGTGTCGACATGATGTTTGGCGACGCGGACTCCTACGCTTACGTCGACGGCGTGGTCCGCGACGTGCGCATGCGCCAGCCGGTCGCAGCGGGCGAGGAAACGCGCGCCATGCTCACCTTTGTGGGCACCTTCGACGACCCGGACTTTGATGTGAACAACGACCTCAACGACATCTACCTCAACATCTGGATGTTCGAAGAGGCAACAGGCAACGTTTACTTTAGGGACCTGGTACACATCCCGTAGAAGACGGTGCGACGCACTGACTAAGCAGGGCAGACAACACAAAACGAGGGACGACCCAACCGGACCGTCCCTCGTTTATTGCATGTCAGCTTTACGCGCAGAGCTTATTTGACCACCAGGTTGACCAGCTTGCCGGGCACGCAGATGGCCTTGACTACCGTCTTGCCCTCGGTCCACTTGGATACGGCGGCCTCGGCGGCAGCCTGCATCTCCTCGTTGGAGGCGTCGCGGGCGACGTCGATGCGGCCACGGACCTTGCCGAGCACCTGTACGACGATCTGCACCGTGTCCTCGATGGACTCGGCCAGGTCGAACTCGGGCCAGGCGGCGGTGTAGGCGTTGCCCTCGCAGCCGAGTGCCTCATGCCACAGTTCATCGGCCCAGAACGGGCAGATGGGGGCAAGGACGCTTACGATATCCTTGGCCACGCCGTAGCACAGCGCCTTGTCACGGGAAGCGCCCTCAGTAGCATTGAGGTAGGCACTCGCGGCATTGACGAGTTCCATGACGGCCGAGATGGCGGTGTTGAACTGGCCGCGGTCAAAGTCCTCGGTGCACTTGGCGATGGTGCGGTGACGCTCGCGATAGAGCTTCATCGCAACCTCGTCGAGCGCGGACTTGTCGAAGGCCACGTTGGCGTCGCCGGACTGGACGAGCTGCCAAACGATACGCCAGGCGCGCTTGATGAAGCGGCTGGCGCCCTCAACGGCCTTGGGATCCCAGTCGAAGTCCTTCTCGGGCGGGGCGATAAACAGGATCGCCAGACGCATGGTGTCGGCACCGTAGGGCTCGATAACCGAGCTCGGGGGCACGACATTGCCCTTGGACTTGGACATGGTATCGCCGTTCTCGTCCTTAACCATGCCCTGGCACAGCAGGTTGGTGAAGGGCTCGTCCACGCTCAGCAGGCCCAGGTCGCGCAGCGCCTTGGTAAAGAAGCGGCTGTAGAGCAGGTGCAGGATGGCGTGCTCGATGCCGCCGATGTAGTTATCGACGGGCATCCAACGGTCGGCGGCTTCGCGGGAGAAGGGCAGCTCAGTGTTGTGCGGGTCGGTATAGCGCAGGTAATACCAACTGGAGCAGGTAAAGGTGTCCATGGTATCGGTCTCGCGCTTGGCCGGGCGGCCGCAGACCGGGCAGGTGGTCTCGTAGAACTCCTTGCACTCGACAAGGGTCTCGCCGGCACCCAGATCCAGGTTCTCGGGCAGCGTCACCGGCAGCTGGTCCTCGGGCACGGGCACGATGCCGCAGTGCTCGCAGTGGATAGCCGGGATGGGGTTGCCCCAATAGCGCTGGCGGCTGATGAGCCAGTCGCGCAGACGGAACTCGACCTTACGACGACCGCAGCCCATGGCCTCGAGGTCGGCCACGATCGCAGCCTCGCCCTCGGAGTGCTTGCCGCCGCGCATACCGGTGTACTTGCCGGACTGGACGAGCGTACCCTCGGCGGCATGGGCGCAATCCCAGTCGACGGTCTCGGCATGGAAGGTATCGATAGTCTCGCCGCTGGCCTCGACGGCTGCGCGGTCGTCATCGTCCAGGATGATCGGCACGATCGGCAGATCATACTTGCGTGCGAACTCAAAGTCGCGCTGGTCGCCGCAGGGAACGGCCATAACGGCGCCGGTGCCGTAGTCGGCCACAACGTAGTCGGCAACCCACACGGGGACCTTTTCGCCGTTAACGGGGTTCACCACGTAGCGGCCGGTAAAGGCACCGTGCTTCTCGAGAGTGCCCTGGGCACGCTCGACGGCAGAAATGTGCTTGGAGTCCTCAACGATCTTGGTGACGGCCGCCTCGTACTCCGTGCCCTCGACGAGCTCGTGCAGACGGGCGTACTCGGGAGCCAGGACAAAGAAGGAGACGCCAAAAAGGGTATCGGCACGCGTGGTGAAGACGGTAATCTTGCCCTCATCGCCCTCGATGGGCTCGCCATCGGCGTCGCACAGGGTAAAGTCGACCTCGGCACCCTCGGAGCGGCCGATCCAGTTGGCCTGCATCTGCTTGACGCGCTCGGGCCAGCCGGGGAGCTTCTCCAGGTCGTCGAGCAGCTCCTGGGAGTACTCGGTGATCTTGTAGTACCACTGCTCAAGGTCGCGCTTCTCGGGCTCGGTGCCGCAACGCCAGCACTTGCCCTCAGTCACCTGCTCGTTAGCCAAAACGGTCTTGCAGGTGGGGCACCAGTTAACCGGATTCTTCTTACGATAGACCAGGCCCTTTTCCCACATCTTCTCAAAGATCCACTGGCCCCAGCGATAGTAGTCGGGGCTGCAGGTCTTAACGGTGCGATCCAGGTCGTAGGAGAAGCCCATGCGCCTCATCGTGGCGAGCGCCTGGTCCATGTTCTTATACGTCCAGGCGGCAGCCTGCGTGTTGTGCTTGATGGCGGCGTTCTCAGCGGGCAGGCCAAAGGCGTCAAAGCCGATGGGGTGCAGCACGTCAAAGCCGCGCATGCGAGCCTGACGGGCCATGGCATCGCCGATGGTGTAGTTGCGCGCGTGGCCCATGTGTAGGTCGCCCGACGGATACGGGAACATCTCGAGCACATACTTCTTGGGCTTGGTGGCGTCGGTGTCGACGGCAAAGAGGTTCTCGTCGTCCCACGCCTTCATCCACCGGGACTCAATGGCCTGCGCGTCGTAGGCAGGGATCTCATCCTTATGATCTGTGCAATCGCACATATCAGCTCCTTTGTTAGCTGGGTTGGGGCGGGGCGTTCTTACCTTTACTCGCTGCTGCGGACAGTCCTGCTCGCACGAAGAGCACATTAAGTGCTCTTCGGCTCGTGCGGAACTTGCAGCGAGCAAAGGTGAGAACGCCCCGCCACATCGTTAACTCGACTGATGATAGCAAATCACGAAATACAAGGTGTATGCAACTTGCAACAAACCGAACTATCGAATACTCCAAGTCAACTGGCTTGAGTTTTTATATCTTGAATACGGGAAGCCTTCGAACAAGTCTTTATTGTTGTCATTGGACTTCGACATGTCTTTAAGAATTGACTTGCCTAAAGCCTCCCCCAAAGCAATGGGAACAGCATTGCCGATTTGCCTATATATATCGCTAATATCACCTCGGAAAATCCAATCATCCGGAAAGCCCTGAATGGCACGATATTCCTCAATTGAAAGAGGGCGATCTTCTGTGGGGTGGCACAAATCAGTAGCAGGCATTGTCGGGCTTGTGACTAAAGTTGGAGAAGGCCGATCATTCCATATTCTTCTATAAAAACCCGTTTTACCGCCTCCAAGCCGATACGCCTTCCCCATCGCCTCTTCCTGAAGCTCCACAGGCAAATTCTTCCAATACTCACCCTCTTTAAGCAACTTAAAATACTTAAGCCTTTTTTCCGGAAACTGAACGTAATGGTGTTCGTCTTTTAATCCCCGAACGGCATCTGAAAAAGTCATCCAAGGATTAAGTTGCCACTTGGGGTCATTTGAGTTCGTGGGGGTCAGCCAATCACAGATTGAACCGTCTCGTTTAGCAATCAAGACAACTCTCTCCCTAATTTGAGGAGCCCCAAAATTCGCAGCATTATACAAATTGAAGCTCACGCCATAGCCCATTGATTCAAGTTTGTTCAGAACCGTTTTCATAGCGCCGCCGTGTACGGGCTCTCCGCCAGCTTCCAAAGGATATGCCGTAGACAAGAGCCCCCTGACATTTTCAATTACCAAATACTTAGGTCGAAGATGGTCAGCAAGATCGAGATACTTTAGGAATACGTTGCCCCTAACGTCATCGAAGGCGCGACGCGCTCCAGCCGTAGAAAATGCCTGACAAGGAGGCCCGCCAAACATAACATCTATACCCCTTTTGGGGCTAATGCCCGAATAATCAAATACCCGATCGGGAGTAACCTTATTAATGTCTCCTAACAAACCAACATTAGGCCGATTGGACGCAATAGTCATTCGGCACTTCGTGTCATTTTCACAGTAAAGACTGGACGAAATACCGGCCCTCTCCATTCCATAATCCAAGCCAAGCGCCCCAGAAAAAAAAGAAACCGCAGTTAATGCCGAATCAACTACTTCAGTAGCGCGATGGTCTGCGGGAGCGAAGCATAGATTTTTTTTCCTCATAAAGCTGATTATTTCGTTCTCTCTATAGACTCTACGCTTACCAACAAGCGCATAATTGAGATCTCCGTTACGAGATAGTCTTGTAACAGTCTGAGATGTCACCCCAAGACGGCTCGCAACTTCCGCGGAAGACAGTATCGCCTCATTTTCCAAAATGGACTCCAGCAATTAAGTAATTGAACATTTTTTAGTCCATTTTAATTCAAATATACGCTTGTGTATAGGTTTTATCTAGTTGAAAATCAACACAAAGGAGGCACGACCATGGCTAAAAACGCAAAACGTGAAGATGTCAAAAAGAAATTATCGGAATCACTGAATTACTGCAACTCGCATCACATTCCGGCGCAAGAACTCTTTGAATCCATCGCAGACCGAACAATTAACAACGAAACCTGTCACTATGACGCCAATGAAAGAAAAAGGGAAATGAAGTCGCTATTTCCCATTCTTCTCCAAGCCGAAACCTCAGCAATGATTCCCTCGATTCCAATGAAGCCAGATATACTCGAATTAGACTCGAAAGCATTTTTGGAACTTTGGCTAAACAAATGGATTTCAAAATTTCTTTCGGGATGGCAGTCGCTTCCAAGTGATTATGTCGCGAATCCCAAAAAGACGGTTACCGATGAAGCACTGATACATATGGTAATGGACGCAAAACACGCAGGATCAAAAGAGCGCGCTTACGAGTGGGCGGCGCACCACAATTTATTCATGAGTGCTGAAAATATAGGTGGCAGCCTATTGGAGGAGTACATATATTCAAAAATTAAGCCATATGGATGGATTTGGTGCAGAGGGAAGATTCTCACGGCAATCGACTTTTGCAACGATGAATGCACTGCCATGTTTCAGGTAAAAAACAAAACGAATACTGAAAATAGTTCAGGAAAGGGTTTCAGGGAATCCTGCGGCGCAAAAGCATGGAATCGAATGAAGGCGGAGCGTCGTAACGGAAAGATTGAAACATATTGGCCAAAGTTGATTGAAATTGTTCGAGAGGGCAGTACGGTAGATAAACCTGTTCCGAATGATCTCGTCACCGAGGCAGACTATTTGGATTTTGTTTCAAACACGGTCAGAAACAATCCTTATCTGATTAGCGAAAGAGAAGGAGACCTATAACAAAATGGGCTTATAGGACAAAATGTGTGTCCCGATAGAACATCCGTTTCCATCCATTA
>NZ_QRYG01000002.1:0-231648 GCF_003462845.1 Collinsella sp. AF15-51 | reverse complement strand
CGCAAAGGAAAGCACTTAATGTGCTTTCCGTCTTGCGCAGGACTGTAGAGCAGCAAACTTAACCCGCGCCCGCCGGCCCCGGAGACCCTCCCGGAGGGACCGAAAAATTTTTTCAAAAAAGTTGTTGCGCGCCGGACAGACTTCTGTGTATACTAATTCCTGCAGCGCACGCGAGCGGAAACAAACGCGAACGTCTGCCTGGGGAGTTAGCTCAGTTTGGTTAGAGCGCCGGCCTGTCACGTCGGAGGTCGCGGGTTCGAGCCCCGTACTTCCCGCCAACGCAATTAAAGCCACGTCTTCGGACGTGGCTTTTTGCGTTTGATGCACTTTGTTTCGATAGAACGATCGCCCTGGCGCATCTTCGCCCAGAATCCCCGCCCCTTCGGGAACGCAAGTAAAATCTAATAAGCATATCTGTCTAAACAACAGCTTTGTTGCGCAACACCTGTTCAACGAAGCAGGGGGTTAGGTTATACTAAATTGCACTGTGGGCCGCATCTGATGCATTTCGCTCCAAGCGCGGCATTCAGTGGATATCCGATTTACCATTTGGATGTCCTGCGGTCATTTAGCGTCTCGACACAAGCTCGGCCCCGGAGCTCGTTCGAGCTGTTCGTATTCCTTGAAAGGGGAAAAATGGACATATCGAGGAAGACTGATTACGCCCTTCGTATGTTGGCGATGCTTGCCGAGGATCCGGAGTGTTTGCTTTCTGTTCGCACCGCTGCCGAAGAGGTCAATGTCCCGTATTCGTTTGCCCGTTCGATTCAACACGGCTTGGTCCAGGCCGGTATTGTGGAGAGCCTGCGTGGCGTCCACGGTGGCATGCGTCTCAAGGTCAGTCCGGACGACGTCACCATTCGTCAGGTCGTCGAGGCCGTTCAGGGTCCTATGGTTATGAACGATTGCACCGCACCCGATGGCGACTGTGCGCGCATGGGCGCGTGCTGCTATCATCCCCTGTGGGCCGGAGCCCAGGCGTTGATGCGCGACTACCTCGATTCCGTTTCGCTCGGCGACATCGTCGCTCACCGCCAGTTCCCGGCCGTCGATCCCAAGTTCGCCGACCGCGAAGCGTTTCCCGAGTACGCCACCTGCGCGTGCGCTTGCCGGGAGGAATAGCGCCGCATAAGGAGCATAGCCATGATTCAGGACCCCTTTCGTTCGATGATTCGTTCGGAAGGGGTCCTGCGTTATCGCGACCTTCCGTGGCGCCGCACACGCGATCCGTACATCATTTGGCTTTCTGAGGTCATGCTGCAGCAAACGCAGGTGCCGCGCGTGGAGGCGCGCATGCCGGTGTGGCTCGATCGTTTTCCGACTGTGCAGGCGCTTGCCCAGGCCGCGCCTTCCGATGTTTTGGACGCTTGGCAGGGGATGGGCTACAACCGACGCGCTCTGGCGCTCCACAAGGCCGCCCAGCGCGTTATAGAGGACTGGGACGGGGAGTTTCCGCACGAGACACGTGACTTGGTCGCTCTTCCTGGTATTGGCCCGGCAACGGCGCAGGGTATCCGGTCGTTTGCGTTTGATCTTCCGGGCGTGTATCTGGAGACCAACGTGCGCACGGTCTTTCTGCATCACTTCTTTCCCGATATGCCGGCTGTTCCCGATCGCGAGCTGGTGCCGCTGATCCAAGCCGCCTGTCCGGCGGCCCCCGGTGCGGCGACCGACGAGATCGCTCCCTTTGCCGTGCCGCTCGATGATGCCGACACGCCGCGCGCGTGGTATTACGCGTTGCTGGATTACGGCGCATATCTAAAAAAGACGTTGCCCAATCCGTCCAGGCGGTCGGCGGGCTATAGCCGTCAATCAAAGTTTGAGGGCTCACGTCGCCAAAAGCGCGCGCATATCGTGCGTATGTTGCTGGCAGCGCGCGATGGCCAGCCGGCGGGGATTACGCTTGCTGATACCGTGGTGGGCGTTAACGAGATGGAAGCGGCAGCCGGTCGCGGGCCGGTCGAGTGCGACTTGATCGCGGGTATTCTAGCTGACCTGGAGCGTGAGGGCTTTTGCCGAGCCGAGGGCGATCGCTGGCTGAGCATTTAGCCCGTGCAAATCTGAAGAACAGGATTGTAAGGTTTAGATTTTCGGCAGGGGGTACCATAAAATAAGGCCGCTCAAAGCCTATGGGCGGCATGTATTGAAGGGAAGTACACCTATGGATTTTGAGAGCTCCCAAACCAAGAAGAACCTTGAGACCGCTTTTGCCGGTGAGTCCCAGGCGCACACCAAGTATCGCTACTATGCATCCAAGGCTAAAAAGGACGGTTACGTTCAGATCTCGAATATCTTTGCCGAGACGGCGGGTAACGAGTCCGAGCACGCCAAACTGTGGTTTAAATATCTGCACGACGGCGCCGTTCCGGGCACTCTGGACAACCTGCGCGACGCCGCCGCGGGCGAGAACTACGAGTGGACCACGATGTATGACGAGTTTGCCAAGACCGCCGAGGAGGAGGGTTTTGCCGAGATCGCCGAGAAGTTCCGTGGCGTCGCCGCCGTCGAGAAGGCCCACGAGGAGCGCTACAACAAGCTCGTCGAGCGCATTGAGTCGGGCGAGGTGTTTGAGCGCGAGGGCGTAAAGGTGTGGAAGTGCCTGAACTGCGGACATCTGCACGTTGGTGCCGAGGCACCTGAGGTGTGCCCGGTGTGTAACCACCCCAAGGCGTACTTTGAGGAGCAGGTGGTGAACTACTAGCGCTTGGCGCTGGCTGCTGCGGAGCGCAGGGCGGGGAAATACCTTTCCCTCTCGCTCACGGCTCCGCAGGGTCGCGCGAGGCAAAGGTGTTTCCCTCGCCCTGCGCTCCGGCTTCGGGTCGTCGCGTGCTCGTTACTGAAAAGCTGATATTAAAGATTGTGTGCCGCCCCTTTTTGGGGCGGCACGTTTTGTGTGGGGTCTCGGTCTCCACAATTTTCGTCAAGCTTTTGGTTAGATTTTGGTTAGTTGGCGGGTTGGCGGAAGGGCAAAAGACCATTCGATAAAAAAGCTCAGAGAAAGTGCTGGTAGGGGAGTTGTTGAGGTTTTCGACAGCTTTTGTCAACAAGAAACTTTGCGGCTATTGCTACGGATTGCGTTGTCGCGGTCATGGCGGTGCGGGATGCTGGGCGTAAGCGTCGAATGCTCCGATTTTGGAGGCCAGCATGGATTTGTTTCTTGAGACTCCGCAGCAACAAGCTGAGCGCATGCTGCGTCAGCAGCAACGACTCATGGAGATGCAAATGCAAGGGGCGGCAGTCCAGCCCTTTGCGCAAAATGTCGTGCCCGCTGCTGTACCTGCAGCTGTGCCCGGGTGTGAATCGGCACCAGAGGCCTATTCCGTACAGCAAGATTCATATGCGCAGGAGCTCGCGTTCGACAAGCGTCGTGCGCGTCACCGTCGCTGGGCCCAGCGCCTGCGTACGCTGGCGATGATCGTGCTGATTCCGCTGGGGCTCGCGACAATCTTCTTGGCCTCATATGCCCTCACGTGCATTCTCAACGGCGCCTCGCCCAATGAGGTACTTCAGCACTTGGCAGCTCTTGGTCAGCGCTTGGGGGATGTCGCAGCAACTATCCGCGCCAGCTGGGAGAGCTAGCAGACCAGCACCCATAGCGCAAAGGTAACTTGTCTGCGCTCGATTGGACATGAGCTGCGTTTGACAGGGTAAGATTAATCGCGGTTTTTGATTGGTGCTCGATTGGGTTTGTTGGGCGGAGTTTATGTCTGCTATTGATATTGTGCTTGTTGTGATTGCCTTGGTGGCGGTGGGGGTTGCTGTGGCTTGCGCCCTGCAGCTTAAAGGTCTTCGTGCCGAGCTGCGGGAGCGTGGCGACAGCGACGCCGAGACGCTCGCGGCGCTCGAGCAGGCCAACAGTACACTCGATACCCTCAACGTCGCGTTGGCCGAAACCCGACGCACCGCAAACGCCATCGCGCAGCAGCAGACGACCGATGCGGCCGTGGAGCAGCAACGCTACCTGACCATCGCGCGTGAGTTCTCGCAGGCCGGCGACCGCATGGACGACCTGCGCCGCGAGACGGCCCAACAGCTTGGCGCCAACCGCGAAGGCATCGAGCACCGCTTGGACAAGGTGCGCGAGACGGTCGATGCCCAGCTGGGCGCCATCCGCAAGGACAACAACGCGCAGCTCGATCAGATGCGCGCGACGGTGGACGAGAAGCTCTCCCGCACGCTCAACGATCGTCTGTCGGCATCGTTTAAGCAGGTGAGCGACCAGCTCGAGGCCGTGTATAAGGGCCTGGGCGATATGCAATCTATCGCCACCGGCGTGGGCGACCTTAAACGCGTGCTGGGCAACGTGAAGGCGCGTGGCATTTTGGGCGAGGTGCAGCTGGGCGCGATCCTGGCGGACATCCTTACGCCCGACCAGTATCTGGAAAACGTCGCCACCAAGCCCGGCGCCTCGGAGCGCGTTGAGTTTGCCGTCAAGCTGCCGGTAGACGAGGGCGACCCCGTGCTGCTGCCAATCGACTCCAAATTCCCGGGCGATGCGTATGAGCATTTGCTCGACGCCCAGGAGTCGGGCGACGCGGAGGCCGTCGCCGCCGCGCGCAAGACGCTCGACACCATGGTGAAGCGCGAGGCAAAGGACATCTGCGAAAAGTACCTGAGCGTGCCCGCGACCACCAACTTTGGCATTCTGTTCGTTCCGTTTGAGGGCCTGTACGCCGAGATCGTCACGCGCCCTGGGCTTATCGAGACCCTGGGCCGCGACTATCACGTCAACGTTGCCGGTCCCAGCACCATGGCGGCCATCCTCAACAGCCTGCAGATGAGCTACCAGACGTTTAGGCTGCAAAAGCGCACCGACGACGTGCTGCGCGTGCTTTCCGCCGTCAAGGCCGAGCTGCCGCGCTATCAGGCGGCGCTGCGTCGCGCCCAACAGCAGATCGAGACCGCGGGAAAGACGGTCGAGGGCATCATCACCACGCGCACCAACGTTATGGAGCGCAAGCTCAAGGACATCGACGCCTTGGAGGATGCCGACGAGGCCGACGCGATCTTGGGACTCACGTCCGCGGGCCTGCCCGCAGACCAAGAAGACAAGGACTAGCCGTGCCTGACGGCGGGGCGTCTGCGCGAGCGCGGAGCGCGGGCGCTTTTCGTGTCGTACGTGCCTGAAGCGCGCTTTAGTGTGCAACAATGACGGTTCGCCCTATCAGACGCGAAAGGAAGCCTATGTCTCAGAAAAGCACCAGTCCGCTCAAGCGCTCCACCGTGCGCCGCACGTTGCAGCGTTTTTGGGATGTCACGCGCACGCAGCCGCTGATCGTCTTTCTCTCGGTATTCTCGTCGGCGGGCTATATCTTTTTGCTTACGTTTGCCAACACCTACGTGATGGCGCTTATCGTCGACCGCGTCCAGGCCGGCCCCGTGGCAGGCGACCAGGTGTT
Organism: Collinsella sp. AF15-51; assembly: GCF_003462845.1. NCBI lineage: Bacteria > Bacillati > Actinomycetota > Coriobacteriia > Coriobacteriales > Coriobacteriaceae > Collinsella > Collinsella sp. AF15-51. The sequence continues at coordinate 226,249 of NZ_QRYG01000002.1, read as the reverse complement.
TGAGGTCTTTAGCCCCTATATTCTGGCGCTCGTGCTCGTTAACCTGGTAGGCCAGGTCCTCTCCAAGCTGCAGGACTACACCGTCTACAAGCTCGAGATTGCGGGCAACTATCACCTGGCGCGCTTGTGCTTCGACACGCTCTCCAATCAATCCATGACATTCCACACCAGTCGATTTGGCGGATCGCTTGTGAGCCAGACGAGCCGTTTTATGAGCGGCTACACGGGTTTGGTGGACGTGACGGTGTATTCGCTCATCCCCACTATCACCTCGGTTGTCTGCACGGTGGCGGCGCTCGCTCCGGTGGTGCCCGCATTTACCGTGATCCTGGTGGGCATCATGGTCGTCTACATCGCGTTTGTCTGGCTTATGTACAAGCGCATCATGCCGCTTTCGGCCGCGACGTCCGCCGCGCAGAACAAGCTCTCGGGCGTGCTCTCCGACGCGGTCACGAACATCTTGGCCGTCAAGACCTGCGGGCGCGAGGACTTTGAACGCGATCTGTTCGATGCCGCCGACCGTGCCGCGCGCGATGCCGAAACGGTATCGATGCACGCCATGATGCAGCGCAACTTTACGACCTCGGGCCTTATCGTCATCACCATGGCCGTGGTGAGTGTGTTCGTGGCGGGCGGCAACGCGTGGTTTGGCATCTCGGCCGGCTCGCTCGTCATGATCTTTACCTACACCTATAACCTCACCATGCGCCTGAACTACGTGAGTTCCATGATGCAGCGTATCAACCGCGCTTTGGGCGATGCGGCCGAGATGACGCGCGTGCTGGACGAGCCACGCTTGGTGGCAGACGACCCGGATGCCCCCGAGCTCAAGGTGAGCGAGGGCGCGATTGATTTTGAGCACCTGAGCTTTGCGTACCGTGACGCTGCGGCGGGCGAGAACGTGTTCGATGACCTGACACTTCATGTGGCGGCGGGCCAGCGCGTGGGCCTGGTGGGCAAATCGGGCTCGGGTAAGACGACGCTCACCAAGCTGCTGCTGCGCCTGGACGATGTCCAGGGCGGCCGCGTGCTCGTGGACGGTCAGGATGTCTCGCGCTGCACGCAGCAGAGCCTGCGCCGCCAGGTTGCCTACGTGCCGCAGGAAGCGCTGCTGTTCCATCGCTCCATTCGCGAGAATATCGCCTACGGACGTCCCGACGCCACCGACGAGCAGATCCGCGAGGCGGCTCGCTTGGCTAATGCGACCGAGTTTATCGACCGCCTACCCAACGGCTTTGACACCATGGTGGGCGAGCGCGGCGTCAAGCTTTCGGGCGGCCAACGCCAGCGCGTGGCCATCGCCCGCGCCATCCTCACCGACGCGCCGATTCTGGTGCTCGACGAGGCGACCTCTGCCCTTGACAGCGAGTCCGAGGCGCTGGTGCAGGAGGCGCTCGAGAACCTGATGCGCGGGCGCACCTCCATTGTGGTGGCGCACCGCCTGTCCACCGTGGCGGCGCTCGACCGCATTGTGGTGCTGGCCGATGGTGAGATTGTCGAGGACGGCACGCATGCGCAGCTCGTCGAGGCGGGTGGCGAGTACGCGAGCCTGTGGAGCCGTCAGACCGGCGCATTCTTGGAGGCGTAAGCGTCTCGGACGTGGGACAATTGTGCCTATAAGTTTATTGTGCCGTTGAGCCGAGGAGTCGTTATGCCACGCGAGACCAATGCCGCCAAGCGCGAGCGCGCCATCGAGGTGTGCGAGCGCCTCAACCGTCGCTATGGCCCAGTCGAGTGCTTTTTGGACCACGAGAATCCCTTCCGCCTGCTGATCGCGGTGCTACTCTCGGCGCAAACGACCGACGCGCAGGTCAACAAGGTGACGCCGCGGCTGTTTGCCCAGTGGCCCACGCCCGAGGCCATGGCCGGGGCGAGCGTGGCTGACGTGGCAGACACCATCAAGTCACTTGGCTTCTACAAGAGCAAAGCCAAGCATGCCGTCGAGGCCGCGCAGATGATCGTCGCCGACTATGGCGGCGAGGTGCCGGCCGACATGAAGGAGCTTGTAAAGCTGCCGGGCGTGGGACGCAAGACGGCGAACATCGTGCTCAACGTGGGGTATGGCATCGTGGAGGGCATTGCGGTGGACACGCACGTCAACCGCATTGCGCACCGCCTGATGTTGAGTCCCAAGACGCATGCCAAGGAGCCGCTCAAGACCGAGCAGGATCTGCTCAAGATTTTGCCGCACGAGTATTGGGAGTCGGTCAACCATCAGTGGATTACCTTTGGTCGCGAGATCTGCGACGCCCGCAAACCCAAGTGCGACGAGTGTCCGCTGGCAGATTTGTGCCCCAGCGTGCGCGTAGCGGGGTAGGGCGGAACGCATCTTCGTCTGGCGTTTTTTGCGGGGCCGGGTTTGCCCTTGAACCGGAGTTCTTTCCATGCGCTACCATGACAGACAATGTATTTGACGTACGACCCGTCGAGCTTGCCCCGGCGGGCTTTTGGCGTTGCGATGCCGGAGGAACAGCATGCTCATTCACCGTATAGCCGCGCAGCTCTACACTGCCGAGGCGCTGCAGACCGTCGAGGCCGGGCTCGATGCCGGCGAGGACGTGACGTTGGCCGTGTCGCAGTCGGGCCGCACGCTTATGGCCGCCGCCCAGTTTGCGCGCCGTCCGCGCCCGACGGTCTACATCGTGAGCGGCGAGGATGCCGCCGACCGTGCCGCACGCAGCTTGGCCGCCTATGTGGGCCTGGCACACGTGTGCCGCTTCCCCGAGCGCAAGGACTATCCGTGGCGCGAGCAGGCGCCCGACGATGCCGTGGTGGCGCAGCGCTGCGAGGCCCTGGGACGCATCGTGCGCGGCGACAACTGCATCATGGTCGCCTCGGCCCGCGCGTTGCTGCGTTGCGTGCCGCCAGTCGAGAGCCGCTACTGGGAGTCGACAACCTTTGCGGTGGGCGAGGAGATTCCCTTCGATGAGGTGCCGCAGCGCCTGGTGGGCATGGGCTATACCAATGCCGGTGCCGCCGACGCGCCCGGCCTGTTCCGCGTGCACGGTGATACCGTCGAGGTGTTCCCCGCGCAGGAGAAGGCACCCGTGCGCATTGAGTTCTTTGGCGACGAGATTGATCGCATCCGCCGCATGGTGAGTTCAACGGGCCAGACCATCGGCAACGAGGACAGCATCGAGATCTTCCCGTGCCGCGAGTTGGCGCTCACCGACGAGGCGGTCCATAACATGCATGTGGCGCTCTATCGCGCCAGCCAGAGCGATAGCAAGCTGGCGGCGCTGCTCGAGATGGTGGATGCGCGCATCGTCACGCCCGAGCTCGACCGCTTTTTGCCGGTGATGTACGGCCAGACCGTGAGCCCGCTGTCGCATGTGATCGGCAAGGCGCTCGTGGTGCTGTCCGAGCCGCGCTCGCTGTTCGATGATTGCCTGCGCGCCTACGAGGATATCGAGGCGCGTGCCGGCGAGGCGGGGGTCGACCGTCTGGACGGCCTGTACGTGCGTGCCCAGCAACTCGACTTTGGCTCCCAGCAACGCCTGAACTATGTGAGCCTCATCCGTGCCGGCGGTGCGGTGACGGCTGAGCTCAAGATTGAGCAGCCTGCCATCGCAGGCTCGGACAACCGTTTTATGACGCGCATCCAGGAGGTCGTGGGCAAGCGCTATGCCTGCGTGTTTGCCATCCCCGACCGCGGTGCGCGCGAGTCGATGGAGCTCACCTTTGGCGACGAGGGCGTTACCTTTGAGGAGTCGCTGACGGCCGCCCCCGAAAATGCCGGCGCTATCGGCGACCGCGTGCGCGTGGCAGCAGCGGATTCCGCCGACCGTGCCGCGCGCCAGGAGGCCCATGCTTCCATTCGCGAGCGCCGCGCCGACGCGCTCAACGCTCGCTCGCTCGAGGCGGGTGCCGCCCAGGCTGCCGCCGGTGCTGCCGTGCCCACTATCTCGCGCGGACGCGTGACCTTTGTCGATGCCGCCTTGCCGCAGGGCGTGGTGGTGCCCGATGCCAATTTGGCCGTGTTCTCGATCGCCGACCTTAACGCCCGCATGGATGCCAACCGCGCGCGTAGCCGCCGAAAGGTTGACATTACGCAGATCACCTTCCCGTTTAAGCCGGGCGACTACGTCGTGCATGCCACCCACGGCATCGCGCTCTTTAGCGAGATCGCGCGCCAGGAAGTGGGCGGCAAGGAGCGCGACTACTTTTTGTTGGAATACGCCGACGGCGACAAACTCTATGTGCCGCTGGAGCAGGTCGACCGCATCACGCGCTATGTCGGTCCCGACGGCGACAAGCCGCGCCTGACCAGGCTCAACACCGCCGACTGGACGCGTGCCACCAACAAGGCGCGCAAGAATGCCAAAAAGCTGGCGTTTGACCTGGTCGACCTGTATACGCGCCGCTCTTCGATTACCGGTATCGCCTGTCCGCCCGATACGCCCGAACAGATCGAGATGGAGGAGAGCTTCCCCTACGACGAGACGCGCGACCAGCTGGAGGCTATCGCCGACATAAAGGCCGACATGGAGGCACCCAAGCCCATGGACCGCCTGCTGTGCGGCGACGTGGGTTTCGGCAAGACCGAGGTCGCCCTGCGCGCAGCCTTTAAGTGCGTGGACTCCGGTCGCCAGGTCATGGTGCTCTGCCCCACGACCATTCTGGCCCAGCAGCACTACGAGACGTTCTTTGAGCGCTTTGCCCCGTTTGGCCTGGAGGTCGAGGTGCTCAGCCGCTTCCGTACGCCGGCGCAGCAAAAGCGCGCACTCAAGGCGTTTGCCGAGGGCACGATCGATGTGCTCATCGGCACGCACCGCCTGCTTTCGGCCGATGTGAACCCCAAGAACCTGGGCCTGGTGATCATTGACGAGGAGCAGCGCTTTGGCGTGCAGCACAAGGAGCAGCTCAAGAACCTGCGCGAGCAGATTGACGTGCTCACGCTTTCGGCCACGCCCATCCCGCGTACCATGCAGATGGCCACGAGCGGCGTGCGCGATATGAGCCTGATTACCACGCCGCCGACTGGGCGCCGCCCCGTGATCGTGCACGTGGGGGAGTACGACCCCGACGTGGTGAGCGCGGCGATTCGCCTGGAGGTGGGTCGCGGCGGACAGGTGTACTACGTGTCCAACCGCGTCAAGACCATCGATGACGCTGTGGCACGCGTGCACGAGGCCGCGCCCGAGGCGCGCGTGGGCGTGGCGCACGGCAAGATGAGCCCGCGCGAGGTCGAGGACGTGATGATCGAGTTCGCGACCAAAAAGATCGATGTGCTCATCGCCACGACCATCGTGGAGAGCGGCATCGACAACGCGACCGCCAACACGCTCATCATCGAGGACTCGCAGCGCCTGGGTCTGGCACAGCTCTACCAGCTCAAGGGCCGTGTGGGTCGCTCGGCCACGCAGGCCTACGCGTACTTTATGTTCCCGGGCGAGCTGCCGCTCACCGAGGAGGCCACGGCGCGCCTGACTGCACTTTCCGAGTTCCAGGACCTGGGCAGCGGCATGCGTATCGCCATGCGCGACCTGGAGATTCGCGGCGCCGGCTCGCTGATGGGCGCCGAGCAGCACGGCAACCTGTCGAGCGTGGGCTTTGACCTGTTTACGCAGATGTTGGGCCAGGCCGTGGCCGAGGCGCGCGGCGATGACGACGCCGGCGTGGAGGCGGCGAGCGTGGGCATTAACCTGCCGGCCGATTACTTCTTGTCCGAGGAGTACCTGCCGGCGGTGGACCAGCGCGTGCTCGTGTACCGCAAGCTCGCGGCGGCCGAGGACCTGGAGAGCATCGACGAGGTACAGGAAGAGACCGAGGCCGCGCACGGTGAGCTGCCGTTGGCGGGGCTCAACCTGTTCAACCGCGCGCGCATCCGCATTCGCGGCGAGCGCCTGGGGCTCGAGAGTGTCACGCTCAGCGGCGGACGCATCACTTTTTTGGGTGTCGACGTGCCCAAGAAGGTGGCCTTTGAGCTCAAGACCCGCTACGGTGCGGTGAACTTCCCCAAGAGCCGCAAGCTGTCGGTGCCCTACAAGGCGGGCGCCGGTGCGGGCAGCGGCCTGGGTCGCGGTCTCGACGCCAACGACGGCACCGGCCCCGTGGCCGCGGCGCTCATGCTGCTGCAGCAGCTGGGCGTCAGCGATGACGACTAATGGGTCGACGCTGCAAACACCCCATTTGGGCAATCTGGCCTCATCGAAAGGAAAGCATGTTCGGATACATCTATAAGAAAGATGTCGCCATTATCGCGGTTGCCCTGTGCCTTTGTCTGGGCGTGGGCAGCTTCTTCGATTATCAGATCTCGAGCGCGCTGTTCAACATCGGCAGCATGTACGGCCGCTTTATCGAGGCCGCCGGCGAGCTGCCGTTCGAGCTGACGGCGAGCGTCGCGGGCGTTATGCTCGTGCGCTCGGCACGTCCCGACTCCAGGGGGAGCAAATGGCTCGCCGTGCTTGGCATCCTCGTCAACATCGGCCTGGCCGGCTACGAGATCGTTTCGTCCCTGCGGGTTGGCGGCAAACTCATCGCGGTTCAGCTGGTTCTGACGTTTGCATTGGTCATTGCGGCCAACCTCATCGTCTATCGCCTCACGCGCGACACCGACCCCGATGAGCTCACGCGCTGGGCGTTGATGGTACTTGCCGTGTGGGTCGCTCAGGCCATTATCCTCAACGTGATCGTCAAGCCGCTGTGGTCGCGCCCGCGCATGCGCGTGATCGAGGTGACGCAGGGACTCGATTTTCAGCCGTGGTGGGTGATCGGCAATCCCGACAAATGGACTTATATCGCCGCCGGCGTGATCAAGGACGGCTTCAAGTCGTTTGCGAGCGGACACACGGCGCATGCGGCGATCGGCCTTATGCTCGCCGGGCTTCCCGCGGCAGCCTTTACGGAAAAACCTTCGCGTCGCCGTGTAATCTTTTGGGCGGCGGTTGTTGTTGCAGCGTTCGTCGCCTTTGGCCGCATCGTGATCGGAGCGCATTTTTTGAGCGATGTGAGCTGCGGCTTTGCCCTGGTGCTGGCGCTTGAGTGCCTTGCCGCGCGCATTGCCTATCCCAACGGCGTACAATAGCTCCGTTTGAATCATCTGGCCGATACCCGGTAAGAGAGGATTGCCATGCTCGCGTTTAACAACGATTATTCCCACGGCGCACATCCGGCAGTGCTGCAGGCGCTCGTCGACACCAATATGGAGCCGCAGCCCGGCTACGGTACCGATGCGCACACCGAGCGTGCCAAGCAGCTTATCCGCGAGGCCTGTCAGGCCCCCGATGCCGACGTGTTTTTTCTGGTGGGCGGCACGCAGGCCAACGCGACGGTGATTGACATGCTGCTTGCGCCCTACGAGGGCGTTGTTGCCGCCGAGACCGGCCACGTCGCCTGTCACGAGGCGGGCGCCATCGAGTTTGGCGGCCACAAGGTGCTCACCATCCCCGGCTACGAGGGCAAGATGCACGCCGAGGACCTCGAGAACTATATCCAGGTGTTCTACGAAAACGAGAGCTACGAGCACACGGTGTTCCCGGGTGCCGTGTACGTGAGCCTATCGACCGAGTACGGCACGCTGTACTCCAAGGCCGAGCTCGCGGCGATTCACGCGGTGTGCCAGAAGCGCGAGATTCCGCTGTTTGTGGACGGTGCTCGTCTGGCCTATGCACTGGCGGCCGATGAGTGCGACATTACCCTGCCCGAGCTGGCGCAGCTGTGCGATGTGTTCTACATCGGCGGCACCAAGTGCGGCGCGCTTTGCGGCGAGGCTGTGGTGTTCTGCGGCATGCACGCTCCGGCGCATCCCATTCCGCGTATTAAGCAGCACGGCGCGCTGTTGGCCAAGGGCCGCCTGACGGGCGTGCAGTTTGAGGCGCTCTTTACCGATGGCCTGTATTTTGAGATTGGTCGACAGGCGATTCAGACGGCCCAGGCGCTGCGCCGCGTGCTGCACGAGCGCGGCTACCAGTTCTTTTTGGAGACGCCCACAAACCAGCAGTTCGTGATTCTGCCCAACGAGGACATGGCCCGCATTCGCGAGCATGCGGCGATCGAGTACTGGGAAAAGTACGACGATACCCACACGGTGGTGCGCTTTTGCACCAGCTGGGCCACGACGCAGGAGGACATCGACGCGCTGGCGGCTGTCCTGTAGCCTGATGTAATGACGAGGGGCCGCCTTGCGCTGGGTTTGGCGCAAGGCGGCCTTTGTTTTTGAGAGAGAAGGGTTGTATGACCGAGATGTCCGAGCCGGCGATTCGCCTGGCGACGCCCGAAGACGCGCCGGCGTTGCTTGCCATCTATGAGCCGTATGTGCGCCAGACGGCGATTACCTGCGAATACGAGGTGCCGAGCGTTGAGGAGTTCGCCGGGCGCATCGAGCGTACGCTCAAGCGCTATCCGTATCTGGTGATGGAGCTGGACGGGCGTCCGGTAGGCTATGCCTATGCGAGTCCGCTCAACAGCCGCGAGGCATACGACTGGTCGGTCGAGACGTCGATTTACCTGGCACGCGACGTGCGCCACGGCGGGCTGGGCCGCAAGCTGCACGATGCGCTCAAGCAGTGCCTGATCGCGATGGGCATCACCAACATGTGCGCGCTCATCGCCGTGCCGCACGACAAGGACGACGAGTATCTAACGCACAACAGCCAGGACTTCCATGCCCATATGGGATATCGCTTGGTGGGTGCTTTCGACCGCTGTGCCCAAAAGTTCGGCCGCTGGTACGACATGTGCTGGATGGAGCTGGTCCTGGCCGAGCGCACCCCCAACCAGCCCAAACCAACCTGGTTCCCCGACCTTCCCGCCTAAAACCACCACGAAGGTGCCTGTCCCTTTGTGGTGGTTAGCCGATGGGCTCGGTGTATTTGGCGCGGTCGGTGCGTTGGATGCGCTTGGAGACATGGAGCGGACGGCCGTCGGTGTCGTAGACGTAGTCGGTGATCAGGATCAGCGCCTGCCCGCGCTCGACGTTGAGCAAAAATGCCTCGTTTTGCGACGCATAGCACACCTCAAAGGTCTTATGCCCCTGCGCCGGCGCGCGATGGAACTCCTGGCGCAGCGTGGCGTAGAGCGAACCGTTGATATCGCGATCGATGAGCGACCCAAAGCTTGGCGGCAAATAGGTGGTCTCCAGGCACAGTGGCGCATCGTCCAGGTAACGCAGGCGGACAAGTTTGACAAGCTTGCTGCCCACGCTAGCGTCAAAGAACTTGGCCACGCTGCCCATTGCTTTGGCAAAGCCCGAGTCCACCGTGCGCGTGGTGGGCTTCATACCCTGGCCTTCGACCTGCTTGGTATAGCTCGAAAACACCAGGTTGTTCTCGTGGAGCGCCGGTGTGTCGGCCACAAAGGCGCCGCGCCCGCGCTCGGTTCGAATCAGGCCCTCGTCAACAAGCACCTTAAGGGCATGGCGCACGGTGCTGCGCGACAGGCTCGATTCGTCCATGAGTTCCATCTCGGACGGCAGTTTATCTCCGCGGGCGTAGGTGCCGGCGGCAATGCGGTCGCGAAGCGTTGCCGCCAGACGCTCGTATTGGGTCAAGTTCTTTTTCGACGAAGTGCTCATGCGAACAACCTGTATCTAAACTGTATGCTTACAGAACCAAGCATGTATCCAACATGACAACAAAACCGCTGGTAATGGCTTGCCGAAAACTTTACCAGCAAAATTTCTAAGACAAATATAGCATACAACTAGTCGACATAACCAAAACATGTATGTAACTTGTATGCCATCGAGAGCATCAAACGAGAAGAAAGGCTGATGCACGATGACTACTCAGGAACAGGTTAAGGACGTCGTCTCCCAGGTTTTGGCTGACAAGGCAGACAAGGGCGGCATCAAGCGCGTCGTGTGGATTGGCGCCGGTGGATCCAACGGCGGCAACTATCCTGCCCAGTACTTTATGGAGCACGAGGCCACGCAGGTCGTGAGCTCCAGCTACACCAGCAACGAGTTCGTGCACGCCACGCCTGCCTACGTCAACGAGAACACCCTGGCCGTCGTCGTGTCCATGCGCGGCACCAAGGAGACCATCGTCGCCGCCCAGGTCGCCAAGAACCACGGCGCCAGCACCATCGCCATCTATGTTGACGAGTCCGGCCTCACCGAGGTCTGCGACTACAAGATCCAGTACGACAGCCTGGCCATCGACGAGTCCTGCATGGGCCGCACCAACTCCGCCGTCGTGACCATGATTGCTATGGAGCTTACGCAGCAGACCGAGGGCTATGCCGAGTACGAGGCCGCTATGGCCGCCTTCGACTTGGTCGACCCCATCTATCGCAAGGCTGTCGAGTACACCCGTCCGCTCGCTGCCAAGTGGGCCGAGCAGAACGCCGACAAGCCCTGCATCAACGTGATGGCTCAGGGCCCGCTCTTTGGTGCCGCCTACGTCTTTAGCATCTGCAACGTGCAGGAGATGCTGCAGATCGACTCCTGCACCATCAACACCTGCGACTTCTTCCACGGCCCCTTCGAGATCCTGGACAAGCGTACCTCGCTGTTCCAGCTCATCAGCGTCGGCCGCAGCCGCTGCAACGACGAGCGCGGCATTCGCTTTGTCAACCAGTACGGTGGTGAGCGCGTCTACCAGCTCGACGCCAAGGAGCTCGGCCTCAACGACATCAAGGACAGCGTGAGCGAGTACTTCAACCACCTGATCTTTGCCCCGATCCTCAACAACGTCTACATGCGTGCGCTCTCCGCCGTCACCCACAAGGACTACATGACGCGCCGTTACATGTGGAAGCTGGATTACTAAGGGATAGAGCGGCCTAACAGCCCAATACCCCTCATGAGTTGCGGTGGAATAGTTCCTGTTTGGGAGTGTGAAGCCTCTGTTTGAGAACTATTTCACCGCAACTGCTAGAGCGGCACTTGGGGACGTTCCCTTTCTGCCGGCAGTTAGGGATGTTCCTTTTGTGCCGGCAGTTGGGGACACTCCTTGTGTCGAGAGATTTCCCGTTCGCCGATTTGTGCCTTGAAAAATGTATATAACGACTATAACGTAGCATGAAACATATTGGAAATAATACTGAGGAGGCTGCGTTGAAGAGGAGCAATCTGGGCTATGTGCTGGTGCTGATCGCCGCGCTTATGTGGGGCAGCATCGGAATCTTTGTAAACGGCATCTCAGCCATGGGCGTTTCGTCCCAGAGCATGGCTGCCTTTCGCTTGTTGGTCGGAGCGCTTATCTTGGCGCCGGTCCTGATGTTTATGGGCTGCCGTCCGGGTGAGGGGTCTACCGTGGTTCAGGGTCCGCTGACCCTGTTCAAGGCAAGCCCTAAAGAGCTTGTTTCCTGCGCGCTTGTCGGTATCGTCGGTTTGGCTGCCGCCAACACCTGCTATTACGAGTGCATGCGCGAGGTGGGCATGTCCACGGCATCGGTGCTGCTCTACACGTCGCCGGTGTTTGGCGTCGCGCTCGGCCGCGTCCTTTATCGCGAGGACGTGACCCTCAACAAGCTCGTTGCCATTGTCTTTAACATCGTTGGCTGTGTGCTTGCGGTGACCAATGGCGACCTTTCCGGTTTTCATTTTTCGGTTTGGGGCGTCACGTCGGGCGTGATTGCAGGCCTTTGTGGTGCGTCGCTCGCGGTGTTTAGCCGGATAGCAACCAAGACGGTCCACCCGCTGGCTGTCACGTTTTGGGGCTTTGTTTTTGGCGGTGCGGTTATGGCAGCTATCGCGGCTCCGTGGCCGGATGTCGCCGCGGCAATGTCGCCACAGCTGCTGCTGCTGTTCCTTGGCTTTGGACTCATCCCCACAGCCGTGGCTTACATCTTATATATGCAGGGTCTGTCCATGGGGCTCGAGACGTCGAAAGTTCCCGTCGTAATGTCATTCGAGACAGTCGTCACCGTACTGCTGGGCATTGGTGTCTACGCCGAGCCCGCCGGCGCGATCAAAGTTCTGGGCATCGTTTTGGTGCTCGCGTCCATCGTGATTATGAACACCGACTTTTCCAAGCTGCGCAACAGTGTGTTTGTCGGTCATGTCGTTGAGAGCATGACCTTTAAGCCCAACGCGTGGTGGACGGAGAAATCGCAGGACATGGATCTCTTCCGCGAGCGCACGGGCATTGCGCTGGAGCCCACCGTGCAGGAAAGCCCCTGGTACTTCGTGCGATAGGGGGTTGCGCGCGGCGTCCGACCTGGGGTTATCCAGCCAGCGCCGGCCTACCCAAGACCATCGTTTCGATTGCGTTAAACCCGCCAACGGTCGTTTTTCACCCGCGAACGGTTTAAATACTAATTATCAATATCCGCAACGTATAAGACGTTATAATGACCATAACGAAAAGGAGGAGGCAAGATGAATCAGATCATTCTCGCATCTCATGGCGGCCTGGCCGCAGGCGCCAAAGACACGCTCGAGATGGTTCTCGGCGACGTGTCGAACGTCCACGTCGTGTCGCTTGCTCGTGACGACAAGGAGCCCATCACCAATAAGGTTGAGGCTATGATCGCCACGTTCAACGCGGACGACACCGTGTATGTGCTAACCGATATGCTCGGTAGCTCGGTCAACAACAACATGGTCGAGCTTTCCAAGAACGGCACGAAGTTCACGGTTGTCAGCGGTTTCAACATCCCGCTGGCGCTCACGCTTGCTATGAGCCCCGCCCCCGTCAAGGGCACCGAGCTCGCGGCCCTCATCAACGAGGCCCGCACCGGTCTGACCAACCCCAACGCACCGGTCGAGGTCGCCGCGGCTCCCGCCAAGAAGGCCAAGGCGTCCCGTCACAGCTCCGGTCCCGCCAAGATCGTCCTCGCACGTCTTGACTACCGTCTGCTGCACGGCCAGGTCGTCTTTACCTGGACCACCAAGGTCCAGGCCGAGCGCATCATCGTCGTCGACAACGCTGCCGCCAACGATGACATCAAGAAGGGCGCTCTTAAGCTGGCCAAGCCCCAGGGCGTGCGCCTGAACGTCTTCACCGTCGAGCGTGCCCTCGCCAAGATGGACAAGCTCAACACCCTTGGCGAGCGCGTCATGTTCGTCTTTGGCAACACGGCCGAGATGCTGCAGTTCTGCCAGGGCTACAAGCTCGACGCCATCAACCTGGGCGCCACCGCCAACCACGACGGTGCCGATCAGGTCGGCGGCAAGGACAGCTCCGTCTTCCTCGACGCCACCCAGAAGGCCGACGTCAACCAGCTGCTCGACATGGGCATCAAGCTCTATGTCCAGCAGACCCCTACGTATCAGAGCGTCGACATCGACGCCAAGCTGTAATCAACCAGGCTTTTGCCTGACTGAAAGGAGAAGGGTATGAATACGTTCATCAGTGCGGTGCTCGTCGGCCTCGTCGGCGTGTTCTGCATGTGGGACTCCCGCCTGCTCGGTCGTCTTAACTTCGAGCAGCCCCTCGTTGGCGCTACGCTCGTCGGTCTGCTGCTGGGCGATGTGCCCACCGGCCTTGCCGTCGGTGCCGCCGTCGAGCTCGTGTCCATGGGCCTGGTGCAGGTCGGCGCCGCCGTTCCGCCCGATATGGTCCTGGGCGGCATCGTGGCCGCTGCCTTCGCGTGCCTGACCGATGCTTCCGCCGAGACCGCCATGACGATCGCCATCCCGGTCGCCGTCCTGGGTCAGCTCCTCGGCATCGTGTTCCGTTCCATCATCGCCGCCCTCACCCATGTGGCCGATAGCGCGATTGATAACGGCAAGTTCAAGACCGCCTACCGTATGCACATCTGCGCCGGCTCCGGTCTGTACGCCATCATGTACTTCCTGCCGATCTTCCTGGCCGTCTTTGTCGGTACCGACCTGGTCCAAGCCATCGTCAACATGGTTCCCGAGTGGCTGTCCGTTGGTCTGAACGTCTCGACCAAGATCATGACCGCCTACGGTCTGGCCCTGCTGCTCACCATGATGATCAAGAAGGGTATGACCCCGTTCCTGTTCATCGGCTTCCTGCTCGCCGCCTACCTCAACCTGTCCGTCATCGCGGTCGCTCTGATCGGTGTGTGCCTGGCTATCGTCTTCATGGGCTTCAAGTTCAATGGCTCCCATGCAGCCGCCGGTGTCGATTCCGACTACGATCCGCTCGAAGACGACGAAGACTAAGGAGGAACACACTATGGCAACCGCAACCAAGGACGTGTCCCTGAACAAGAAGGTCAGCCAGTTCTTCTGGCGCTCCTGGGCCATCCAGGCCTCTTGGAACTACGAGCGTCAGATGAACATGGGCTTCCTCTACGGCATGGTCCCCACGCTCGATCGCCTCTATCCGGACGAGTCCGACCCCAAGCAGCTCGCTGCTAAGAAAGAGGCTTACCACCGTCACATGGCGTTCTACAACTGCACCCCGCAGACGAGCGCTTTCATCCTGGGCCTCGCCGCCTCCATGGAGGAGGAGTACGCCAAGGATCCCGAGAACTTCGATCCCGATTCGATCAACGCGGTCAAGACCTCCCTCATGGGTCCGCTTTCCGGTATTGGTGACTCCTTCTTCCAGGGCACCATCCGCGTCATCGCCTTTGGTCTGGGCGTCCAGCTGGCTCAGCAGGGCTCCATCATGGGTCCGATCCTGGCCATGCTCATCTCCATCGTGCCCTCCGTGCTGATCACGTGGTTCGCTGCCAAGATCGGCTACCAGGGCGGCCACGAGTACCTGAGCAAGCTCCAGGGTGGCGACCTCATGGAGAAGCTCATGTATGTCTGCGGCATCGTGGGTCTTATGTCCGTGGGCGGCATGATCGCTACGCTGATCGGCGCCACCACCCCGCTGCAGTTCGCTGAGGGTACCGTCGTGATCCAGGACATCCTGGACGGCATGATGCCCCAGATGATCTCCCTTGGCCTCACCGGCCTTATGTACTGGCTCATCAAGAAGAACGTCAACACCGGTTGGCTTCTCGTGATCGCCATCGTGGGCGGCATCGCCCTCTCCGCGGCCGGCATCCTGGCCTAGTCGCGACCAAGCGCCTAACCGCTTTCCCCCGGGGGCCTGCCTGGCATCCCATACCCCAGGCAGGCGTCCATCCCTAAATGTGACAAAGGGACAGTTCCTTTGCCACATCCTCAACGGGCCGGCGACTCGGTCCAAACCACGGTAACCCTGCGAGCGTCCGGCAATGTGGCGCCGCAACAAATCGAAAGGAATGTGTCAGATGTACGAGATCGACCTTAACCTCCCTAAGCAGATCGTCGCTGACGTCCTGTCCAACCACGAGATTCACAGCGTCGCTTTCGTCGGCTGCGGTGCTTCCATGTCCGACCTTTACCCCGCCAAGTACTTCCTGGCCAACAACACGGACAAGCTGAACGTTCAGATCTTCACCGCTAACGAGTTCAACTACGACACGCCTTCCTGGGTCAACGAGCACACCTTCGTGATCACCTGCTCCCTCGGTGGCTCCACGCCCGAGACCGTCGAGGCCAACAAGACCGCCAAGAAGCACAACTGCCCGGTCGTCTCCCTCACCAACAAGGCTGGCTCCGCTCTGACCGTCGACGCCGACCACGTCATCGTCCACGGCTTCCACGCCAACTACGCTGCCAAGTGCGAGAAGCCCGGCTATGCCATCGCTCTTGCTCTCGAGATCCTTCAGCAGACCGAGGGCTATGACCACTACGAGGACATGATCACCGGCCTCACCAACGTTTTCGATCTCTGCGAGAACGCCGCTCAGCACTGCAAGAAGCTCGCCAAGAAGTTCGCCGAGGACTTCAAGGACGACAAGATGATCTACTTCATGGCCTCCGGTGCCTCCGAGAAGATGGCTTATTCTCACGCCGCCTTCCTGTTCACCGAGATGCAGTGGATCGACGCCGCCGCCTACAACACCGGCGAGTACTTCCACGGCCCGTTCGAGGTTTCCACCGAGGGTAAGCCCTACGTCTTCTTCATGTCCGATGGTGCTACCCGTCCGATGGACGCTCGCGCCCTCACCTTCCTTGAGCGCATGGGCGCCAAGGTCGCTCTGATCGACTCCAAGGACTACGGCCTGGCTGACGCCGTGCCAGCGAGCGTCGTCACCTACTTCAACCCGCTGCTGCACCTCGCCGTTATGCGCGAGTACGGCAACCAGATCGCCGAGGCCCGTCAGCACCCGCTGACCATGCGTCGCTACATGTGGAAGCTTTCCTACTAATCACAAGTAAGTAGACCTTACGGGTTGATTGAGAGGGGATGGGGTTTTCGCCCCATCCCCTTTTTTGCTTTGGGGAGGGCGTGTCTGTCGCGTCGCAAAACACCAGATAAAACCTACCAAAATAAACCTGTCCCTTTTTGGCAGGTGGGAGGAGATGCGTATGATCAAGGCAGTGCTGTTTGATATGGACGGCGTGCTGGTCGATACCGAGTGGTTCTACAACCGTCGCCGCGTGGCCTTTATGGAAGAGAAGGGGTTCCATTTTGACGAGATCCCCGATCTTTCGGGGTCTAACGAGCCTGCCATTTGGAAGTCGCTGGTGCCCGACGATATTGAGCTGCGCGAGCGTCTGCGCGTGGAGTACAAGCAGGTCTACAGCCCGGTTCACCCCGTTCCGTATGCCGAGCTGCTCAACGAGCAGACGGAGCCGGTGATGCGCGAGCTGCACGAGCGCGGCGTGAAGTGCGCCATCGCAAGCTCGTCCTATCGTGAGCTCATTGACGAGCTGGTTGAGATTGCCGGTATCGCCGACGTGCTGGACTACACCATCAGCGGTCACGAGTGCAGTGCGTTTAAGCCCGACCCCGAGATCTACCTGCGTGCCATGAAGGCGCTGGGAGTTGACCCCGCCGAGTGCCTGGTTATCGAGGACTCGCCTTTGGGTATCGAGGCCGGCAAGCGCTCCGGCGCCCGCGTCCTGGCACTGCGTCCGCATGAGGGCGTCAACCTGGACCAGTCCGCCGCCGACGTCGTCATCGACAACCTGAGCGACATTTTGGCCGCTCTGTAGTGTCAATCCACCGCGAGAAGCACTGGTTCACGCGTCATTTGCTGCAGATTGGCTTAATTTGGCATCAATTTAGATCCGTTTGGCTTCGATTCGGGCTAAGTGAGTAGACTTTTTGGCGCAGGCCGAGCACAAAGCGTTTCTGACTTAGTAAAACCGCAGGTCACAGAGGTGGCTGCTATTGGCTGTGCTCGGGAGGTCGCGAAAAGTCTACTCACTTAGAATTTGGGCCTTTGGTTGTGGGGTCACCGGTCCCGTTTTGGTTGTCGAGAGAGGGTGAATTGAGGCGCCCTCTGTCGCTCCATGCTACAATCGCCGACATACCCCACAACTACATCTGCCTTCGAAGGGAGCCTACGTGGCGAACGCCATCGATCAGCTCACGGACCGCGTGCTCGTGCTCGGCCGCCTTACCATCGTCCGCCGCGCTATTACCGCTGTGGCGGTCACCATTTCTGCCGTTCTCCAGACATTTCTGATCCAGGCGTTCATTCGGCCCGCCGACTTGCTTCCGAGCGGCCTTACCGGCGTCGCGGTCCTGCTCGATCGCGTTACCTCGCTCGGTGGCGTTCACATCGACATCTCGCTCGGTATGCTCGCGCTCAACATCCCCGTGGCGCTCCTATGCTGGAGCGGCATTAGCAAGCGCTTCGTCATCTTCTCGATGATGCAGGTCGTGCTTTCGTCGCTGTTCCTCAACATCTTTCATTTTGCCCCGTTTTTGGGCGACAAGATCATGCTCATCATTTTTGGCGGCGTGGTCTCGGGTCTGGGCGCTGCCATCGCGCTTAAGTCCGGCGCATCTACCGGCGGCACCGACTTTATCGCGCTGTGGGTCTCCAACCACACGGGCAAGACCATCTGGGGCGTCATCTTTGGTTTTAACTGCTTTATCCTGGCGATCTTTGGGCTTATGTTTGGCTGGGACAATGCGGCGTACTCCATCGTGTTCCAATTTATTTCGACCAAGACCATCGACAGCTTCTATCATCGCTACGACCGCGTGACGCTGCAGATCACGACGCGCAAGGCAGACGAGGTCATGACCGCCTATGTTGACCATTTTCAGCACGGCATTAGTTGCGCCGAGGTCATCGGCGGATATAGCCGCGAAAAGATGTACCTGCTGCACGCCGTTGTCTCGACCTACGAGAGCCAGGACATTATCAAGCTGGTGTGCGACATTGATCCCGGTGCCGTGATCAACGTGTTCCACACGCTCAGCTTTGTGGGCGGCTGGTGGGGTGGTCATGTCGACGAGCCCATGCCCACGGCCGTTCCCGATCCCGACAAGCCCGCGCGCATAGCGAGTCGTCAGGCGCGCCTTAGCGAGCAGGACATCTTGCAGCAGGACGACGGCAAGTAGGGTTTTGGCTTTTTGCCGGTCAAGCGCAGCCCATCCGAATGAGCCCCCCGAAAGCCCCGTTGCTTTCGAGGGGCTCTCGTTTGACCAGATAAAACCTACCAAAATAGACCTGTCGCTTTTTGGTAGGCAGGGTGTATCGTTTTATCGTTATGATGTAACATAGAGCTAGACGTTATATACGTATTAGTTATTTCGATATTTCGATAAGAGTGATTAGATATGCCTGCACCCAAAAATGCACCGCTTTACCAGCAGATTTACGACGAAATCAAGGACGCGATCGAGAAAGGTGTTTATGCACCCAAGGAGCGTATTCCGTCCGAGCTTGAGCTTGCCGAGCAGTACGAGGTGAGCCGTATTACGGTGCGCCGCGCCGTCGAAGAGCTATGCTCCGATGGCTACCTGGTTAAGCAGCAGGGCCGCGGTACCTTTGTTTCCACGCCGCACATCAATCGCCAGTTCCACGCCTCGACGCTGCAGACGTTTACCGCACTGTGTGCCAGCAACGGCATGAAGGCCGGTGCACATGTGGTCGATTGCCAGATCGTTCCGGCGCGCCAAAACGAGATGGAGTTCTTTGGCCTGCAGAAGGATGCGCTGCTGCTGCATATTAAGCGCGTGCGTACGGCCGACGGCGAACCCATCTTTGAGGAGAACATCTTTGTGCCGTTTGACGCCTACCGTGAGCTGTTGACGGCCGATCTTGAGGACAAGTCGATTTTTGCCGAGGTCGAGCGTGTTGGCGGAACCCCGATTGTCTCGGTTGGCTACCGCACGGTCGAGGCCGTTCGAGCTAACGCCGAGCAGGCGGCCGAGCTGGGCATTGCTCCGCACGATCCGCTGCTCAACCTGCGTGCCGGCTTTATCGGTCCCAATGGCGAGCCGGTCCTGATGGGTAAGCAGTACTACGTGGGCAGCCGCTACGTCATGGTGATGTAGCTCTAGTTGCGCGGTTTTCCAAACCGCGCAACGGCTCGACGCTGCAAGCCCGCCAGAGCGGCAATCTGCAGAATGAGCGTGGAAAATCTCCCGTTTTTGGCTCGGTTACGGCCTCAAAGTGGGAGATTATCCACGCTCATCCGGAAAGTGTCCAAAAATCCACGCTCGTTCCTTTCGGATTGCGCCGCCCGTGGCCGGCAGCCGTGCGCCACCGGTCCGCGTGGCGGCGTATAATCGGCGGCAGATGACTTGGACGTTAGGAAACCATGACCGATAGCATGCAGCAGATGGCGCTCGACACGCTCGGCGCCTATTTTGGCTACACCTCGTTTCGCCCGGGGCAGGACCGCATGGTCGATGCGAGCCTTGCCGGCCGCGATGCACTCGGCGTTATGCCCACAGGTGCCGGCAAGTCCATTTGCTACCAGGTGCCCGCGCTCATGCTGCCCGGCATCACCTTTGTGGTGAGTCCGTTGCTCTCCCTTATGGAGGACCAGACCCGTGCGTTGCTCGCGGCGGGCGCGCGACCCAGCTATCTCAACTCCAGCCTTACTCCGGCCCAGCAAAACACCGTGCTCAAGCGGGCACGCGAGGGCCGCTACCAGCTTATGTACGTGGCGCCCGAGCGCCTGCTCGAGCCGCGCTTTTTGGCCTTTGCGCAGGAAGCTGCGGCCGAAGGCGGCATCGGCGTGCCGCTCGTGGCCATTGACGAGGCCCACTGCGTGAGCCAGTGGGGCCAGGATTTCCGCCCCGCCTATCTGCAGATTCGCGAGTTCATCGATTCCCTGCCGCAGCGACCCATCGTGGCGGCCTTTACCGCCACGGCGACCGAGCGCGTGCGTGCGGACATTCAGCAGATGCTCGGCCTGCAAAATCCCGCGACCGTGGTGACGGGCTTCGATCGCAAGAACCTCTACTTTGGCTGTGAGGAGATGGGCGACAAGGCTAAGACCACGTGGGTGCGCGACTATGTGATCGCGCATTCGAGCGAGAGCGGCATCGTGTATTGCTCGACCCGCAAGACGGTCGATGCGCTGGCAGGCGATCTTGCCGAAGCGCTGGGCCCCAGCGGCATTCGCGTTGGCCGCTACCATGCCGGCATGGGCAATGACGCCCGCCGCCAAAGCCAGCGCGCCTTTATCGACGACGATATCCAGGTGATGGTTGCCACCAACGCCTTTGGCATGGGCATCGACAAGCCCAACGTGCGCTACGTGATTCACAACAACGTGCCCGAGAGTATCGAGGCCTACTACCAGGAGGCGGGCCGCGCCGGCCGCGATGGCGATCCGGCAAGCTGCCACCTGCTGTGGAACGGCAACGATTTCCGTATGCGCCGCTTTTTGATCGACCGCGGTGATGCTGCCGACGAGGCGCTCGACGACGAGCAGCGCGCGTGGGCGCTCCAGAACCGTTACCGCCTGCTCAGCCAGATGGAAGGCTACTGCAACACCACCGGCTGCCTGCGCGAATACATGCTGCGCTACTTTGGCGACGAGGCCGCGGCCGAGCATGCGACAGCCGCCGCGGGCGGCACCGCCACGGACGAAGCCGAGGGCTGCGGCAACTGCAGCAACTGCCTCACGCAGTTCGAGGTCGAGGACGTCACCGATATGGCCCGCGCTGCCGTGCGCTATGTGGCCACGCGACCCATGCGCTTTGGCAAGTCGCTCATTGCCGATGTGCTTCACGGCGGCAACACCGAGCGCATTCGCCAGATGCATCTGGACGAGGACCGCGGCTACGGTGAGCTGTCGAGCGAATCGGTCGGGCGCATCAAGGACATCATCGGCCAGCTGTGCGGCCGCGGTTATTTGGCCACCTCGCAGGGGCAATACCCGGTCGTGGGTCTGGGACCGCGTGCCGGCGAGGTCGAGGACGAGGCGTTTGCCTTTACCGTTAAGCGCCGCGCGTCCAAGCGCAAGGCCTCGGCACGCGCCCGCCGTGCGGTGGATCTGCTGCGCGAGGAGGCCGAGCTGGATCAGCGCCCGCGCGTTGGCGACGATGCCGAGCTGTTCGAGCGCCTGCGCGCCCTGCGCAAGGAAATCTCGACCGAGCTCGAGATGGCGCCGTACATGGTCTTTTCCGACAAGGCCCTGCGCGGCCTGTGCCGGCTGCGCCCGCAGACGCGCGACGAGCTTATCCAGGTCAACGGCATCGGCGAGAAAAAGGCCGACGCCTTTGGCGAGCAGTTTATGGCGGCGATTGAAGAGTTTGAGTCCGAGCATGCGCGGGATGGAGCGTAACGATGGCAACCGACGATAAAACCGACCGCGCTGGCGTATCCGCCGTGCCGCTGTACCAGCAGGTCATGGACGACCTGAAGGGCGAGATCGCGCGCGGCGTGTACGCGGCCGGCTCGCGCATTCCTTCCGAGATGGAGCTCGCGAAGTCCTACGGCGTGGGGCGCATCACCGTACGCCGTGCCATCGAGGAGCTGTCGCGCGCGGGCTACCTCAACCGCCAGCAGGGGAGGGGCACCTTTGTATGCGCTCCCAAGCTCAAGCGCAAGATTCGCCAGAAGGGCGACGTCCAGAGCTTTACTGAGGGTTGTGCTGCCAACGACATGGTGCCCGGAGCGCGCCTGGTATCGCGCACGGTGGTCGCGGCGACGCACGAGGATGCGGCGTTCTTTGGCGTGGAGCCCGGCTGCGAGCTTATCGTGGTCGAGCGCGTGCGCACGGCCGACGGCATCCCCGTCATGCTTGAGAACAACGCCTTTGTGCTCGCCGACCATCCCTACTTGCAGACGCTGGCCGATAAGGACCTCACCGATAACTCAATCTTTGCGCTCGTTGCCGAGCACTCGGGCCGCGCGCCGCTCAAGTCCGACCCCTGCACCGTGGAGATTGCGCTTGCCGATGCTCAGGCGGCCCCGCTGCTGGAGGTGCCGGTCGGCGAGCCGCTCTTCTATATGGAGGCGTACTTTACCGATGCGGACGAGCAGCCCTTGCTGCTCGGGCGCCAGAAGATAGTGGGCTCGCGCTACGTCTTCGACATCTAACGTCCACAGATAGAACAACATAGAACAAATTTGCTGAGATGCCTTCACGGGCGTTGTTACACGTGCTATAAATAGAACAACATAGAACGACCGCAGGTACGGGCTGTCGCCGTTCAAAGCCGCCCCACAAGGAGGAACATCAGGATGAACGCACATGATCTGATTCAGGAAATTATCGAGCGCAAGGGCAAGATTGAGAACGTCTTTTGGATCGCCTGCGGCGGTTCGATGATCGACCTGATGCCGGCCAACGAGCTGCTCAAGCGCGAGGCCACCACGTTTACCTCGACGGTCTACACGGCGCGCGAGTTTTGCCTGATGGCCCCCAAGAGCCTAGGGCCGAAGTCGCTCGTTATTGCCTGCAGCCACAGCGGCAGCACGCAGGAGGTCGTCGACGGCTGCGAGATGGCACTGGCCGCCGGCGCCGAGGTCGTCGCCCTCACCGACTGCGAGGGCTCCAAGATCGATAACGGCAAGTGGACTACCTGGGTCTACCCCTGGGGCGAGGGCGTGTCGCAGGCCGAGGTGCCGCAGGGCATCGGCGCCCTGATCGCCGCCGAGCTGCTCGACCAGCAGGAAGGCTACGAGGCGCTCGCCGACATGTACGAGGGCCTTAAGCAGATGGACGCGCTGCTGCCCGCCGCCCGCGAGAAGGTCAACGCCGAGCTGGGCGCCCGCTTTGCCGAGCTCTGCCAGCAGCACAAGTTCTTCTATATCCTGGGGTCCGGCCCCAACTTTAGCCAGACCTACGCCATGGCCATCTGCTCGCTCATGGAGATGCAATGGCAGCACTGCTGCTACATCCACTCCGGCGAGTACTTCCACGGCCCGTTCGAGGCCACCGAGCCCGGCGTGTTCTACTTTGTGCAGCTCGGATCGGGTGAGTGCCGCCCCATGGAGGAGCGCGCCCTTGCGTTCCTCAACACGCACACCGACACGATTATGGTGCTCGATGCGCTCGAGTACGGCGTGGGCGAGGTACCTGCCAGCGTGCGTTCGTTCCTAGAGCCGATCTTCTTCTACGCGATGAGCTGCGAGCTGCGTGCCGCCCGCGGCAAGGTGTTCGACCACAGCCCCGAGGTTCGTCGCTACATGGGCATCGAGCAGTACTAAGTAACGGGAAAACCATTCACCTTCGATTCGCAAGGGCGCTGCGTGAGTCAAAAAAGTGGGCCGCGCCGGGGATTTCCGGCGCGGCCCGCTTAGTATCGCGCTTAGATTCGCAAGGTTGCGGTAGCCAGCGGCCTACTTTGCGTCGTAGGCCTCGGCGTCCCACCAGTCGAGCTGGGCGATGTTGTCGCGGATGTGCCGGCAGCTCTTGTGGAAGCCCTCGAGCTCGTACTCGGACAGGTCGAGCGTGTAGACCTCCTCGACGCCCTCGGCACCGATCACGCACGGCAGGGAGGTAAAGATGCCCTCCTCGCCATACTGGCCGGTCATGAGCGTGGAAGCGGAAAGCACGGCGTGCTCGTTGTGCAGCACGGCGGCGCAGACGCGCGCGGCGGAGTTGGCGACGGCGTATTCGGTGCACTGCTTGCCCTGGTAGGTCACATAGCCGCCCTTACGCGCGAGCTCCTCGACCTCCATGTGGTCAAAGGCGTACTTGTCGGGGTTCTCGGCCTGAAGCTCGTTGAGGTTTTTGCCGGCGATGGTTGCGGCCTTAAAGGCGGCAAGCTGGCTAAAGCCGTGCTCGCCGATCATGTAGGCGTCGACGGACTTGGGGCTCACGCCGACCTTCTTGGAGATCTCGGTGCGCAGGCGGGCGGAGTCCAGGCCGCAGCCCGAGCCGATGATCTTCTTGGGATCGTAGCCGGTCAGGTGCCACAGCTCGGTGCACACGACGTCGCAGGGGTTGGAGATGCTCACGAAGATGCCGTCAAAGCCGGCGTCGACGATGCGCTTGGCAAAGGTGCGGGCGGCGTCGGTGGTAAAGAACAGCTCGCCGTCGCGGTTGCCGGCGGCCAGCGCGACCTTGCCGGCGGCGTTGACGATGACGTCGCAGCAAGCCAGCTCCTCGTAGTGGTCGTAGCAGTTGACGATTTTGGTGTTATACGGGACAAACGAAAGGGAGTCGCGCAGGTCCTGGACCTCGGACGTCACCTTGGCCTCGTTGATATCGCATAGGTACAGCTCATCGGCAATGCCTTGCATAAGCAGGCTGTTGGCGACATGTGCTCCTACGTGGCCCTGGCCGACCACACCGATCTTACGCGTCTGGTACATATATGTATCCTTTCGGCCGAGTTTTTCGCGTCGAACCATTGTAGCGTCCTGCTGCCACTTTGCTAAGCTAAAGTGCCGTAGATTTTTGGGACATGCTTTAATCTCTACTTTTGGAGTGATTTGGGCCGCTGACGGCATCGCTGGACGATGTGCTCGCGCGGATGGGGCCGGTCGTTGTACCATAGCTGCAACTGACTCGTAAGGAGCTTCCATGCCCATTCGCATTCCCGACGCCCTCCCTGCCGCCGCGCAGCTCGAGAGCGAGAACATCTTTGTCATGACCGAGTACCGCGCGCTGCACCAGGACATCCGTCCGCTGCGCGTGCTCATCCTCAACCTCATGCCCACCAAGATCGCCACCGAGACGCAGATCATGCGCAAGCTCTCCAACACACCGCTCCAGGTGGAGGTGGACCTGCTGCGCACCAAAACGCACGAGGCCACGCACGTGAGCGCCGGCCACCTGGAGACGTTCTACCGCACGTTCGACGACATTCGCGACATCCACTACGACGGCCTGATCATCACGGGCGCGCCCGTGGAACAGATGCCGTTCGAAGAGGTCGACTACTGGCCCGAGCTCTGCCAGATCATGGACTGGTCCACCACGCACGTGCACTCTACGCTGCATATTTGCTGGGGCGCACAGGCCGGTCTGTACCATCATTACGGTATCCAGAAGCACGACCTGCCGGCAAAGGCGAGCGGCGTGTTCGAGCATTATCTGGTGAAGCCGCAAAGCCCGCTGGTCCGCGGTTTCGATGACCGTTTCTATGCCGTGCATTCGCGCAACACCGATGTGCGCCGCGAGGACGTGGAAGCCGAGCCGCAGCTCGAGGTCGTGGCCGTGTCTGACGAGGTAGGCCTGTACATCGTCAAGTCGACCGACAGCCGTCGCTTCTTTGTATTTGGCCACCCCGAGTACGATACCGACACGCTGCGCCTGGAGTACGAGCGCGACGTGAAGCGCGGGCTCAACCCTCAGGTGCCGGCGCATTACTTCCCGGGCGACGACCCCACCGCCGAGCCGCGCAACGTCTGGCGCAGCCAAGCTCAGCTGCTCTACACCAACTGGCTCAACTACTACGTCTACCAGACCACGCCCTACGACCTGGCCCGCGCCGGCGAGGAGCACTAGGCTGTCGGGAGGGACGCTGGCATTTAGGCGCTGACGATGTTGGGCAGCGGCAGATCGTGGGCGTCGGTGGGAACGTGGTCGACGCGCTGCTCGTCAAAGGCGATGCCGACGATTTGGCATGTGGGCGAGAGTATGGGCAGGTAGCGGTCGTAGCAGCCGCCGCCGTAGCCCAGGCGCGCGCCGGCGCGGTCGAAAGCCACGAGCGGCACGACAACCATGTCGAGAGCCTTGGCAGGCACGATGGGGAAGCGGTCGCTGTCGACGTCCGTGGCTGCGAAGGCCCGCGTAGGGTGGGCGATAAACGGGGCCGCGGGTGCGTCGCCGGCGGCGGCCGTTCTCATGCACATACGCTGGCCGCAGGCAGCAGCTTCGGTTGCCGAGAGCATGCACGGATAGGCTACGCGCCAGCCACACGCGACGGCCGCGGCGGCAAACGCGGCGGGATTGACTTCGGAACCCATCGCGGCATAGACGGCAACGGTGTGCGGTGCCGCGGCACCCAAGCGATCCATCAGCTCAACAAGCCGCGCGCATACAACAGCAGACTTCGCCGCTCGAACATCCAAATCAAGAGCATTGCGTCGGGCAATCACCGTCCGCCGCAACTTAGCCCTATCCATCCCAGCCTCATCTCCCCAACCTGCCAAAAAGGGACAGGTTTATTTTGGCAGGTTTTATCTGGGCAAACGCGACGGATTCACCCCAAACCGCCACAAAGGCGCCTGTCTCTTTGTGGCGGTTTGGCTCCCGCTTGGCTTTGTTGCGCAACAAGGGCTGCATTTTTGGGTTTACCTTCATGGCGGAAGGAATGAACCGAAAGGAGCCCGCCATGTTTTGTCGCTCGTGTGGCATGCCGCTTGTCGACGACGCCCTCTTTTGCCCCGTATGCGGCGCACCCGTAGCACCCGACCAGGTCGCGGCCACGCAGCAACCCCAGCCTGCCACGCAGCAATACGTGCCCGCGCGACGCAAGCGTTCCAAGAAGCCCCTCATCGCCCTTGCCGCGGTGCTTGCCGTGGCGGCGGGTGTCGGCGGGGGAGCGCTGTTCTACTTCACCCAGATTGCGACCACCCCAATTGACGAAAAGACCTTCCCGGATAGCGGCATGCGTGCGCTTGTCTCGACCAAGTACGACACTAACGGTGACGGCCGCATCTCACGCGACGAGGCCAAGGCGGTGACGTCGGTCGAGCTGGACGGCATCGCATCGACGCAGGGCCTGGGCAAGACATTCCCCAATATCGTTACAGTGGAGTCCGGCGACGACAAACTCGTCAACCTGGACCTCTCGGGTTGCGGTGACCTCAAGACCGTCGAGCTTAACTCGGCGAGTAGCGTCACCGTCGTTAACCTGGACGGTTGCGACAACATCGAGAAGCTCGACCTCAAAAATGCCGAAAACCTTAAAAGCGTCGATCTTTCGGGCAAAAAGAAGCTTGCCACGTTGGCATTGCCGCAGGATACGAAGGTTAGCGGCATTAAGGACACACAGCTTGACGAGCTGTGGTTGCCGATGTCCTACGAGGGTACCGATAAATCGGACCAGTACGGCGATATCTACGAGATCGAGCGTGACGAGAACGGTTACGTTACGGGCTTCACGTCTGCCGTCAAGCAAGGTGGCGGCGTAAGCTACAGTGTCGAGCACGATGAGTCGCATCGTATCTCTGAGATTGAGGAAGACCTGGCGGGCGGTTACGAGAACGTCAACACGTTTACGTACGACGCCGACGGTAACGTCACGCGCATCGACTGCGATGCCGACATTAGCGATTCGTCGAGCGCCACGACGTTTACCTACGACGCGGACGGAAACCTGATCAACAAGACGACCCATGCGGGTTACGGCGAGAGCGCGAGCACGTATATTTATCAGGACGGCAACATGGTGACCAACACCGATACCAGCCCGGCCAATCCTCGGACGGTCGTGTATTCGTACGGATACGACAAGGATCGCGTGACGTCCTTTACGCTGGACTGTCAGGGCGACACCGTGGGCACCAGGTGGACGATCACCGCTGGCTACGAGTATGACAAGGACGGCAACATTTCGCGTATCTCGCCTGTGGCGTATGACTCGCACGGCAACGACTACGGCTCGCTGAACTCGTATGCCGCGGTGGATTATTCGTACAACGATGGCAAGCTCGACAGGATCGATTCCGAGCGCGGCGACTATGCGGAGTTCTACTACGACGACCACGGCAATCTGACGTCGGTCGACGAGTATGCCGGCCGCGGTTCGGATGCCGAGTTTGAGTTTGAGCACGAGGTCGAGTACCAGCGCTACTTCTGCAGCAAGCACGAGAAGAACAAGCCGGAGGAGTGGATTCGCCTGGATGCAGGGTACGACGTCGACCAGGGTAGCTGGAGCAATGACTCCGATTATGGTTGTGAGTGCTTTGCAACCATGTACAAGCTCGATCCGCTGGCGGCCAGACTGAACCCGTTTCTTAAGTAGCAGCTCGCCCGCAAACCACCCAAAGGGGACAGACACCTTTGGGTGGTTTTTGCTGAAGGGCGGGACCGGGCGGACCGAAGTCAGACCGCCTGCCCGGTCCGCGGCAAAAGAAAAAGGTAGATTTTTAGGCATGTCCTAAAAATCTACCTTTGTGCGTTAGCCCAGCAGGTCGACTACGTTGAAGCCGGCGTTGCTCTTGGCGATGACGTCGCGGCCGCCAAAGACGCAGGTCGGCGACTCAGCTGCGATACGCGTCACGTCGGCGCCGAGCGAGCGCAGCTCATCGGGCGTGGCGGCGAGCATCTGGGCGCGGCGCTTTTCGCGCGCGTTGGGATCGAGTCCGGCCAGGTAGGTCGTGTTGCGGCGCTTGGTGAGCGCGTAGGGCTTCACCGGCGCGTCCATGCCGCTCACGCAGCTCACGATAAATCCCTCAAAGGCGGCCTCGTCGGGCTCAAAGCTGCCGAGCCATTCGCCTGCGCGCGCCACGCGCTCAATCGAGGGATCGATCGCCGGGTCGCGGTAGGTGTAAAACGCCGTTTGACGCTCGCCAGCCGCGCGGAATCCGCAACCGTATGCGCCGCCCTTCACACGGATCTCATTCCACAGGTAGTCGTAGGAGAGCGCGTTGGCGGCAACCGCCCAGGCGCCCGTCACGTCGAGCCCCAAGCGACGCGGGTCGCACGCGCTTGCCGCAAAGCAGATGTCGCTGGGGATGACAAAAGCCTCGTGGCGGTCGCGCGGCGCCGGCACTACGAGCGCGTTGCGGCCGGCATCGGCGCCGTCGCCCGCGCCCAGCCCCAGGTCGCCCGCGGCATCCCAGTACGCGTCAAAGTCCTCATCGCTGCCGGTAAAGCTCGCCATGCAGCCATCGGCCACAAAGATGCGGTCTGTCAGCGCGGCAAGCTTGGCGCGCAGGTCGTCCAGTCGCTCGTCAAAGTGCTCGAGCAGATCGCGCAGGAACAGGTAGAAGTCCACGCCCGAAAGCTGCTCACGCACCACGGCCGAAGGCGAGCTGTAGCTCATCGCGCGGCCGAGCGCCGCCGAGTGGCCGTTGTTGATAAAGCCCTGCTCAAGCCCAATGCGAATCTGCGTGAGCACGTCGCGCACGCGGTCGGCGTCGGCATCGAGCAATAGCGTGCTCGACCACACCTCGCGCGGCAGGCTCGCCAGCGCGTCGATCTTTTCGGACAGGGCGCCGGCGCTCACCAGCAGGTAGGGGCGCACGCCGTCCACGTCGGGCTGGGTCATGACCTCGGTCGTAAAGCTCAAAAAGCCCAGCTTGCCGGCGAGCAGGTTGTCGAGCTCCTCAGCCGAATGCTCGCGCGTGGGCAGCTGCTTGAGCAGGCGGCAGAGCAGCGTCACGTAGGGCAGGTCCTCAAATGCGACGCAGCTCAGGTCGAAGTACTGCATGACGTAGGCCAGGCGGTTGGTGGGAATGCCGTGGCGCAGACAGGGGATGGGCGCGGTCGTGTCCACAACGAGCGGCGGCTCGGGGCGCGCCTCGCCAATGTCGGACACGCGCAGGCGCGGCAGCGTGGCCTTGGCCTCGGGCGTGTCCTCGGCCTCCTGCGCGGCACGCAGCGTGGCTGTGCGCTCGACCACATCGGCAAGCTCGGCATCGGTCATGGCGTCACGCTTGGCTGCCAGCTCGGCGGCCTCGGCACCCTCTGCGCCCTCGGCGGCGTCCACCGGCACCAGCTCGACCAGTGCCATGTGGTCGTTCTCCAGCACGAGCTCGCGCAGCAGGTCCTCAAAATAGCTGCCGTCCAGCTCGCCGCGTAGCTCCTCGTACACCGGGCCATACTTGAGCGCCAGCGTCGCAGCGTCGTCATCGTAGAGCCATGTGCTCAGCGCGTCGCACGCAATGGCCACGCCGTCGGCGATACCGTAGTCGCGCTGGCGCAGGTCGTACTCGTTGCTGCTGATGATGGCTTCCAGGCGCTCGCGCGGAATGCCGTGCTCGCACAGGTCGTGGCAGACGTCCTGGAACACGCGGCGCAGCTCGCGCGCCACGCCGGGCTGCGCGTTTTGCAGCATGATGAGCTCGTAGGGCTGCAGGTTTTCGGCCGCGGTGTAGCTCACCACGTTGCCGCCCAGGCCGGCGGCCAGAATGGCCTTCTTAACCGGTGCTTCGTTGGAGCCCAGCAGTGCCTCGAAAAGGATATCCGCCGCGATCGTGCGCTTGCGGTCGAGCGCGCTGCCCAGCACCAGACCCAGGCCCACCAAGGCGTTCTCGGGCGTGGTGGCCATCTCGACGCGCTTATACTCGCAGGTCACAGGCTCCTGCACGTCCAGCGGATTGGGCGCCAGCGTGGACGGGTCCTCGCCGGCGGCAACGGTAGCGTCCATGCGGCGGCTCGCAGCGCTCGGTTGCGACAGATAACGCTCGTCCAAAAACGCCAGCGCGCGGTCCACATCTAGGTCGCCGTAGAGCGTTATATAAGAGTTGGAAGGATTGTAGTGGCGCGCGTGCGTATCCAGGAACTGCTCGTAGGTGAGCGCGGGAATCGCGCGCGGGTCGCCGCCGCTCTCATGCGCATAGGCGGTGTCGGGATAGAGCGCGGCGTTGACGGCGTCGTCCAGCACGCTCATGGGGTCGGACAACGCGCCCTTCATTTCGTTGAACACCACGCCGTTATAGCGCAGCGTGCCCTCGCGCAGGCTCGCGGAGCTGCCGTCGCCCTCGCCCTCGACGCCCTCCGGCAGGTCCAGCTCGTAGTGCCAGCCCTCCTGCTCAAAAATGGTGGGCTTGGTATAGATGGCCGGGTTGAACACCGCGTCCAGGTACACGTCCATCAGGTTGTACAGGTCCTGCTCGTTGGTGGTGGCAACGGGGTAGATGGTCTTGTCGGGGTAGGTCATGGCGTTGAGGAACGTCTGCATGGAGCTCTTGATCAGGTCGACAAACGGCTCCTTGACGGGAAACTTGGCCGATCCACACAGCACCGAGTGCTCAAGAATATGGAACACGCCGGTGGAATCGGCCGGCGGCGTCTTAAAGCCAATGGCAAAGGCCTTGTTTTCGTCGTCGCACGCCAGATGCAGCAGGCGAGCGCCCGAGGCGGTGTGGCGCAGCACGTAGGCGTCCGAGTCGAGCTCGGGCACGGTCTCGCAGCGCTCGACGGCAAAGCCATGGCAGGTGGTGTCGGGCACCAGCAGCGCGGCGGCAGCGGCGCGCGGGTCGGTTGAGGTGGTGGGCATATGCAGTCTCCTTTGACGCCCCAGCGGGGGCGAATCGAGTCGAATCCTCGAGAGTATACCCATATGGGGCCTTCGACCAATCTGCCGGATGAGCGTGGATTTTCTGGCACACGAGCGTGGAAATTCGGACGTCTGCCGCATGAGCGTGGATTTTCGGACGAAATCGGCCGCCAAAAGCCCAAAAACCGTCCAAATATCCACGCTCGCGCGTCAAGTACGTATCTCTCACCTTACATTCATCTCTACGACGAGGGATGAATGTGAGACAGGTAGAAGATAAAAATCAATCGGCTTATCGGATGCATATACCGCCATCAGATTGAAGCTGTATGCGGAAATGGATGGACTCTACACCGCTTACGCAAAATAACCCCTCGTTTGCTAAAACATTATAGGAAATGGCGTGGAGTGCTAAAAAGTTCTAATACAATATAAGTCATTTATCTATAGGCTGCTGATTCCTTGTAAAGGTATGGTTGATATGGTTGAGGCAAATAGCGTTATCCCCCTGTACAAACAGATTGTTCGTGCGCTTTCTGATTCAATCGCCAACGGCACGTACCGCCCGGGAGATAAGCTTCCGACCGAGGCGGAGCTTATCGAGCAATTTGGCGTGAGCCGAATAACGGTTCGCTCCGCAATTAAAGAAATGGAAGATGCTGGGCTTGTTGAGAGGGCCCGCGGCAAGGGCACGTTCGTTTCGTCGGACACGCAGATGTATGCCGCGGACGACCGTGAGAGCTTTACCCATTCGTGCCAGCTTGCGGGCAAACAGGCGTCTACCAGGGTTCTCGAAATGGGCTGGGACTTCCCAAGTCTGCGAGACGCGAAGTTCCTGGGCGTAGACGATATCCAAAAGGTATTGCGTAGCCGTCGTCTGCGCCTTGTGGATGGCAAGCCCACGATGCTGGAAACCAATAGCTATTCCGCTGCGCTTTCTTTTTTGGAGCATGAGCCCCTCGATGATTCGCTGATGGCGGTACTCGATCGCCAGGGGATCAAGATGGGTCCCAACACGCGTACGCTCGAGGTCTGCTATGCGAGCGAGCTCGAGGCGGCATGCCTTAACGTGGAGCTGGACTCTTCGCTGCTTCTGTTTGTCGATAGACGTT
This sequence comes from Collinsella sp. AF15-51, assembly GCF_003462845.1. Taxonomy (NCBI): domain Bacteria; kingdom Bacillati; phylum Actinomycetota; class Coriobacteriia; order Coriobacteriales; family Coriobacteriaceae; genus Collinsella; species Collinsella sp. AF15-51. Next base: position 193,965 of record NZ_QRYG01000002.1, on the reverse strand, counting down.
ATGCCCCAAGTGGCGAGCCGCTTTTCATCTCCCGTCAGGTGTACTGCACCGAGCGACTGAAGTTCTATTTGTAAATTAGCGATAGATTGGTCGATTTACCGACCAATTGTTACCGTTCGCGGATTTGGAAAATAGACACACCACGTAGGGTAGATTGCTAATATACTTTGTTATGACAATATAGTACGTCCTATTGGTATTGGAGAACTATGAATAAGATATTGCTAGCGAGTCATGGTTATCTCGCCCAAGGCATGAAAAGCTCTCTGGAGATTCTGATGGGCACCAACGACCGAATCGAGTGCCTGTGCGCCTATGTCGATGACGATTCAAGGGACGTCGCGGCGTTGATTGATGCATGGATGGAGACGAGGGACCCTGCCGACTCTTGGTTTGTCGTGACTGACATCTTTGGCGGCTCTGTAAACAACGAATTCATTCAGAGGCAGACCGACGGATCGTTTACGTTAATCGCTGGAATGAACTTGCCGCTGCTGGTGGAAATGGTTACACAGCTGGACTCCCTGGATGCGGACAAGGCCAAAGCCGCGGTCGAGGGATCGCGTTCGTTTATTCAGCTTTGCGAGGCGGCGGACATGCTTGCCGGCGCCGAGGAAGAAGAGTTCTAGTTAGTTCTGGTTCGAGCCCTAGCTAGGGGCCACACCTGTCATTCCCTTTATCACGTGCGGAGATGATAACGATGATTAAGCTTACGAGAGTTGATTACCGACTGATTCACGGCCAAGTTGCCATGTCCTGGACTCACGCTTTGGATGTAGATTGCATCTTGCTTGCCAGCGATGCTGTGGCAAAAGACGACATGAGGAAGGCGGCCTTGAGGCTCGCCCGCCCCAACGGCGTTAAACTCGTCATCAAGGATGTTGACGCTGCTATCGAGGCGCTCAACAGCGGCGTTACCGACAAGTATTCGCTGTTTATCATCACTGAGACGATTGAAGATGTCTATCGTCTCGCTAAGGGTTGCAAAGACATCAAAGAGATCAATCTGGGCGGAACCCGAAAGACCCCTGAGACCACGCTTCATCCGACCCCTGCGATCTTTGCGACCGAGAAAGATGCCGAGCATATCCAAGAGCTCCTGGGCGATGGCGTGGCCATCGAAATCCGTCAGGTCCCCAATGACGCTAAGGTGTTTGCCAAGGACGTTTTCTAGCCGGAAACACGTTGATGCTCGGCATTTATTGAACCAATGCTCTATGCCTATGCCCGTCGATTATTTGATCGGCGGGCTTTTTATTAAAGAAAAATCAAAAAAGTCTGAAATAGTACTTGCATAGTTAGTTATATAAAGTATTATAACGTCATGGGATGAATGAAGGGTTCATCCAAGTGAGTTAGGAGTAAGGGATGTTCAATTTCGATGAGTCTCGTTACGAGAAGGTTGTGAGCGATGCCCTCGCTCTCCGTCCTCAGATTGAGGCTGCCGTGGACGAGGTCTGCGAGCAGGGTTATTCCAACATCTTCTTCATCGGCTGCGGCGGCACCTGGGCCCACACGCTCCCGATGAAGTATTGGGTCGAGACCACCACGGCCGACGTCGATGTCCACTGCGAGATCGCCGCAGAGTTCCTCGCCTGCCCGCCCAAGACCTTCAACAAGGATTCTGTCTGCGTCTTCTCCACCCGTACCGGCACCACCCCCGAGATCATTGAGGCTGCCAAGTTCTGCCAGGAGCAGGGCGCCCGCACGCTGATGTATGTCTCCAACGACAACACCCCGGCCACCGAGTACGCCGATTACAAGTTCTTCAGCTTCGCCGAGGACGACGTTCTGTGCGAGGCCATCTACACCTACCAGATCACGCTGGTCGCCCGCTTCCTCAAGAACGCCGGCGCCTTCCCCAAGTACGACACCTTCATGGAAGAGTTCGGCAACATCGCTCCGTACCTCATCAAGGCCAAGGACGCTCAGGACGAGCGCTGCGCCGCCATGGCCGAGGACTTCAAGGACACCGATTACCACATGGTGATTGGCTCCGGCATGCTCTGGGGTGAGGCCTACGACTACGCCATGTGCATCCTCGAGGAGATGCAGTGGATCAAGACCAAGTCCATCCACGCCGCCGAGTTCTTCCACGGCACCATCGAGCTGTGCGAGGAAGGCACGAGCCTCATCATGCTCTACGGCGAGGACGACACCCGTAAGCTCATGGACCGCGTGGACAACTTCACTCACATGCTCGCCGACGAGAAGGGCGTCAACGTCCGCGTGAACAAGTTTGACACCGCCGAGGTCGAGCTGCCGTTCAGCGACCCCGAGTTCCGCAAGATCGTCTCCCCGATGGTCACCTACACCATCACCGAGCGTCTGAGCTGCCATCTCGAGCACGTCCGTAACCACCCGCTCACCACGCGTCGTTACTATCACCAGATGAACTACTAATCCTCTCAAATTGCTGCGGTTGTCTGCAGGCGAGCTGCGCAGAATGCCTCGCCTGCAGACCTGTTTCTGGGGTTGATCGAAATGGTTGTCCAGTATCTTCTAGTTGCACTGGTCGCATTTATTGCGTCCATGGACGAGCAATTATTTGGCATTACGATGCTTGGTCGTCCGCTGTTTACGAGCCTGTTTGTCGGCTTGATCCTTGGCGATGTCCAGTAGGGCGTTATCGTCGGCGCTGCTTTGGAGTCCATGTTCATGGGCGCCATCATGGTCGGCGCGGCGGTCCCTCCCGAGGTCTATGCCTCCGGCGTGCTTGGCTGCGCGTTTGCCGTCATTACGGGTACGGGCACGGCAACTGCCGTCGCGCTCGCCCTTCCCGTCTCCGTCTTCCTTCAGGTGTGGCGCAACTTCTGCTACGCCGTTCCGGGTGCCTTTGCCTGCAAGAAGATTGAGACCGCTCTGGCAAATCGCGATCTTGCCAAGGCGAATCTGTACCATCTGACCATCGTGCCGCTGTCGATTGGCATTCCGTCTGCACTGCTGGTGTTTGGCTCGCTGTTCTTTGGTGCCGACCTCATCAACAATGCGCTCAACGCGATTCCGCAGTTTGTGATGGACGGCCTCAACGTTGCATCCGGCGTCATGGTCTGCATCGGCTTCGCACTTCTTATCAGGACCATGGGCGATAACAAGCTCCTTCCCTGGCTGTTCCTGGGCTTCATTATGGTCATCTATCTCAAGATGGACGTGGTCGGCGTCGCCGCAGCTGCCATTTGCGTCGCGCTGCTCCTGGCCTTCCGCGAGGGCTCGTCCGGTCCGCAGACGGTTGCTGCAGATGAAGAGGAGGACTTCTAATGGCTATCCAGAACACCGACCTCAAAGAGGCCAAGAAGGACGCGATTATGACTCCCGATATGTATCGGAGCATGTTCCTTCGCCAGTTTACGAGCCAGTGCTCGCAGTCGTACGACAAGATGATGGCAATGGGCTTCATGTACACCATTCAGAAGCCCCTGCGAAAGATCTATCCCAACGACGACGATTACTATGCGGCGCTCGATCGCCATACCGAGTTCTTTAACATCACGCCTCATGTGCTTCCGTTTGTAGCCGGCCTAACGGTTTCGATGGAAGAGCAGGCGGCTGCCGATAAGAACTTCGACACGTCCTCGATTAACGCCATGAAGGTCGGCCTCATGGGACCGCTTTCCGGCATCGGCGATTCGTTCTACTGGGGTACGTTCCGCGTGGTTGCCGCCGGCATTGGTATTGGCATCGCTTCGACGGGCAACCCGCTCGGCCCCATCGTGTACGCGCTCATCTACTCCGTGATTAACTTTGCAACGCGTATCGTCGCCGCCCATCTGGGTTACGACTTGGGAACCAAGTTTTTGCAGCAGTCCGAAGAGAGCAACCTTATGTCTCGCATGACGCATACTGCCGGTGTCCTCGGAATGACCGTTATCGGCGCCATGATTGCGGCACAGGTCTCGCTGTCCACGGCTTTGACCTTTGACGTGGGTGGTTCGGAGATTGTCCTGCAGGATCTGTTCGATTCGATCTTCCCCGGTCTGCTGCCCTTGCTGGCAACGTTCGCTTGCGTTGCCCTCTATAAAAAGGGCGTCAAGACCATTTGGATCATCTTGGGCATCTTCGCAATCTGCATCATCGGAACGGGCTTGGGAGTGTTCGCGGCGGCGTAATGTTGACTGCTATGCTCGCGCGTTGGATAACTAACTGACCGTTTGAAAACGGGGCTCGGCGTAAGGCCGGCCCCGTTTTTTGTTTGAGGGATTTTCCGACCGTCCAATAATCCACGCTCATGCATCACTCACGTATCTCTCATCTCTCGTCTCTCATTTGTCACTAACACGAGAGATAGCTGAAAGATGAGAGATAAATATGAGAGATAACTGAGCAGCAAAGAGACAAGCAATCATGGTATTGTCTCAATACCGATTGTTTCTACCAGCAAAAACATATTTAAATGAAACAGATGGCAGACATCTTATCTTCCATCTCTCACTCATCTCTTATATGAGAGATAGCAGTAATATGAGAGATAATTACGAAAGATAACTGAGAGATGAAGGAAATCTATTCGCGGCATTCTTCGCAGAACCGAGCGAAAGGACGTGCAGATGAACGAAAACGAACTGACCGGTCTGCTCGAGTCTTTAAGGCGCATGGGCTCGGACGATCTTAACGTCGAGGTCAAGGAGAGCGCCACGACACTTTCCCGCGACGTATGGGAAACGGTTAGCGCATTCGCGAATACCGCTGGCGGAATTATCGTGCTCGGCGTGAGCGAGCGCGCGGGTTTTGTCCCAGTTGCAAACTTTGAGACTGAGAAAGTGCTCAACCAATTCGTGGCGGGCATGGGCGATGCCGGCGGTCGCGGAAAGCTGGCCAATCCGCCCAAATACACCATTGAGCGCGTGGAGCTCCAGGGCACCGTGGTTCTGGTCATCACGATTGAGGAGCTCGACCCGTCGAGCAAGCCTTGCTATGTCATAGAGCGGGGCGCTCAAGGTGGCAGCTACAAGCGCATCGATGACAAAGACGTGCCGCTTTCGTCGACCGAGGTTTTGGCGCTGTCGTCATACGAACGGACGAGCCCTAGCGATCGCGATGCGGTGCCCGGCACGAGTGTGGGCGATCTCGACGAGTCGCTGGTCGACCGCACGATAGAGCGTGCCTATTCGTTGACGCCTCGAGCGATGCGCGGTGCGGCGGACAAGAAGACAAAGATGGAGCGTCTGAATTTCCTCGACTTCCAGGGCAATGTTACCAAGGCCGGCCTCCTTGCCGCGGGCGTTTACCCTCAGCAGTTCTATCCCAAGCTCTTCATTGATGTGGCTGTCCACGTGGGAACTCAAAAGGGAGCTGCGGGGCCACTAAGGTTTATGGACCGCACAGTCTGCGAGGGCACCCTAGGCGAGATGATTTCGGATGCCGTCGCAGCTGTCGCCAAAAACCTGCGCCGCATCTCGACCGTCCAAGGCGTCTCGCGTGTCGACTCGCTGGAGATTCCCGAGGAGGTTCTGCGCGAGGCAATCGCCAACGCCGTAATCCATCGAGAATACGGGGATCGGTTCTGTGGACAATCGATTGCCGTCGACGTCTTTGACGATCGTGTCGAGGTGACGAATCCTGGCGGCCTTTACGGGGGAAAGACTCGCGAGAACTTGTTTGACGGCAGCTCCCGATGCCGTAACGCGACGCTGGTGAAGCTCATGTCGATTGTCCCGCTTCCGGATGGCGCAGGTTCGCCGGCTGAGGGCAATGGCTCGGGCATCCCGATGATGATCGATGCCATGCGCGCGCATGGTCTGGCCGAGCCCCTGTTCTGCCCGGGGTTCGATCGGTTCAAGGTCGTACTTTACCGTTCAAAGATCGAGCCGGTCGATCATGGCGGGGGCTTAATTGTGACGGCACTCAAACACTACGGCGAGCTGGGGACGCGTGAGCTGGCAGAACGCACGGGGCTTACAATTTCCCAGGTTAGGTCGCGCGTCAACGCGCTCATTGCTCAAGGCGAGCTTGAGCCCACGGCGCCGGCGACGAGCCGCAACCGCAAGTATCGACTGTCAGAGCGCGTGGAATAAATGCGTTAGTGGACGAGGCAACCCAATAATCGACCCTCAATTGGCGCCCACTAAGGTAAAGCGGTTGTTGCTCAGTCGACGGTGATGCTAAAGACTCGGCTTACGCCGGCATGGCCCCGAACCCGTCCATCAGGAACAGCCTAAGAACCAGCTTGATGACATATCCCGGTTTGACTTCTGCCGCGTCAAAGACGTGGCGCTCGGCGAGCTCACTGCAGTATGCATAGATGTCACGGATAAGGTCCGCGCCCGAAAGCGTAAACATGTAGCCTACGTCCGAAAGCGCATTGGGCGCGGCGGGCAACTTGGCTATGCGGCAAAAGGTCAACAGGTCGGGCGCCATAGCGTCCTGGTAGCCAAGATGGCTGCCGTCTTCTTGTGCGGCGAGTTCTAGCTGGCGTACTCGATCCAGCGCCGCCGCTAGCACAAAGCTCGGCGTAGGCGCGTTGACGTCCCGAGTGGTCGCCACGAGCCTGCCCGCCGCCTGCGTGACAAGCCAGGCGACCTCGCGCTGGCAGCGCACGGCCTTGCGCGTAACCGGCTTGATGGACGAAGAAGAAACGCTCCCCTTAGGTGGATTCGAAGCAGCCATAAGACCCTCCCATGAACAATCCGGCCCAACAAGCCCGGATGAAACACGTGCTACATCAGTATACAGGGGAGTGGGATGGAAAAAACGGAGTCGACAGCGTGAACTGCCGGCTCCGGATTGCTTGCCTTAGAGGCCGTACACTTCGACCATGGCTTCGCCAATGCGATGGGGCACGCCGGTGACGCTTGCGAACTGCCCGACGGGCGCTGGATGACGAAGCAATCGTTCTGGTTCAACAAGGGCTATCTGGAGCACATCCTGGGGCTGTAGCGTTTTGGGATTGTTTAACGATCGAGCTCCTGCTCCTCAATGCCTCGATGTCATCTCTATAAATAAACCCCCTCACCGAGCTGCTTGTGGAACTCGGCGTGATGGTCGCGTGCCCAAGTAAAGAGTGCCTGGTCAAAGTCGGTGCGCGTGGCCGGGACGCCAAAGACGCCGGCAACTTCGACACGCACAAACTCCAGTGCCGGCAGCTTGTTGATGGCGGTGAGGGCAAACGGGGACGTGGGTTCTTCGAACAGATAGTGGCTGCCTTGCAGCGCGTCGCAACTGGTGCACGTGTTGCCGAGCGACGGGGCTTTGGAGGCTCGTGCGCCTACGGGTTTGTAGCCACAGCGCTTAGAAAGATAGTCGCGGATCTCGCCCGGGACGCAGCCAAGAGCGGGAACAATGGCGAGCGCGTTGGCATTGGCCGTGTCGATGGTAATGTGCCCGGCTTCGTTGGGCGCGTTCGCAATGGCGATGCCCTTGCCGTCATCGGTTCGATAGGGAATACCGAAGGCCGCGACCGAGGTCTCTTCGTGGCATTTCCAGCACTCGCGCTTGCCCAGTACTAGATATATATACGGCGCTGAGGGGTCGGATCGGTCAACACCGGGCAGCCACTCGGCAAAGGGCTCGGTGTTGACGCCGCTGGGTACATACCAGATCTTCTTGGTCCGGTCCCATTTGGCGCCCAGCGCCTTGGCTTCTTCTTTGTGCGAAAAGGGGACATCGAGCTCGGTGCGCATGGCGGCTCCTTGGTGCTGCAGGTGCAAGTGGCTCAAGGATACCGCAGGGCGCAGACATCGCGGCGTTTTGCTGAGAAGTTGCGGTGTGGACTGATTGGTTATGCCGATGGATAGATCGGCAAGTAGATGGTCGGCTTTTGGCCAGTTGGGCGGTTGGAGCAGCTTGCGGCGCAGTTTTGTGCCTGGCTATTGTTGATGTTGGGGTATTGAATTTGTTTGGCAGCCATTCGTCAGGTGAATTGATGCTACGTTGCGATGACGGTTGGAACTGCCAGCGGATTTGGCGACATAAAACAAAACAGCCCAGAGGACATAGCCTCTGAGCTGCGAACATTTGGTGGGCGTTAGAAGATTTGAACTTCTGACCTCTTCCGTGTCAGGGAAGCGCTCTCCCCCTGAGCTAAACGCCCGATCAAGGGTGCGCAAGCGCGCAAGGGATAATATAACGGAGCCTGAACTCGGTGGCAAGAACATTTTTTAAAAATCGCTTACATTGTGGAATTCGGGGGTCTTGTCATATCCATTTCAAAAGAGCCTGCTGCCGCGATTTGGCTGTCGCATAATGCAAGGCCATTGCGGTATCGAGCTATGGAAAGACGCCTGCGGAATTGTCCTACCGATAAGCGGACAAGCCTTCGGCTGGTGCCTTCGCCGTGGTAAGGTAAGCCGAATTGCTTCCAGACTGTTTCGGGGGAGTGGAATGAGCGAAGAGTGTGTCGAGCAGGTCGAAGGCGCAGGGGCTTCGGTGCCGATGACCGATATTTCGAACATTGATGTGCCCGAGGGCACCGACGAGCTCAGCCGCAACACCCGTCGCGCATGGCGCGACCGCCTGAACAGCGCTTCGACGCGCAAGATGATCACGGGCGTCTTGGCTACGCTGGTGGGCGGTTCGTTTTGGGGCTTCTCGGGCACCAGCGCGAGCTTTCTGTTCGATACCTACCACGTCGACACCTTGTGGCTTATGAGCGTGCGTCAGATTCTCGCCGGTCTACTCTTTATGGCCGTGGTTGTTACGCGCGACCGCGAGCGCCTGATTAAGCTCTGGACCACACCCGCCGATCGCAAGCAGCTGCTGCTCTTTACCGCCTTTGGTCTGCTGTTCAACCAGTTTTGCTATCTTTCGGCCGTGCGCCTGACGAACGCCGGAACCGCGACGGTGCTCCAGTGCCTGCAGCTCGTTATCATCATGGGCTACACCTGCGTGACCGATCGCCGCATGCCGCGTACTCGCGAAGTCATCGGCATTGGCCTGGCTCTGGGTGGAACCTTTTTAATCGCCACCGGCGGCGACCCTACCAGTCTGAATATCTCGCCGCTTGGCCTGGCAGCGGGTCTTATGTGTGCGGTCAGCGCCACGTGTATGGCGGTGATTCCCGCTAAGATCCTGCCCGAATACGGCAGCCCCATCGTCACGGGCTCGGCAATGCTCACGGCGGGCGTGGTCTCGTGTGTCTTCGTGCAGCCCTGGGCGCATATGCCGGCGCTCGACGCTGCCGGCGTCGAGGCGCTCGCGGTGTTCGTGGTTATCGGCTCGTTTTTTGCTTACATGCTCTATATGCAGGGCGTTAAGGACATCGGCTCGGTGCGTGCGAGCCTCATCGGAACTGTGGAGCCGGTTTCGGCGACCATCACCAGCGCCGTTATGCTGGGTACGGTGTTTTTGCCGACCGACCTTATCGGCTTTGCCATGATCATCGTGATGATGTTCCTCACGGCGTAGCTGGCGCCGCCGCCAAGACGGAAAAGGTGTTGTGCCGCATTTTCGCCAATTGATGTCCGTGTCTGGAGTTTAGCTGTCGATGCCCAAAATGCCATAAACTAGTAACGTTATGGACTTTTTCATTGCGACTCAATTGCGAGGATTTCTTTATGGCTGGTAATCACTTTAAGGACAGCGATAGCGGCCGTCCTGCAGTTCCGCCGCGTCCGAACGGGGCTGGTAAGGCCGGCACGCCGGGCGGCGCTGGACAGGGCGGTTCCGGTAAGCGCGTGTCCCCGGGCGAGACGGCGATGTTTACCGCTCTGTACGAGCAGTCTCAAAAGGCAAAAAAGACCGGCCGTGCAAGAGGGAATGTCTTTGCGGGCGGTGCAACCTCCGCGTCGCAGCCGAGCGGGGCTCCTTCGGTACCTGCGAACAACGCAGGTGCTGCCAACGCCGCAAATGCCGCCGGCAACGTTAATACCGGCAAGGGCGCCAACAATACTCCCTCTGCCGGTGGCGCGGGGCTTACGGGTAACCTTGGCACGATTTACACCGGTGCCTCCGAGACTGGCACGTTCGCCCGCCTGGATGATAGCGGTGCCGAGTTTGCGGGCTCGGGTTCCAAGGAAGATTATTACGATTTTGGCTTGAACTACGGTAGCGACGCTTCGTCGAGTTCGACCTCTGACGGTCTGGTCCGTCATCGCCATCGCAAGGGCGAACGCAAAAAGCGTCACACCGGCGCCATTATTGCCGCTGTAGTCGCGGTGCTTCTCGTTGCGCTTGGCGCAAGCGGCTTTATGCTGCTTAACTCGGCAAAGACCGTAAAGAGCGAAGCGAAGGAGGCCGTCGAGATTGTCGGTGGCCTTAAGGACAAGGTCACGTCGGGCGATTTTTCGACGCTGCCTGACGACGCGAAGAAGATCGATGAGCTTTGCGACAGCATGAAGGCGGAGACCTCGAGCCCGCTGTGGACAGCGGCTTCGTTTATCCCGGTGTATGGCAGCGACATCAATGCGGCCCGCACCATGATCGACGCCCTGTCCGATGTCTCGAGCAATGCGCTGGTTCCCATGGCCGATAACCTTTCGCAGGCCACGCCCGGCAAGCTGTTTCAGGACGGCATGATTAACGTGTCCGCGCTGCAGGCCGTTGCCGATTCGCTTTCCAGCAGCTCGAAGGTGTTCAAGAGCGCCAACGAGAAGATCCAGGGCATTGGCGATACTCATATTTCCCAGGTGACCGAGCTGGTCGATAAGGCCAAGGACGGCTTTGCCACCCTCAACGGCGCGGTTGACGCGGCGGAGAAGGTCGCCCCCGTCCTTCCGCAGATGCTCGGCGCCAACGGCCAGACGCGCAACTACCTTGTGTACGCCATGAACAACGTCGAGATTCGTGCCTGCGGCGGCTTTGGCGGTTCGCAGGGCCTGATTTCGGTCACCGACGGCCAGATGTCGATCGGCGAGTTTGTTCCCCGCATTGGACTCAGCGAGGACGAGGCGGTCGAGAGCGTCGACGAAGAGGATGAGGCGTTGTTCGGCAACCACAGTAACCTGTACAACTCGGGCAATACCTATTCGCCCGATTGGCCCCGCAACTCGCAGCGTGTCGCAGCCCTGTGGAAATCTCAATATGGCCAGGACGTTGACGGCGTCGTGGGCATTGACCCGGTGTTCCTGCAGTATCTGCTGGGCCTGGTCGGTAATGTGTCGCTGCCCGACGGAACGGTTGTCGACGGCACCAACGCCGCAAAGGTCCTCATGCACGATGTGTACTGGAACTATCCGGTCGAGGAGTCGGACGGCATCTTTGCATCCGTCGCCAGCGCTGCCTTCGACAAGATCCTTGGCGGTATCGGCGATGTCGATGTTACGAAGCTTGTCAGCGCCGTTGAGCGCGGTGCCGAAGAGGGCCGCCTGATCGCGTGGATGAAAAACGATGATGAGCAGAATGCCATCAAAGAGACGGGCATTGACGCTTCGCTGCCCGATCCGGATGATCCGAGTGCCGATCCCGTTGCCGGCGTTTACTTTAACAACCTGAGCTTCTCCAAGCTCGACTGGTATCTGAACGCCGACACGCAGATTGGCCAGGGCGTCAAGAACGGTGACGGCACGTGCTCCTATCGCATCACCGTTACCCTGACGAACATCATGACGCAGGAGGAGGCTGGCAAGCTGCCCAACTACGTTGCGGCGAGCGCACCCGATGCCGCGCGTGACGACGAACGCCTGAATGTCTCACTGTTTGCCCCGACGGGCGGCAACATCAGTGACCTTACGGTTGAGGGCACCCAGTTTGGTCTTGGCGCCGCTACGTGGCATGGAATCCCCTTCTATTCGGGCACCGTTGACCTGCATGCTGGCGAGACGACGACGATCACATATACGCTGACCACGTCGGCCGAGGCGGGGGACAAGCCGCTTACGCTGCGTCAGACTCCTACATGCCAGGCGGCTCGCGACAGCGCGTCGGCGTAGGATTTTTCTGGTAGCGCAGATAATCGAGTACCATTTTGGGGCGGACAGGCAATCTGTTCGCCCCTATTTTGTAAGGAGAGCGCATGAAGTACTTTGGCACCGACGGCTTTCGCGGTGAGGCCAACGTTGGGCTGACGGTAGAGCACGCTTATAAGATTGGCCGTTTTGTGGGCTGGTATTACGGCGCCAACCGCGAGCGCAAGGCGCGCGTCATCGTGGGCAAGGACACACGTCGCTCGAGTTATATGTTCGAGGCGGCGCTGGTGAGTGGCCTGGTCGCGAGCGGTGCGGACGCCTATATGCTGCACGTGATCCCCACGCCGGGCGTAGCGCATCAGACCGTGGAAGGCTGCTTCGATTGCGGCATCATGATCAGCGCGAGCCACAACCCGTTTTGCGATAACGGCATTAAGCTCGTCAACAGCGACGGTTTTAAGATGGACGAGGACGTACTGGAGCTCATCGAGGACTACATCGATGGCAAGAGCGAGGTGCCGCTGGCCACGGGCAACTACATCGGCGCCACGGTGGACTACATGCAGGGCCGCAACCGCTACATTGCCTCGCTCATCGCCAGCGCGAACTTTTCGCTGCAGGGCGTCAAGATCGGTATCGACTGCGCCAACGGCTCGGCTTCCTCGGTGGCCAAGCCGGTGTTTGACGCGCTCGGTGCCGACGTGCGCGTGATCAACGCCGCGCCCGATGGCTTTAACATCAACGTCGACTGCGGCTCCACGCATATGGAGCGCCTGCAGCGCCACGTGGTGGAGCAAGGCCTGGACGTGGGTTTTGCCTATGACGGCGATGCCGACCGCTGCCTGGCCGTGGATGAGCGCGGTCGCGTGGTAGACGGCGACCAGATCCTGTACGTGTGCGGCGTGTATCTGAACAAGCACGGTCGCCTTTCGGGCGGTACCGTGGTGCCGACGATCGCCAGCAACTTTGGTCTGGTCAAGTCGCTGGAGCTTGCCGGACTGAGCGCCGTGACCAGCGGCGTGGGCGACCGTCACGTGTATGCCAAGATGCGCGAGGGCGGCTACAGCCTGGGCGGCGAGCAGACGGGCCATACGATCTTTGGCGATATCGAGCGCACGGGCGACGGCATTATGACCTCGCTGCGCGTGATGGAAGTGATTCGTGCCGAGCGCGAGACGCTCTCGCAGCTCACGGCTCCGTGCAAGCTGCTGCCGCAGGCGCAGGTTGCCGTGCGCGTAGCGGATAAGGACGCCGCGCTCGAGAACATGGGCGTGCAGAACGCCATCGCCGAGGCCGAGACTGCGCTGGCAGGCGAGGGCCGCGTGCTCGTGCGCAAGAGCGGAACCGAGTCGGTTATCCGCGTGCTGGCCGAGGCGCCCGACCAAGCATCCGCCGATGCCGCCATGAAGCGCATCGCAAGTGCTTTGGAAGCTCTTTAGTTACGCGGTTTTACCAAACCGCGTAACTGCTCGACGCTGCAAACGACTCTAAGCGGCAATCTGACGTTCAATTACAAGGGCGCGACCAGAAGGTCAGCGCCCTTTCATTTCACGTTATCTTGCTCGCTTGGGGTCGTTTTCTCTGACGTTGCCAAGACATTAGCGTCAACGAGCTACTCATTGGGGACAGTCTTTGCCGATTGGCCGGTTTGCTGGCCGGATGGGCAAGGACTGTCCCCAACTGCCGGCAGAAAAGGAACGTCCCTAACTGCCGGCCTTCAAGGCCTTACAGCTGGTAGAGCGTGGTGAACTTGTCCTGCAGGTAGCTGCAGTAGTAGCGGGCGTCAAAGGCCATGCCGCACGCGCCCTTGATGAGCTCCGGCGCGTCCTTGGCGCGGCCCCACTGCCAAATGTGCCCGCCGAGCCAGGCGCGGACGGGCGCCAGGTCGCCGCTCGCACAGGCGCCGTTAAGGTCGACACCGTCGCGGCACATGGCCGGCACAAACATGGCGTCGTAGGCGCTACCCAGTGCATACGTGGGGAAGTAGCCAAACGAGCCGCCGCTCCAGTGCGTATCCTGCAGGCAGCCGTGCGTGTCGTCGGGAACGGGAATGCCCAGGTACTCGTTCATAAAGCGGTTCCAAAGCGCGGGGATGTCCTTGGCCGTGGCCTCGCCGGCAAACAGCATGCGCTCGATCTGGTAGCGCACCATAATATGCAGCGGATAGGTGAGCTCGTCGGCCTCGGTGCGGATCAACGACGGCTGCGCGATGTTCACGGCGCGGTAGAGCGTGTCCTCGTCGACGTCGCCGTAGACCTCGGGTGCGTGGCGGCGCAGCACCTCGAGCAGCGGTCCCATAAAGGCGCGGCTGCGACCCACGGTGTTCTCGAAGAAGCGGCTCTGGCTCTCGTGGATGCCCATGGAGGTGCCACCCTCAAGACAGGTGCGCGCATAGGCAGGATTGACGCCCAGCTCATACATGGCGTGTCCCGCCTCGTGGATGATGCTGTAGACGTTGGAGATGCAGTCGTCTTCGTAGATGTGCGTGGCGATGCGCGCGTCGCCCACCGAGAAGCCCTCGCTAAACGGGTGCTCGGTAAAGGCAAGCGTGGTGTCGTCCAGGTTCAGGCCGACGAGTTTCATGAGGTCGAAGCTCATGGCGCGCTGGGCGGCCTCGGGCACGCGGGCGTGCAAGAAGTCGGCAGCGGGCTGCTGGCCGCGCTCGCCAATGGCATGCACAAGCGGCACGACCGTGGCCTTGACCTCGTCACAAAACGCGTCGAAGCTCTGGGCGGAAAGGCCGCGCTCGTACTGGTCGAGCCACACATCGTAGGGGTCGCGCTTGGGGTCCATGAGCTCGGCCTGATGCTTAAGTTGGGCGACGATTCTATCCACATAGGGCTCAAAGCTCGCCCAGTCGTTGGCCGCCTTGGCCTTGTGCCACACGGCGTCGGCCTCGCAGGTGAGCCTGGTCCAGGCCTCGGCCTCCTCGGTGGGGATAACGCTCGCCTCGCGCTGGTCGCGGCCGAGCACGCGGATCTCGTCGAGCAGCTGCGGGTCGTCTACATGTCCGCCCGCGACGGTCTCTCGTGCCAGCGAGCGCACAAGTTCGACAGACTTTTTGCTGGTCAGGAGCTTATGATGCTCGCCGGCGAGGGTACCCATGGCGTCGGCGCGCGCTGCGGCGCCGTTGGCGGGAGCAATGGTCGCACCGTCAAACTCGGCAATCTTGAGCAGGTACTCGCGGGTCCACAGTTTGCCTTCGAGCTTGCGGAATTTTTTGACGGCCTTATCGACCTTCATGCCTTTGGGCGTCTTGCCCACTGCGGGCTTGGCCTTCTTATCGTGCTTCTTACCCATACCATATCCTTGATCTCGCAGACCGGACGCCACGGGTGGGCGTTCGGCCAGTTTGCACAGCCACCTGCCTTGTACCCAGTGCGGACAAAACGGAACGCGGCGATATGCTCGCAGAATGTGTTATCCTGTAGCCCAATGCGTTGACGGAGAGGGTTTTGCCCGCCGCGTCGCCGGCAAGAGAGGGAAGGTCATGGGCTGCAAGCCTTCCTGCGGTGACAAGGGCCAAGCGTTCACTCCCGAGCAGCGACCTCAACGGGCACGCGGCCAGCGGCGGCGAAGCCCCAGTAGGGAAGCCGTGAGCCTCGCGATAAGGGGCGCAGAGTGGGCACGGCGGGCCAGACATCCGCCGCGTCAAACAAGGTGGTACCGCGGAATTCAACCGTCCTTGGGCAATGCACATGCCCGAGGGCGGTTTTTTGTTACCGAACCGGGCCGCGTTTTCGCAACGTCAGGCGGCGGTAGTCGCCTCGGCAAGCGGGGAGCGCGAGAGACGAAAGGGAAGACATGAGTCTGATTGATGATCTGGTCAAACTCGAGGAAGAGGCCAAGGAGCTCGTCGCAGGCGCCGACGACGCCGAGAAGCTCGAGGCCGCGCGCGTCGCGCTGCTCGGCCGCAAGGGCCGCATCACCGGCCTGATGCGCATGATGGGCAAGCTCGCTCCCGAGGATCGCCCCGTCATGGGCAAGCGCGCCAACGAGATGCGTCAGCTGATCGAGGGCATGCTCGACGAGCGCACCACCGAGATGAAGGCCGCCGCCCTTAAACACGCACTCGAGCACGATGCCGTCGACATCACGCTGCCGGGCATCCGTCCGCAGATCGGTCACCAGCACCTGATCAAGCAGATTATCGAGGAGGCCGAGGACATCTTCTGCGGTATTGGCTATACCGTCGAGTCTGGTCCCATGGTCGACACCTCCTACTACAACTTCACCGCGCTCAACGCCCCCATGGATCACCCGAGCCGCTCGGCCCGCGATACCTTCTACGTGGTCGACAACAACCCCGGCAGCGTCGCGCACCCCGAGGCTCACGCCCACGGCGAGTCCGACGTGCTGCTGCGCACCCAGACCTCGGGCGTGCAGATCCACACCATGGAGTCGCAAAAGCCGCCCATCTACATGATCTGCCCGGGCACCGTCTACCGTCCCGACACGGCCGATGCCTGCCACCTGCCGCAGTTCAACCAGATCGAGGGCCTGGTCGTCGACGAGGGCATCACCTTTGGCGACCTGAAGGGCACGCTCGACTACTTTGTTAAGTGCATGTTTGGCGAGGATCGCAAGACGCGTTACCGCCCGCATTTCTTCCCCTTCACCGAGCCCAGCTGCGAGGTGGACGTGAGCTGCCACGTGTGCGGCGGCAAGGGCTGCAACTTCTGCAAGCATAGCGGCTGGATCGAGATCCTGGGCTGCGGCATGGTCGACCCCAACGTCCTGATCAACTGCGGCATCGACCCCGAGAAGTACACCGGCTTCGCCTTTGGCATTGGCGCCGAGCGCGTCGCGGCCCTGCGCTACGACCTGCCCGACCTGCGAACGCTCATGACGGGCGATATGCGCTTCTTAAATCAGTTCTAGGCCCGGCGGCTTTCCCAAGCACCGCACCTTGCCTTTCAACCGTCGGTTGCGTACCTAAGTACGCGGCCCTCCTCTTTCAAGGCAATCTGCGGCACTTGGAAAACCCGTCTCCGTTGCAGTTTTTTGGCTCAAAGCCGCATTTATGAAAGGAGACCAGTTAGATGCGCGTTTCTTACGACTGGCTCAAGACCATGATCGATATTCCGGAGGATCCTAAGACCCTTTCGGACGAATATATCCGTACCGGCACCGAGGTCGAGGCGATCGACACCGTGGGCGAGTCCTTCGACCATGTAGTGACCGCCAAGGTGCTCACCAAGACCCCGCACCCCGATAGCGACCATATGTATGTGTGCTCGGTCGACGTGGGCGACAAGAACCTCGACGCCGACGGCAACCCCGCTCCGCTGCAGATTGTCTGCGGCGCGCAGAACTTTGAGGCCGGCGACCACATCGTCACGGCCATGATCGGTGCCGAGCTGCCCGGCGACATCAAGATCAAGAAGAGCAAGCTGCGCGGCGTCGTGTCCATGGGCATGAACTGCTCCGCGCGCGAGCTCGGTCTGGGCGGCGACCACTCTGGCATCATGATCCTGCCCGAGGATACGCCCTGCGGCATGCCGTTTGCCGAGTATGTGGGCTCGAGCGACACCGTGCTCGACTGCGAGATCACGCCCAACCGTCCCGATTGCCTGTCCATGATCGGCATGGCCCGCGAGACCGGCGCCATCTTCGACCGCGATTTCCACGTTGAGCTGCCCGCCATCAAGGCGGAGACCGGCCGCGCGACCGACGACGAGCTTTCCGTCGAGATCGCCGACGAGGGCCTGTGCGACCGCTACGTCGCCCGCATCGTGCGTAACGTGAAGGTCGGCCCGTCGCCCGACTGGATGGTCAAGCGCCTCAACGCCCTGGGCGTGCGCCCGCACAACAACATCGTCGACATCACCAACTACGTGATGATGCTCACCGGTCAGCCGCTGCATGCCTTTGACCTGTCTACCTTTGCCGAGCGCGACGGCCACCGCCGCGTGGTGGTTCGCGCCGCCCAGCAGGACGAGAAGTTTACGACGCTCGATGGCGAGGAGCGCGTGCTCGACGCCGGCATGGGCCTCATCACCGACGGCGAGCGCCCCGTGGCGCTGGCCGGCGTTATGGGCGGCATGGATTCCGAGATCGAGGACGACACCGTCGACGTGATGGTCGAGAGCGCCTGCTTTAACGCCGGCCGCACCTCGCACACCAGCCGCGATCTGTCGCTGATCTCCGACGCCTCCATTCGCTTTGAGCGCCAGGTCGACGAGACCGGCTGCGTGGATGTCGCCAACGTTACCTGCGCGCTCATCGAGGAGATCGCCGGCGGCGAGGTTGCTCCCGGCTATGTCGACGTTTTCCCCGCGCCCAAGACCATCGACAGCATTAAGCTGCGCCTGGCCCGCGTGCACGCCATCTGCGGTGCCGACATCGAGCCCGACTTTATCGAGCGTTCGCTCACCCGCCTGGGCTGCACCGTCGAGCGTGACGGCGAGGACTTTATGGTCACTCCGCCGAGCTTCCGCCCCGACCTGCCGCGCGAGATCGATCTGATCGAGGAGGTCCTGCGCCTGTGGGGCATGGGCCGCGTGACGGCGACCATCCCGGCTGCCAAGAACCACATCGGCGGCCTGACCCGCGAGCAGAAGCTCACCCGTAAGGTCGGTGAGATCCTGCGCGCCTGCGGCCTCAACGAGACCACGACTTTTGGCTTTGCCGCCCCGGGCGACCTGGAGAAGATCGGTATG
Source organism: Collinsella sp. AF15-51 (assembly GCF_003462845.1). Taxonomy (NCBI): domain Bacteria; kingdom Bacillati; phylum Actinomycetota; class Coriobacteriia; order Coriobacteriales; family Coriobacteriaceae; genus Collinsella; species Collinsella sp. AF15-51. Next base: position 175,526 of record NZ_QRYG01000002.1, on the reverse strand, counting down.
TCCACCGAGGGCCGCGGTTGCCCCGTGGTGCTCATGAACCCGCTGGTGGCCGAGCAGACCGAGATGCGTCGTTCGCTGCTGCCGGGCCTGCTGCAGTCCGTGGCCTACAACGAGGCGCACGGTACGCCCAACGTGCACCTGTACGAGGTCGGCAGCCTGTTCCACGGTCGCGAGAACGCCAGCCTGCCCAAGGAGACCAAGTCCGTCGCGGGTGTGCTCTCGGGCCAGTGGAGCGAGCAGTCTTGGAACATGAAGTACCGTAAACTGCGTTTCTTCTTTGGCAAGGGTATCGTCGAGGAGCTGCTCGCCCAGCTGCGCATCGAGAAGGTTCGCTTCCGTCCCGTCGAGGGCGAGGGCTATGCCTTTTTGCAGCCGGGTCGTGCGGCCGAGGTTCTGTCCGGCGGCACCGTGCTGGGTTGGGTCGGCGAGATCCACCCCGAGGCGCGCGAGGCCTGCGGCATCGACGAGGTTGTCGTTGCCTTTGAGCTTGACCTGGACAAGCTGATCAAGGGCGCCCGCAACCAGGAGAACTACCGCGAGTTCTCGCAGTACCCGGCCGTTGAGCACGACCTTGCCATTGTGGTCGACAATGCCGTGACCTGCGAGGATCTTGAGCGCCGTATTACCAGCGCCGGCGGCAAGCTGCTCGAGGGCGTGCGCCTGTTCGATGTCTACCGCGATCCGGTTCGTATCGGCAAGGGCAAGAAGTCCATGGCCTTTGCGCTCACGTATCGCTCGGACGACCACACGCTTACTAGCGAAGAGGTCGAGAAGGCGCACCAGAAGATCGTCACCAAGGTGTGCAAGGGCGTAAACGGCGAGGTCCGCGGCTAGGACCGCTTGCGTCTGTGACGAATGTATTACAAAACGGCGCACTGCTTTGTTGGCAGTGTGCCGTTTTGCTATGATACCCGGCGGCGTGTTACGAATCTAACAATACGTAACACTGGCAAGGTTATTCAAGCGGCGCTGCAATTCCGTGCGCCGACAACCGGGAGGCGCTATGCACATTCCAGATAATTATTTGTCCCCGCAGACCGATGCCGTTATGGCGGTGGCGATGGTGCCCGTATGGGTTCACTGCATCAAAAAGGTGCGCGCCACGCTCGATCGCGAGCATATGGCGTTCCTGGGCATCTGCGCCGCATTCTCCTTCTTGCTCATGATGTTCAACGTGCCGCTGCCCGGCGGCACCACTGGTCACGCCGTCGGCGGCGCACTCATCGCGCTGCTGCTGGGCCCCGAGGCCGCGGCTATCGCTGTCTCGGTCGCGCTGGCGCTGCAGGCGCTGCTGTTTGGCGACGGCGGCGTTCTGTCGTTTGGCGCCAACTGCTTTAACATGGCCTTTGTGCTGCCGTTTGTCGCTGCTATCGTGTTCCGTGCGCTCAACAGCCGTCTGCACGACAAGAGCTGGGGCACCTCGGTTTCTGCCATCGTGAGCGGTTGGGTCGGCCTGTGCCTGGCGGCCCTGTGCGCGGCAATCGAGTTTGGTATTCAGCCGATGCTCTTCACCAACGCTTCGGGCGCCCCTCTGTACTGCCCCTTCCCGCTGTCCGTGGCTATTCCGGCCATGTTGATCCCGCATATGCTGGTTGCCGGCGTGATCGAGGGCGTGGCGACGGCCGCCATCTACGGCTTCATTAAGAAGACGGCGCCGAGCATTATCGTCGGCCCCGAAGCCGCCGATGGCCAGCTTGCCGCCGATGGTACCGCCAAGAAGACTTCCCTGATTCCCACGCTCATTCTGGTCGCCGTGCTTGTCGTGGCCACGCCGCTGGGCCTGTTGGCCACAGGTGACGCATGGGGCGAGTGGGACGCCGAGGGCGCCGCGACCGCCGTTCAGGAGGCTGGCGACGACAGCCTGCAGGCTTCGGTCGGCCTCGATACCCCGACCTTTGCCGATGCCCTGCCCACGGGCGATTATCTGCAGGCCTATTCCGAGGAGCAAGGCCTTGGCTTTGCCGGCCAGGCCGCGATGTATATTCTTTCGGGCGTGATTGGCGTGGCGGTGCTCACCATCGCGTTCCGACTGGTTTCGCTGACGGTTAAGGAAAGCGGTGCTCATGGCAATAGCCGAGCTGCCTAGTTGGCTTGCGGCCGAGGAGCGTTACGAGCCCGCGGAGGCTCGGCATCGTGTGATGCAAAAGAATGTCCTGCATCTGGCGAGCCTGCTTGAGCGGGTTCGCCTGGGTGGAGGCGCGCACGAGGGCGGGTCGATGGTCGACCGCGCCCTTTCTTGCGTTTCGGCTCCGGTGCGCCTGGTAGGGATGTTCGTTTACGTCTTGTGCGTGTGCCTGACGCAGAGCCCGCTATACCTGATGCTAATGGCGGCGACCGCGTTGGTGCTGGTCGCGGTGCGCCCTGTACGCGGGCTGCGCGCTACCTTTGTGCCGGCGTTGGCTGCCGCGGGGTTTGCCGTGGTTTTGGCGCTGCCTGCCCTGCTGCTGGGTGCTTCCGCCACGGGCGCCATGCTCAAGATTGCACTCAAGACGTTCATTAACGTGTCGCTGGTGCTGGGCGTTTCGTGGACGCTCACCTGGAGTCGCATGTCGGCGGCGCTTAAGATGCTGCGCCTGCCCGACGAGGTCATCTTTACCTTTGATATGGCACTCAAGCATATCGAGGTGCTGGGACGCACGGCGCACGATCTGTGCGAATCGGTCATGCTGCGCAGCGTTGGCCGTGCGCCTGAGGGATTTTCGCGCACCGACTCGCTGGCGGGTATCATGGGCATGACCTTTATCAAGGCGATGGAGTGCAGCCACACGATGGACGAGGCTATGCTCTGCCGCGGCTTTGCCGGTGCGTACCCGGCGCCCGGGCGGAGCGGCTTTGGCTGGCGCGATGCGGTTTATGCGGCCGTCGTGGTGCTGCTCGCCGTGTTGTGCGTGGTGCTGTAGCGCGGGCGGCCGAGCCGTCGATGTGGATAGGGAAGGGCGACGTTTTGGCAAACGATACGAATGGCGTGATGGGCGCGAGCGGTGCTACTGGCGCCAAGAGCGTGCCGCTCATCGAGTTTCGCGACGTGGTGTTCTCCTATGCGGGGCATACGGTTGTCGATGGTGTGTCGCTGCAGGTCGATCGTGGTGAACTCGTTGCCCTACTCGGTCCCAACGGCTGCGGTAAGACGACGATTATGCGCCTTATCAACGGTCTTGAACTAGCGGACGCGGGTGCGTGCCTGTTTGACGGGCACGTGATCGATGCGGCATATCTCAAGGATTCCGCAGCCGCTCAGCGGTTCCATCAGCGCGTGGGCTTTGTGTTCCAGAATGCCGACGCCCAGCTGTTCTGCGCTACGGTGGGCGAGGAAGTTGCTTTTGGCCCCGCGCAGATGGGGCTGCCGACAGACGAGCTCGAGCGCCGCGTCCGCGATGCCGTGGAGCTGTTCCAGGTTGCCGATCTGGTCGATGCCTCGCCCTGTCAGCTTTCGGGCGGGCAAAAGAAGCGCGTTGCGCTGGCTGCGGTGGTGTCGATGAACCCCGATATCCTAGTGCTCGATGAGCCCACCAACGGGCTCGATGAGGACTCGTGCGACATCGTAGTCAACTTTTTGCTGGCCTACGTTGCTGCCGGTAAGACGGTTTTGATGAGTACGCACCATCAAGATTTGGTGCGCCGCCTGGAGGCCCGTGCCATCTATATCGATCGATATCACCATGTGGTCGAGGCGCCCGTGCCGTCGTATGGAACCGAAAGCGGTGCTGCGGAATAGTTGCTGCGTAGGGTATGTATGGCCGCCTGTGCGACTCTGCCGTGATGGTATAGTTAACCAGGTTTTATGGGGGTGGCTATGCCAAGTTGGAACATTCATATCGCTCAAACGGAGCGCTTGCTGGCACGTGCTAGCGTGCTTGCCGATAGCGTGCGCGACCGCAATGCCTTTTTGTTTGGCTGCGTGGTTCCGGATATCTTCGTGGGCTATATGGTCCCTGGCATCGCCGATCCCATTCCGTATCGCATTACGCACTTTGCAAAGCCCGAGCCTATCCCTAAGCCGCGCGAGCACGAGTTCTGGGATACCTATGTGGCGCCGCTGCTTAAAGGCGCACCCGCGGGCGAACCTGCTGAGGCTACCTCGATTGTCGAGGAGCGCGAGCGACTGAACCGCGTGCACTATCCTCAGCGCTACAGGGATGCCGAGCCGGTTGTCGGTCCCGGCGCCTGTGAGTTCTCGCTTGCGTCCGAAGATGTGGCGCAGTCGCTGCTCGATTTAACGCTGGGCGTCTGGTCGCATCTGGTGGCCGACACGGTATGGAACACGCGTGTGAACCAGTATCTGGAAGCACACGGCGGCAAGCCGTGCGAGGAATTCCGCATTAAAAAGCAGGGCGATTTTGACTGGTTTGGCAAGACGCTGGGCATCGTTTCCATTCCGCGTGCGACCGATCGCCTCTATACCGCTGCGACGCGTTTTGGGCAGTATCCCATCCATAAAGAATATGTGCTCAAGACTATCGGCGTCATGCACGAGATTGTACGCGAAAACCCCGGCGAGCCCGATCATCCGCCGTATCGCCTGCTAACCGAGGAGTTTTTCGATGCAACGTTTACCGAGGTCATCGAGCTGACCGAGGCGGGATTTGCGGCTCGCGTTGCTGCTTCTGACGTTCCCGCAGTCCCCCTGATCGCTAGCTGCTAGCCGGCCGGCTTAACGGTGAACAGTTCATTCCAATTGACCAACGGCTCCCGTCGCAGGGCGTCTTCGGTGGTGCGCTCGGCATCGGAGAGGCTTGCGACTGAACACAAATCGATGATGCGGCATACGAAGAAGGTCTAAAAAGGGCCCGGAAGGCAAAGCCTTCCGGGCCCTTTTGCAATGCAAGCGTGCTTGCAAGTGCGATTTAGCGCACCTGAGCGACGTAAGCGACGTTGGTCGAGGAGACCTTGTCCTCGAGCTGAACACTCATGCGGGGATCGCCGGCGGTAGCGACGGTCAGATCGCCGGCCTCGACGTAGCCGAGCTCCTTAGCGGTCTCGATCGCCTTGACGATCGTGCCGTTGACGGTGCCCTGGGTAATCTCGGCCTGGTGCGGGATAACGCCCCAGTACATGATCATCTGCTGGACGGCCCACTCGTGGCGGGAGAACGCGCAGATCGGCATGTTGGGACGGAAGTGCGAGATCAGGCGTGCGGTACGACCGGTGGTCGTCGGCACGGTGATGCACTTGGCGCCAACGGTGGTGGCCATGTTCACAGCGGACATACCCACAACGTTGTTGACGACGCGGGTGCCGTGAGCGTCGGCCGGAACCTCGAGCGGAGCGTGGGCCGGGAGGTACTTCTCGGTCTCGAGAGCAATGCTGGCCTGCATCTTAACGGCCTCGACCGGGTACTTACCGGCAGCGGACTCGCCAGAGAGCATAACGGCGTCGGTGCCGTCGTAGATGGCGTTAGCAACGTCGGCAACCTCGGCGCGCGTCGGGCGCGGGTTCTGCTGCATGGAGTCGAGCATCTGCGTAGCGGTGATAACGGGCTTGTAGGCCGCGTTGCACTTGGCGATGATCTCCTTCTGGATGTGCGGAACGAGCTCGGGCTTGATCTCGATACCCAGGTCGCCACGGGCGACCATGATGCCGTCGGAAGCCTCGAGGATCTCGTCGAAGTTCTCGACGCCCAGGGCGCACTCGATCTTCGGGAAGATCGTCACGTGCTCGCCACCGTTCTCGCGGCAAAGCTTGCGGATGCCGCGGACGGACTCGCCGTCACGGATGAAGGAAGCGGCGATGTAGTCGATGTTCTCGGTCAGGCCAAAGAGGATGTCCTGACGATCGCGCTCGGTGATGGCGGGCAGCGAGATGTTGACGTTGGGCATGTTGACGCCCTTGCGCTCGCCGATCAGGCCGTCGTTCTTAACGACGCAGGTCATGTCCTGGCCGCTGACGGACTCGACCTCGAGGGCAACCAGGCCGTCATCGATCAGGATGAGGGAGCCCTTCTCGACCTCGGAAGGCAGAGCCAGGTAGTCGAGGGAGATGTGCTCAGCGGTGCCGTGGAAATCCTCGGACGTGGGCTGAGCGGTGACGACGATCTTATCGCCGGTCTTGACGGCAACCTTCTTGCCGTCGACCAGAAGGCCGGTGCGGACCTCGGGGCCCTTGGTGTCGAGCAGGATGCCGACAGGCAGACCGAGCTCCTTGGAAATACGGCGGACGCGCTCGATGCGACCGTGGTGCTCGTCGTAGGAGCCGTGCGAGAAGTTAAAACGGGCGACGTTCATGCCCGCCTTGATCATCTCGCGGATGGTCTCGTCGCTATCGCAGGCGGGACCCATGGTGCATACAATCTTAGTGCGCTTGTACATTCAGACCTCCATCTGACATCGTCTTGCGCTGATAGATAAACCATAAGAAATAAAACCGAGATGATTATAACGAAATGCCGACCGAATACCCCAAAAAATCGACCGTATGCCGAAATGGAAGTTCATTTTTTGCGGGAAAAACGGTATATGAAAAATCTTTACCAACCACTCCAACCGCTGCTATCTGGGAGATATGTCAGTTTGGCGATGTGCCGAAGAAAAAACGTTTTACCAATGTTGAGCATCACACGGTCTGCACCGTTGCGTGCGGACCATATTTCCAAACCGATTGTTTTGGCTAGACGCGTCGCTTTGGGGTACCATAGCTCCACTATCAACTGCCGCTCAGCACGGCAGCCTTGATGAGCCCTTGCCCTTCTCCTGGGAATTATGATCGGGCATCAATCTGCTGAGTGGCCCGAATCCCAGGAGGGGACTCTATATGCAAAAGGAATACCTGTCCGCCGCGGCGGAGGTGCTCAGCGACCAAGGTGTCGATGAGAACCTCGGCCTGAGCAACGACGAGGCGTCTTCGCGCCTCGCCAAGACAGGCCCTAACAAGCTCGAGGAAGCCGAGAAGACACCGCTGTGGAAGCGTTTCTTTGAGCAGATGGCCGACCCCATGGTCATCATGCTGATCGTTGCCGCCGTCATCAGTGCGCTCACGGGCATGGTCAAGGGCGAGCCCGACTTTGCCGATGTTGCCATCATCATGTTCGTCGTTATCGTCAACTCGGTGCTGGGCGTGGTCCAGGAAGCCAAGAGCGAGGAGGCCCTCGAGGCCCTGCAGGAGATGAGTGCGGCGCAGTCCAAGGTGCTGCGCGACGGCAAGCTCGTGCACCTGCCGAGCGCCGAGCTCGTGCCCGGCGACGTGATCATGCTCGAGGCGGGCGACTCCGTCCCGGCCGACTGCCGCGTGCTCGAGAGCGCCACGATGAAGATCGAAGAGGCCGCGCTCACCGGCGAGTCCGTGCCCGTAGAGAAGCACGCCAACGTGATCGAGCTCGCTGCGGGCACCGATGACGTGCCGCTCGGCGACCGTAAGAACATGTGCTATATGGGCTCCACCGTCGTGTACGGCCGTGGTCGCGCCGTCGTGGTCGGCACCGGCATGAACACCGAGATGGGCAAGATCGCCGGCGCCCTGGCCGAGGCCAAGGAAGAGCTCACGCCGTTGCAAGTGAAGCTCGCCGAGCTCAGCCGCATCCTTACCATTATGGTTATCGTCATCTGCGTCGTCATCTTTGGCGTTGATATCATCCGCCACGGCGTGGGCAACGTTCTTACCGACCCGACCGCCCTGCTCGATACCTTTATGGTCGCCGTCTCGCTCGCCGTCGCTGCCATCCCCGAGGGCCTGGTCGCCGTCGTGACCATCGTGCTATCGCTTGGCGTGACCAAGATGGCTAAGCGCCAGGCAATCATCCGCAAGCTCTCTGCCGTCGAGACTCTCGGCTGCACGCAGACCATCTGCTCCGACAAGACCGGTACCCTTACCCAAAACAAGATGACCGTCGTCAAGCACGAGCTCGCTGCGCCCAAGGAGAAGTTCCTGGCCGGCATGGCGCTGTGCTCCGATGCTCAGTGGGACGAGGAGCTGGGCGAGGCCGTGGGCGAGCCGACTGAGTGCGCGCTCGTCAACGACGCCGGCAAGGCGGGCCTCACTGGCCTGACTGCCGAGCATCCGCGCGTGGGCGAGGCCCCGTTTGACTCGGGCCGCAAGATGATGTCCGTGGTCGTCGAGACCCTGGATGGCGAGTACGAGCAGTACACCAAGGGTGCGCCCGACGTGGTGATCGGCCTGTGTACCCATATCTACGAGGGCGATAAGGTCGTCCCCCTGACCGAGGAGCGCCGCGCCGAGCTCGTGGCGGCCAACAAGGCCATGGCCGACGAGGCCCTGCGCGTACTGGCGCTGGCAAGCCGCACCTACACCGAGGTTCCCGACGACTGCAGCCCCGCTGCGCTCGAGCATGACCTGGTCTTCTGTGGCCTGTCCGGCATGATCGACCCGGTCCGTCCCGAGGTGGCCGACGCTATCCACGAGGCGCACGACGCCGGTATCCGCACCGTCATGATCACGGGCGACCACATCGACACCGCCGTGGCCATCGCCAAGCAGCTGGGCATCGTCGCCGATCGCAGCCAGGCCATCACCGGTGCCGACCTCGATCGCATGAGCGACGAGGAACTCGACGCGCACATCGAGGACTACGGCGTGTACGCCCGCGTCCAGCCCGAGCACAAGACACGCATCGTCGAGGCTTGGAAGTCGCGCGACCAGATCGTGGCCATGACGGGCGATGGCGTCAACGACGCCCCGTCCATCAAGCGCGCCGACATTGGCGTTGGTATGGGCATCACCGGTACCGACGTCACCAAGAACGTCGCCGACATGGTACTTGCCGATGACAACTTCGCTACCATCATCGGCGCCTGCGAAGAGGGTCGTCGCATCTACGACAACATCCGCAAGGTCATCCAGTTCCTGCTTTCGGCCAACCTTGCCGAGGTGTTCTCGGTGTTTATCGCCACGCTCATCGGCTTTACCATCTTCCAGCCGGTGCAGCTGCTGTGGGTGAACCTGGTCACCGACTGCTTCCCCGCGCTTGCGCTGGGCATGGAGGATGCCGAGGGCGACATCATGAAGCGCAAGCCGCGCAACGCCAAGGACGGTGTCTTTGCCGGACATATGGGTCTGGACTGCGTGGTCCAGGGCCTAATCATCACCGCGCTGGTGCTGGCGAGCTTCTTTGTGGGCGTGTACTTTGACATGGGCTACATCCACATCGCCGATATGATCGCCGGCAATGCCGACGAGGAAGGCGTGATGATGGCGTTCATCACGCTCAACATGGTCGAGATTTTCCACTGCTTCAATATGCGCAGCCGTCGTGCGTCGCTGTTCACCATGAAGAAGCAGAACAAGTGGCTGTGGGCTTCCGCCGCGCTGGCACTGGTGCTGACGGTGATCGTGACCGTGCAGCCGACGCTTGCCGAGATGTTCTTTGGCCCCGTGACGCTTGAGCTCAAGGGCGTTGTCGCTGCCCTGGGCCTGGCCTTCCTGATCATCCCGCTGATGGAGATCTACAAGGCGATCATGCGCGCGGTCGAGAAGGAGTAAGTTAACCTGTCCGGGCCCGCCCCTGCGTGTTTTCTTCTTCGCTGGTCCTCGCGCTTCGCGCTGCGGGATCGCTCAGAAGAAAACGCTCCCAGGGTGGGCCCTACGGTATCCTTACTGGCTTTTCTCCCGCGCGGATGATAAAGGGCTGAGGGAAAGTGTGTGAGTCGGTCGAGCATTTGCTCGGCCGACTCTTTTTTGTGGGAAAATACCTGCTCAGTTGTGATTTATGGTGCTGGGAGGCGCTTGTGGGCAAGGCTAAGGCTAAGGCGAAGAAAAAGACGACGGGGGCGCGGGCTAAGCGTGATCGTCGTCGGAAGCTCGCGACCGAACCCCCTGCATCTGCTGAGGAGTTGCTGGCGAGTGTACCGGGGCTTGACGCGCTGCAGGATGTTCCGGCGTTTGATGACCTGCCGGTCGATGAAGCTCAGCAGGCTGCCTTTGATGATTTCTGCGCACATGCCGAGGAGCCCGAGCAGATGCAGCTTGGCGCCGTGGTGCGCTTGGATCGTGGGTTTCCGCTGGTGGCGACTGCCGACGATACCTTCCGCGCCGAGCATGCCGTGGGATTTGCCAAGTCGCGCGGTGGGGACGAGGTCCTGCTGCCTGCCGTGGGCGATCGTGTGGCGGTGCGCCGCGCTCCCGGGCACGATATGGGCGTGATTGAGTGCGTGCTGCCGCGCCGTACGAGCTTTGAGCGTTGGCGCGGCCGTGCCCGCGGAGAGCGCCAGGTGCTCTGCTCCAACGTGGATAGCGTGCTAATCGTGCAGGCGCTCGGTCCCGGTGGGGTGCTGCTCGACCGCGTGGCGCGCTCGCTGGTGTTGGCGCTCGACTGCGATGCCGAACCGGTGGTGGTGCTCACCAAAGCTGACCGCTGCGATGCCGAGGAGCTCGAGCGCGATCTGGACCGCGTGCGTCGTCTGGTGGGTCCGGACGTGCGCGTGATCGTGACGTCTTCTGCCGAGGGCCGCGGCCTGGACGAGGTCCGTGCCTGCGTGCCTGCCGGGAGCTGCGCCATGATTCTGGGCGAGTCGGGTGCCGGCAAGTCGACGCTGCTCAATGCGCTGCTGGGCCACGATACGTTGGCGACCGGCGGTGTGCGCGAACGCGACGACCAGGGCCGTCACACTACCGTCGCGCGCGTGATGGTGACGCTGCCGGGCGACGCCGGCGTGATCGCCGATGCCCCGGGCCTGCGCAGCCTACCGCTCGTGGGTCACGAGCGGGGACTGGCCCGCGCCTTCCCCGAGATTGTCGAGGCATCGCGCGCGTGCCGGTTTGGCGATTGCACGCATACCCATGAGCCGGGTTGCGCCGTTCGCGAGGCCGAGGACGCCGGGCAGATCGATAGCCTGCGTCTGGAAACGTTCCAAAACCTGGCGTTATCCATGCGCGTGAGTGCTCAAATGCTCGATCCCGATGTCCATCTGTAATTGATTTTTCCTATGACAGCCGTTTCCCAACTGTTCGGGAGACGGCTTTTTGCTGCGGAAAAGCCTCGAAACATGCAGTTTGCTGACGTGCTGACCAAAACCTTGCCACGAGCTTGACGGGCTGGTCAGCTTTTGGTCAGCGATTGGTTTGACATCGAAAACCAAGATTGCGATTGCGCCGCTTTGCACTCTGACCGCCCAGACAATGGTGGTACGGGCATTCGCCCGGCACTGCCATGAGAGGAGCGGCCGTGAACAAGAGCAAGCGCATCGCCATCAGTCTGGTCGCGGGCGTGCTCGCTGCTCTGCTCTGCATGGTTTACGGCTCATCGATCCGCTCACAAGCCGAACAGGTCCAGGCTGAGACCTTGGCCAAGTACGGTGGCGATCGCGTCGAGGTATGCGTCGCGGCGCGCGATATCGATGTGGGCGAGACCCTCGATGAGACCAATGTCATAACCCAGGAGTGGCTGACGAGTCTGCTGCCGCGTGACGCGGCGACCGAGCTGCGCCAGGTGCGCGGCGACGTGACGACTTCGCGTATTCCCAAAAACGCCGTGATCTGCAATGTCTACACCAAGGTCGAGAGCCGCAAGCTCGAGGTGCCTAAGGGCAAGGTCGCCGTTTCGGTGGCGGTCGATGCCGAGCACTCGGTCGGCGGTGCTACGGGCGTGGGCAGCTACGTGGATGTGTATGTGCAAAAAGACGGCGTGACCGATCGGCTGTGCGGCGCGTACGTGATCGATACCAGTGAGGATTCCGGTGCCACGCGCGAGGGCAAGATCGAATGGGTGACGCTGGCGGCTGACCCCGAAGACGTCAAGGAACTGCTGGGAGCCTCGGGCAAGGGAACGGTCAGCTTGACGATTCCCGCCACGGCGCGCGGCAAAAAGAGCGGAGGCGACGAGTGATGAAGGCGATCTGGCTTGCGTGCTGCGCGTGCGGCGATTACGGGCTGTTGCAGCGGGAAGTCGAGGGCCGTGATGTGGGTGCACAGGTGCTTCGCGTGGGTGACCTGGACGGGCTGGTTTCCATGGCGCGGGCGTTTCCGTCGCGCCGCGGGGCTGCCATCATCGCGGCGTCTCTGTTTGATACTGAAGATGTGCGCAAGACTGTTGCGCGCCTGACGGCCGAAGGCCGCGTGAGTCGCGTGGTCGTGTTGATAGAAGCGCTCGATCCGTCGGATATCGAGGGGCTGTTTCGCGCGGGGGCGACCGAGGTCATCGCTGCACACAGTATATGCGGCAACGGGCGTGCGGGCGAGGGAGCGGTTGATTCCGATCGGCGCATGACGATTGAGCCCGATGCTTTTGTTGATAGGGAACCCGGGGCGCCTCGCGCTACAAGAGGCCCGCGTGTTGATGATTATGGAAAAGCGGAAGCCGAGCATGGTCGGCGCCCCCGGAACCCCCTTGTAGACGATGACGCTGGAGGGCCGGCGCAGCATGCTGGCGACTCCCCGGCTGTAGATATGGGATACGTGCACGGCGTGAATCTGGCGGATGAACTCGACGAAGTTGAGGGCTTTGCCGGGTGCGGCGAGTTGTCGCTGATGCAGCATGAGCAGATTGTACAGAACGAGCCTGCCTCGCAGACCGAACAAGCTGCCATGCCGGCTTGGACGCAGCGTGTGGTTGCGGCGGGGGAGACGGGTGCGCTGCCACCGACGCCCGCCCCGCCGCCTCCGATGCCGCCGGCAGACGCTGCCGCTCCGCCGCATCGAGCTCCGGTCATCTGCGCTATTTCGGGTTCGGGCGGTTGCGGCAAGTCGACGATCGTTGCCGCCATGGCACACACATCGTCGCTGTTGGGCTTGCGTGCCGCCGTGCTCGACCTGGACCTGATGTTTGGAAACCTTTACGACTTGTTAGGCGTCGATGCTCCGCGCGATATGGCGGCACTTATCGAGCCGTCGGCGGCGGGCACGCTCACCGAGCCGGATATCGTAGCCACATCGATGCGCGTGGCGCCGGGCGTTACGCTCTGGGGTCCCGTCGCGGCGCCCGAGCAAGCCGAGCTCATGGCGCGTCCGGTGGAGCTACTGCTTGATGTTCTGCGTCGCGAATCCGACGTGGTCTTTATCGATACTTCGGTCTTTTGGGGCGACGCCGTGGCGGCTGCGGTGGCGGCGAGCGACCGTTGCCTGGTCGTTGGCGATGCGGCGGTGTCGTCCGCGACATCGGCGTCGCGCGTCATCGAACTGGCAAGTCGAGTAGGTGTGCCGCGCACGCGCATGAGCGCCGTGTTCAACCGGTTCGGTGCGCGCGGGGCAGACGAGGACGTCGCCATGCGCTTTGAGATTGCCTGTGCGTTGAGCTCCAAGATTCGTATCGCCGATGGCGGGCAGGATCTCGCCGCGCTCATGGCGTTTGGGCGCGCTGACGAGGCGGTGGGGCAGACCAGCGCTTTTGCGACTAGCATGCGCGAGGCCACGCGCGAGATGCTCGTGGAACTGGGGTGCGCCGTCGGCCCTTGGAGCGATATGGTCGCCGACCGTGCAACGCGTACCGAACGCCCGCGTATCCGCCTTCCCTGGTCGCGCGAGGGTGATCAGCGATGAGCCTGCAAACGAGGATTAAGGCTGCCGGCGCTGCAGCGGCGGCAGCGCCTGTAGATGCGGGGCGTCGCCGCGCGGTGAAACGACGCACCAAGCGCGCCGTGATGGACCGCATGGGTTACGACGAAGTGGCGCGTATCAGCGCCTATATCGACCCGGCACTTGCCCGCTTGGAATTGCGTCCTGCGGTGGAGGCGGCGCTCAATGTTGAGGAGTCGACCGATCTCGCGACGCCCGAGCGCGAGACCATCATCGACGAGATCTTGGATGACGTGGTGGGCTTGGGGCCGTTGCAGCCGCTCATCGAGGACGACACCGTTACCGAGATCATGATCAACGGCTGCCGCTCGGCTTTCTTTGAACGCGGCGGCGTCTTGTACCCCATCGAGCATGCGTTTGAGGATGATGAGCAGATCCGTGTGCTTATCGACCGCATTATCTCGCCACTTGGCCGCCGTATCGACGAGCGCAGCCCCATCGTCAACGCCCGCCTCAAAACGGGCTATCGCGTCAACGCGGTGATTCCGCCTGTGGCGATTGACGGACCGATTCTCACCATCCGAAAGTTCTCGGACCGTATCTGCTCGCTGGACGAGCTCGTGGGGTTGGGATCGCTGCCGCTTTGGTATGCGCAGCTGCTGTCGTGTGCGGTGTCGCTGCGACAGGACCTGGCGGTTGCGGGAGGCACGGGATCTGGTAAGACCACCCTGCTCAACGCGTTGTCATGTGAGATTTCCACCGGCGAGCGCATCGTGACGATCGAGGACTCTGCCGAGCTCAAGTTTGCGCATCATCCGCACGTGGTGCGCTTAGAGGCGCGCGAGGCTTCAATTGAGGGCGAGGGCGCGGTGACGATCCGCGACCTGGTAACTAATGCCCTACGCATGCGCCCCGACCGCATCGTGGTGGGCGAGGTGCGCGGTGCCGAGTGCTGCGACATGTTGCAGGCCATGAACACGGGCCACGACGGGTCGCTCACCACACTTCATGCGGGTTCAGAACAGGAGACCGTGGTGCGTCTGACGTTGCTTGCACGTTATGGCATCGATCTGCCGAGCGAGCTCATCGAGGAGCAGATTGCCATGGCGCTCGACGGCATCGTGATGTCCGAGCGCCACGCCGATGGCAGGCGTTTCGTCTCCTCGTATTCGGGGGTGCGACGCGCCGCATCGGGTGGCGTAGAGCTCGAGCGCTATGTGACGTTCGATGCCGCCGAGCGCACCTGGACGCTTGACCGCGAGCCGCCGTTTATCGCAGAAGGCCTGCGGTCGGGGACGCTCACACAAGAGGAGGTGGACGAATGGAGATCACTGTGCCCCTCGTCGTAGGGGGCTTGGCAGGGCTTTCTGTCGCGACGGCGTGCGGAGTGGAACCTCGTGTGCCGCAGGTACCGCCGGCGGAGCTGGCACGTCAGGCGCTCGAGACGGTGGCAGAGAAGCTGCCGCGTGAGCTGGTGGAAAACGATCTGCTGAAAAAGATCGCCCGTTCGTGGGCATCGCTGGCTCCGGCGCATCGCCTTGGCCTCGTGATCGAAGATGCTTCGGGACGTTTGGCGTTTCTGCTGCTATCGAGCGGTGTCTGCTGCGTTTTACTAACGATGGTGTCGTTATCGCCCCTCGGATTTGCCTCGGGACTTGTTGCTCCGTTTGCCGTTGGTGCCGCTTGGGATGGCTTTGAGAGCCGGCGCGAGCAACACGATGCAGAAGAGGCAATGCCCGAGGCGTTTACCGCACTTTCCATGTCGCTTGCCTCGGGACATTCGCTGGCCCAGGGCATGCGCTTTGTGGGCGCTCATGCGCAAGAGCCAGTGCATACCGAGTTTTTGCGGGTGGCGGCGGCGATCGATTGCGGCATCTCGGCGACCGACGCGCTCGATGACTTGCTCGTGCGTATCGACGCCCCCGGTCTTTCGCTTGTGACCTTGGCGCTTAAGGTGTCTCAGCGCACCGGCGCTCCGCTTGCCGACTTACTGTCCGAGGCGTCGAGCATGGTGGGGGAGCGCATCGAGCTCAAGCGCCGCCTGGATGTTAAGACGTCGCAGGCTCGCATGTCTGCGCATATGGTCGCGGCGATGCCGGCGGGCATGTGCGCGGTGTTGGCGCTGCTTTCGGCAGATTTTCGTCGCGGTCTTGCGACGCCCGCCGGCGCGGGCGCTGTGGTGTTGGGTCTTGCCCTCAACGCCGTTGCCCTGGTGGTTATCCGGCGCATTATGCGGGTGGAGCTATGAGCTCCCCGGTTGCAGTTGCGGCTTGCCTGTGCGCCCTGAGTGTATTTGTCGCGACGGGTTTGGATCGGGCGGATGCACGCAAGATCGCAGGGGCCTGCAAGCGCGAGGCGGTGCTGGTCGCTGCCGCGGGTCGCTCGGTGGTCGATGCTCTGACCGCGCGAGTGAAGGGCGCGGTTGGAGCGGGCGGCCCGGCGCGAGTGTCGCTCGGCGAAGTTTCCGAGATGATTGATGTTGTGCGCTTGGGTCTTTCGGCCGGTCTTTCGTTTGATGCGGCGCTTGAGATTTTCTGCGCCAACCGCCGGTCAGTGCTGGCTCTTCGCCTTGAGCGCGCCTGCATGGCGTGGCAGGTGGGCGTGGGCACGCGTGAGGACGAGTTGTTGGCCGCCGCGCGCGACCTGGACGTGCGAGCGCTCGAGACCTTTGCCATCACGGTGGGGCAGGCGCTCGCCCTGGGTGCCCCACTTGCCGAGACGCTGGCCGCTCAAAGTCGCGAGATCCGTGCGGCTCATCGCGCCGCGGTCGAGCGCGAGATCGAGCGTGCGCCCGTCAAGCTGCTGATTCCCACCGGCACGCTCATCTTGCCGGCGTTGCTTCTGTCCATATTGGGCCCGCTGCTGGGAGCAGGCGGGATGATGTAGGGAGGAATACATGAACACGATGACTGACACTGCTGGCAAGGTGCAGGGCTGGGCGTTTTGCCGGGCGGCACATGTTCGTCAGCGCGCCAAGGAACTATTGCAGGAGGAGAGTGCGCAGGGTACCACCGAGTATGCCATCTTGGTCGGCGTGCTCGTGGTGATCGCGATTATCGCCATCGTCGCATTTAAGGGCAAGGTCCAAGATCTATGGAACGCTATCAGCGAGGGCATCAACAGCCTGTAGAGGGCGAGCGCCCCGTCGGGGTGCTGCTGGTGCTTGCTTGCCTGACCGTGGCGATAGCGGCGGTGCTTTGGGGGCTTAACGCCGCGCGGCAGCAGCGTCCTGGGACCGCCTCCGATTTGGGCTCAGATTCGGCGGTGGCGTCTCAAAAAGATGAGATGCGAGATGCGGACGATTCGGATGTCGCTGTCACGGCGCAAACCTTTCTGCGGACGCTCGACAAGCGGTCTGGCACTGCGACGGATTCGCCTGGGGGCAACGCGATTGTGGTCCGGCTTGCATGGTCCGAGGACCGACCGATGACCGAAGCGGCGGCGGATATGCTGCGTTCCTATCGCGAGGTACCCACGGCGCAACTTGCTCTGAGCGGCTATCTCGACATCAAGGGAAACGTGTGGGGCGCCATCGTGCGTGACGGACGCGGCTGGGTCGATATGGTGACGGTTGCTGCGGATACTGGCGATGCTTCGTGTCGTCTGCGCGCCGTGCGCCTGGTCCCGCAAACAATAAGCTCAAAGGAGGGGTCGTGAAATGCATGGCGTTCTGCGTGAGGAGGTTGCCCAAGCGACTGTGGAATACGCCATCGTCACGGTGGCGCTGTTATCGATCGTGCTGGCGATTGCGGGGCTTTGGCGTGCTGGCACCGATGGGCGCTTGGCGGCGCTGGTCGAGCGGGCGGCGTCTCACGGCGTCACCTCGACATCGGTTGTCGACGCTGCTGCGGGTGCTGAGGACATCGCGCTGTATTGATATCGCGCGCGAGGACCGGGCGCAGTCTACGGTCGAGGCCGCTTTTTTGCTGCCGACGTTTCTGACGCTCATCCTTCTCGCACTGCAACCGGTGTGTCTGCTCTATACGCGCGCGGTCATGGAGTCTGCCGCCGCCGAGACCGCGCGGCTCATGACCACGACGACGGCGGAGGACGACGATCTTAAGGAGTTCACCCGCCGCCGACTTGCCGCAGTGCCCAACGTTTCGATCTTTCATGCCGGCGGGCCGTTGTCGTGGGATATCGAGCTTGGCCGGGTCGGTGCGGGTGGCGCCTCGTCCGTGTCCGTTTCCGGCGAGGTCAAGCCGTTGCCTGTGATCGGTGCGTTTGTGCAGGCTATGGGTGGTACCGCCGAGGGCGGCTACGTTGAGCTCAAGGTCGATGTCTCGTATCAATCGCGTCCCGAATGGCTGGAGGGAGATTATGATTCGTGGATTGCTGCATGGGATTAAGCGTTTCTGGTCTAGACGCGTTTTGACGCACCGTCCGAGCTGCCATCGCAAGCGAGGCGGCTTTATGGGTCGAGCCGGTGTCGATCTGTTTATCGAAGACGGTGCCTATACCACGCTTTCTTCTGCCGTGGTCATCCTAGTGGTGCTCACATTGTTGTTTTCGTCGACCGCGGCGATATGGAGCATGTCGCGTGCCGGGGACACCCAGGTGGCGGCTGATAGCGGCGCGCTGGCGGGTGCCAACGTGGTGTCGTCCTATCACACGGCTGCCACGGTGGTTGATGCGAGTATCTTGAGTCTGGGGCTGGCGGGGTTTGCCACGATCGGGACGGGCCTGGTCGCCATCCTCATCCCGGGTGCCGAGCCGGTTGCCGGCAATATGGTCGACACCGGGATCGAGATCATTAAAACGCGCAACAAGTTTGCCAAAAGCGCATCGGAAGGCTTACAGAAAATCGAGACGGCTCTGCCGTATCTGATCGCCGCGCGTGCCACGCAGGCGGTGTCGGCGCAGGATACCGATAGTGTGACCTATACCGGTACGGCGCTTGCCGTGCCCAGGACATCCGAGTCTGACTTCGCTGCGCTCGAGGGGTCCGAGATCTCGACCGATGCCATTAAAGACACATCAGATGATTTAGAGTGTGCGGCCGAGGAGCTGCGGAAGGCTTCTGAGGACACGGCGAAGGCTAAAGAGCGTGCTTGGCTGGCGGATTGTGGTGGGTCTGACAAGGGCTCGGTCGGCAGCTGTTCTTGCATGTGGGAGCGTGCGAAAAGCCTAACGGATCTCTCCGGTGTTCAAAATCCGCATTACTCATCGAGCGTTACGTGGGAGCCCCAAGTTGCCCTTGATCGCGCGAAGGACTACTACCATTGGCGTCTGACAAATGAGAAGCCCCACGGCTCGAGTGTCGAGATGAAGGCAGAGTCTGCGGCGCGTAAGGCGTTTTATACCTATGCGAGCGCGGAGGTCGATCGGGCGCATATAACCGAGAACGGAGACAGGGTTTCCTCCTATATTCCGCTGCTGCCGCGCAACTCTGATGAGGTTCGGGCGACGGAACTCTATACCGATGCGGTGTGGCCGACTAGCGTGAACGATGACAAGGCGTATCTGCATTACGGGACGACCTGCCCTAACTATAAGAAAGGGACGCCGAGCGGATTTGCTTCGGTTGCCGATTACGATGGACAGGATAAATGCAGCAAATGCCATTTTGGCGTTTTGTCGCTTGGTGCTGTTGCGGCGCCTTCAACCTCTATCGAAAACGGCTTCGAATATCACTTCGACGAGTTCAAAAAGGCCTTGGAGGAATACGTCAAATGTCGGAACAAAGAGCTTGAGCTCATGCGTCAGACCGAGGATGAGGCCGACCGTGCGAGCAATGCGTTTGACCAGGCCATTAAAGCGCTTTCGGGCGAGCGTCCGCGTATCGCTCCGCCCGGTCGCAACGGCGTGGTTGCCTTTGCGGTTTCGGGTGCCATCTCGAGCCCCGATGAGCTCAACTCTTCGTTTAACACGGCAGTCAGGCTTGGCGATCGCGGTGCCATCTCTGCCGCGGTGCTGGCGCCCGATGAGGCGACGGCGCAAAACAACGTGCTTTCGCGATTTTTCTCGACATTGAAGGAACGCTCGGGTGGCGTTGCCGGCGTACTCGATGGCGTCATGGATGTCTGGGGACGGCTGCTTGTGGGATACGGAGACATCCAAGGTTCGGCCGACGAACTTATGGACGAGATGATTAAAGGCCTAGGAGGGGGCAGCGGCGCGTTGGGCTCCATCGCATCGTGGCTCGGCGATACCGTTTCGGCGTCCGTGGCGGCGCTGGGTTTGGAACCGTGCGACTTGCGCCTGCGAAAGCCGGTGCTGACTGATTCCGCCAACGTCATTAAGAGCCCGGGGTCTGACATTGCTGGTCTCTCTCAAGCGCAAGACAAACTGCGAAGTATTCCGTTGGGCGTGACCGATCCCAAGGCGCTTTGCGAGGCGTTGGAATATCAAGTCGAACGCACCATCAGCGGTACGGTGTTCACGCTTGCGGAGATTCCTCTGCCCGGCGGCGGCTCCATCCCACTTACCGTCGATGTCACCACACTGGCGGGTGCCCTGGGCGGTGGGTCGTAATGGGCATCCGCACGCGCCTGTGCGAGGAGTGCGCCCAGGCGACGGTCGAGATGGCCGTGGTCACGCCCGTCCTGCTGGTTCTGGCGCTTATCGTGTACAACGTCATGGTCTTTGCCGGTGCGGTCGCACGCTTCGATCGCGTGGTGCCCGATATCGTGCTAGCACATGCCGTGGCGCCGAGCGGGGAGGGCGATGGCAGCTCCATCGATGCTTCCGCGACCGTTCAGGCTCAGATCCAACATGCCATGGAAGGCTATGACTTGCTGATCGAGGTCTCGAGCGAACAGGGTGCGACGACATCGGATGGCGGTTTGCTTTCGCTTTCCGGCACGTTTAGGACCTACACCTGCACCATGCACTATGAGCCGTGGCCGACTTCTCTCAGCATCGCTGGCGTTCCGCTGGGGGCGCCGACAACGTTGTCGCACGAGCGCGCGGTGACGGTCGATCCATGGCGCCCGGGGGTGGTCATGTGACCGCGGTCTCGTCCTACATCGCCTACGCGCGGGCACTCAATAGGCTGGGTTGGACGCCGGCGGAGTTTGTGGTGGCGGAGTCGTTTGTCGTGCGCCTGCGCGGCATGCTGGGACGGCATCCGGTTGCCGCCAACGGCTTGCCGCTCGTCATGGCGTTTCCACGCTGCTCTTCGGTCCATACGTGTTTTATGGCCTATCCCATCGATATCGCCTTTATCGATGCACGTGGCTATGTCCTCGTATGCTACGAAAACGTACGTCCCTGGCGTATGTGCTCCTGCCCCGGCGCCTGGGCCGTACTAGAGCGTCCTTCAATCATTGTTTCGACCCCTGCTCTCCAACGCGTGCCGGCTTAAGAATTGGCGACAGCGGACTTTCGTCATACGAAATTGGGTAAGATGGAGGAGAAGATGCATGGATGTTGAGATCCATCCCAACGCTAAAAAGCACCTGACGGAAAAGCAGGTGCTTAGCGCTTGGCTTGCGGTTACTGAGTGCATTCGTCGCGAGCCGAAGGGCGAGCCGCTGAGATGGCTTGCGATTGGATGGCTCCCAGACGGACGAAGCGTGGAGCTTGTCGCGGTCGAGCTTGTCCGTGGGGGCTTATCATTCATGCCTTGTCTCCAGTCCAGAAGAAATTTTGGCAGGAGATTGAACGGGCTCGGCAAAGGGGTCGATGATGGGCAAGACGTATACGGCCGCTAATGGTCAGGTTGTAACGGATGAAATGATTGACGCGTGGTGCGAGTCGTACGAGCGCGGAGAGTTTCCGGATGGCGAACACACCGTTGGTGGGATCGTGCATGGACGGCCCCCACTCTCAGGTGAGGGGACGGCAACGCTGTCGGTCAAGATTCCTCTGGGAATGAAGGAGGCCATTCGTCGACGGGCGGCTGCCGAGGGGATGACTCCAAGTGAGTTTGCCCGTGCGGCTCTGAGCGAAAAACTTCTTGCTGCCGGCTGATGCCTCTGACGTGCCGATTTAAAGAACCGAGGCTGTGCTCAAAAACTTTTTTAAAATTCTCGGTTGACCGGAACGCGTCCTTGGTTATACTAATCAAGCCTTGAAACAAGGCACACCTCAAATGGCTGGGTAGCTCAGTTGGTAGAGCAGAGGACTGAAAATCCTCGTGTCAGGGGTTCGATTCCCTTCCCCGCCACCTTGAATTGACTAGGACCTCTGCAAAGGGGTCCTTTTCTTTTATGCAGCTCCCACATGGAATCGAACCCCGTGAGGGCGCGGAGCTGAGTAAACGCGTAAGCGTTTGCCAGCGCAGCTCGCAAGGCGCGTAAGCGCCGCAGCGGTCCGTCCGCGCAGCGCGCGGACGCGATTCCCTTCCCCGCCACCTTGAATTGACTAGGACCTCTGCAAAGGGGTCCTTTTCTTTTATGTAGGGTTCTGCGGAAACTGCGTCCCAGAATAAGGGCTCAGAACGGGACACACTTTCCGGTGCCTGCCTCCGGCGCGCGTACACACCTCGTCGCACCATTCCGAGCCCGCCCGCCCCAGACATTCCTCCCACTTTCGCGTCACTTTACAGACCGTTCGGTCGCCTGTCCGCACACGCGGGTATACTCAAAACGATACTTATCCTATGCAATACGATGCGGGTTCGACCTGCATGATCCGAAGGGGGCAGTGATGGAGAGGATACTCGGCGTTAATCTCTCTGGCTGGTTTATTCCCGAGCCTTGGGTGACCCCGTCGCTGTACGCGGCGACCGGTACATCCAACGCGGCCGAGCTACAGGAGGCCATGGGTACCGCCGCCTATAACGAGCGCATGCGCCGCCATTACGAGACGTTTGTGAGCGAGGACGATTTTCGTCGCATGGCGCAGATCGGTCTCAATGCCGTGCGTCTGCCGGTGCCCTGGTATGCCTTTGGCTCACAGGAGTCCGATGCCTCCTACATATCGGTTGTCGATTACATCGACCGCGCAATTGAGTGGGCTGCCAAATACGACATCCGCGTGCTGCTCGATCTGGCAACCGTGCCCGGTGGCCAGGGCGATTCCAACGATTCGCCCACCACGCCGGAGGCTGTTGCCGAGTGGCATTCGTCCACCAACGGCCGTCATGTCGCACTCGACGTGCTCGAGCGCTTGGCCGATCGCTATGGCGAGGCCGAGAGCCTGCTGGGCATTGAGCTGCTGGACACGCCGCAGATGAGCGTTCGCAAGAGCCTCTTCACCATGACGGATGGCATTCCCGCTCACTACCTGCGCAATTTCTATCGCGATGCCTACGAGCTCGTCCGTTCGTATATGCCCGAGGATAAGATCGTCGTCTTCTCGTCGTCGGGGCATCCCAGCGAGTGGAAGCATTTTATGCGCGGCGCCAAGTACAAGAACGTCTACATGGACCTTCACCTGTACCATTACCGCGACGAGTATGCGCTCGACATCACGAGCCCCCGCGGGCTGACGACGGCGATTTCGCGTAACAAGCGCGAGCTTAAAGAGGCGATTTCGACTGGGTTCCCCGTGCTGGTGGGCGAATGGTCGGGCGCGGCGATCTTTGCTAACTCGTCGGTTACGCCCGAGGGCCGCAATGCCTACGAGCGCGTGTTTATCGCCAACCAGCTGGCTTCGTTTGCGCCGGCTGCCGGTTGGTTCTTCCAAACGTGGAAGACCGAGAAGCGCATTGCAGCATGGGACGCCCGCGCGGCGCTCGGTACGCTCGAGCGCGGCATGATTGAATAGGTTGATATGACGCAAAACAGCGCCCATACGGGCAAACTCTATGTGGTCGGCACGCCCATCGGCAACCTAGGCGACCTGTCCCCGCGCGTTGGCGAGGCTTTTGCCGCCGCCGATGCCATTTGCTGCGAAGACACGCGTGTGACGTCAAAGCTGCTGATGCACCTGGGTATTTCCAAGCCGCTTGTCCGTTGCGACGAGAATGTGATCGCTAGCCGCGCTGCCGGCCTGGTCGACCGTCTGCTGGCGGGGGAGACCCTCGCCTTTGCCTCGGACGCCGGCATGCCGAGCGTGTCCGATCCCGGCCAGGCGCTGGTCGAGGCGGCGCGTGAGGCCGATGTGCCTGTCGAAGTTATTCCCGGACCCTCTGCTTGCGTCACGGCACTCGTTTCGTCCGGCATTCCCTGCGAGCATTTTTTCTTCGAGGGCTTTTTGGGCCGAAAGCACGGCGACCGTGTGCGCCGTTTGCAGCGCCTTGCCGTGGTGCCCGGCGCACTCATCTTCTACGAGTCTCCACATCGCATCGTGGCGACGCTCGAGGCCGTGGCGGAGGTCTTTCCCCAGCGTGAGCTTGCCGTCTGCCGCGAACTCACCAAGCTGCACGAGGAGGTCTTGCGCGGGCTCGCTGACCAGCTTGCCGAGGAGCTGCGTGCTCGCGGCGAGGTAAAGGGCGAGATTGCGCTGGTCATCGCGCCGCCGAGCGAGGACGAGGAGGCCGGCATCGCGCCGGTTGGCGCTGCGGTAGCGGATCCCGACGATGCCCTGCGCGAGGATATCCGCACCGCGCTCGAGGAGGGGGAGCCCGCCTCTGCGGTGGCCAAGCGCCTGTCTCAGAAGTATTCGCGCCGCAAGCGCGATGTCTATGCCATGGTGCTCGATATGCAATAGATGGAGGATATCCAGCCCTTGCGCTAGAATCATCCCCTGTATGCAACGTTTTTCTGGAGGACAAACCCCATGGATCAAAGCAAGCCTTCGTTCTTTATCACGACGCCCATCTACTACGTCAACGCCGATCCGCACCTGGGCACGGCTTATTCCACCATCATCGCCGACGTTCAGGCTCGCTATCGCCGCTCCGCCGGCTATAACGTCAAGTTCCTGACCGGCATGGACGAGCACGGCGAGAAGGTCGCCGAGGCCGCAGCCAAGCATGGCATGACGCCGCAGGAGTGGACCGACAGCCAGGCTCCGCACTTCAAGGAGCTTTGGAGCAAGCTCGAGATCTCCAACGACGACTTCATCCGCACCACCGAGCCGCGCCAGCATCATGCCGTGCAGTACCTGTGGGAGCGCATGAAGGAGTCCGGCTATCTGTATAAGGGCAGCTACGACGGTTGGTATTGCGTGCCTGACGAGACCTACTTCACCGATACGCAGGTCCAGAAGGGCGACGAGGAGTACGGCAGCGTCGGCCAGCATCTATGCCCCGACTGCCACCGTCCGCTTGAGCGCGTCCAGGAGGAGTCCTACTTCTTTAAGCTTTCCGCCTTCCAGGACAAGCTTCTCAAGCTCTATGACGAGCACCCCGACTTTGTCGAGCCTGCGTTCCGCATGAACGAGGTTCGCAGCTTTGTCGAGGGCGGCCTCAACGACCTTTCCGTGAGTCGCACGAGCTTTGACTGGGGCATCCAGGTTCCGTTTGACGAGGGCCATGTGACCTATGTATGGTTTGACGCGCTGCTCAACTATATGACGGCCGTCGGCTACGGTGTCGACACCGACGAGGCGCGTGCCGAGCTGGCCTATCGCTGGCCCGCGCAGTTCCACATCGTGGGTAAGGACATCATCCGCTTCCACTGCGTCATTTGGCCCGCCATGCTCATGGCCATCGGCGAGGCCCTGCCCGAGCACGTCTTTGCCCACGGCTTCCTGACCGTGCGCAATGCCGAGACCGGCAAGGCCGAGAAGATGTCCAAGAGCCGCGGTAACGCCATCGCTCCGCAGGATGTTATCGACATGCTGGGCGTCGAGGGCTATCGCTACTACTTTATGACCGATGTCGTTCCCGGTACCGACGGCGCCATCAGCTTCGATCGCATGGAGCAGGTCTACAACGCCGACCTGGCCAACAGCTGGGGCAACCTTATCTCGCGTTCGCTCAACATGAGCGGCAAGTACTTTGACGGTTGCGCGCCCGCCAAGCCCGCATCGTTCGATGCGTTCGACAACCCGCTGGCAAAGATCGCCGATGGCCTGGTCGACCGCTACATGGCCAAGATGGACGTGCTCGATTACGGCGGAGCCAAGGATGAGGTCATGGAGCTCATCCACGCCGCCAACCACTACATCGAGGACTCCGAGCCCTGGGCACTTGCCAAGGACGAGGCCAAGGCTGACGAGCTGGCGTTTGTGATCTACAACCTGCTCGAGGCCATCCGCATTGCCGCTCACCTGCTGATGCCGCTCATGCCTCAGACCTCTGCCGAGGCCCTGCGCCGCCTGTCCTGCGAGAACGAGGCCGCGACCGACGACCTCAAGGGCATTTGCGCTTGGGGCCTGCTTGCTGGTGGTCAGCCCGTCGAGAAGGGCGATCCGCTGTTCCCGCGTCTGGCGTAGAGACCGCGCGAGCGCCATATCGGCAATTTGCTGTTTAGATGTAAGGGCATGGCCGCAACGGTCCATGCCCTTTCGTTTCAAGACGCCGCCATCATGCTAAGGAGGCAACTATGACAACTTCGCCTTTGGCAAACCCCACGGCAACAAGGGAGCTGCTGGAGGAGTTTGGCCTTGCGACCAAGCATCGCCTGGGCCAGAACTTTCTAATCGACAATCATGTGATCGAGCGTATCTGCGAGCTTGCCGAGCTTGCAGGTGACGAGCGCGTACTCGAGGTGGGTCCGGGTTGCGGTACGTTGACACTTGCGTTGCTGCAGGAAGCGGCGTGCGTTACGTCCATTGAGGCCGATCCTGAGCTCGAACCGGTGCTCGACGCCCACGCCGCCGACTATGCCAACTTCCGCTTTATCATGGGCGACGCGCTTAAGGTGGGCCCGGAGCAGATTGAGCAGGCTGCGGGCGGTGAGCCGACGGTATTTGTCGCGAACTTGCCCTATAACGTGGCGGCGACGATCATTTTGCAATTTTTCCAGACGATGCCGGCGCTCAAGCGCGCCGTCGTCATGGTGCAAAAGGAGGTTGCCGATCGCATTGCCGCAGTGCCGGGCAACAAGACCTATGGCGGCTATACGGCAAAGCTTGGCCTGTATGCGCAGGTAACGGGTCGCTTTGAGGTGCCGCCGCGTTGCTTTATGCCGGCGCCACACGTGGACTCGGCCGTCGTGCGTATCGACCGTGTTGACGGTGTGGTGCCCGAAGGACTCGATCGCGAATTTGTGGCCCGCGTGATTGATGCTGCATTTGCTCAGCGTCGCAAGACCATCCGCAATTCCATGAGCGCCAACGGCTTTGCCAAGGACGTGCTCGATGCCGCCTTTGAGGCTTGCGGTATCGCACCCACCACGCGCGCCGAGACGCTCGATGTTGCCGACTTTGTCCGTCTGGCCCGGGAGCTTTCCCATGACGCTTAATGCCGAACGCGTGACGTTTACCAAAAAAAAGAAGACGGTTGCTTGTCCCGTGCCCTTGGCACCGCTTGCCGACACACATGCGCATCTGCTTTCGTTCTGGGGCAAGGATGTGCCCGAGACACTCGTGCGTGCCAAGGCGGCAGGCATCGACCTGTTGGTGACGGTCTTCGATCCCATTGCCGATAAGCGCAGCGTGACGGACTATAGCGACTGGCTCGTGCGCGAGATTCTGCCGATGCAGGATATCCCGCAGATCAAGTATCTTGCCGGCGTGCATCCGTATGGCGCGCCGGACTATACCGACGACGTTCACGCACAGGTTGTTGCTGCGCTTGATGACCCTTTGTGCGCCGGTATTGGCGAAATCGGTCTGGACTACCACATGGACTATGACGACGATATCGCGCCGGCGCCCCACAGCGTGCAGATTGATTGCATGGCACGTCAGCTCGAAGTCGCCATGCGCTGCAATGTGCCGGTGGAGTTGCACCTGCGGCACGAGGACTCGGATGGGGAGCGCACCTCGCATATGGATGCGTACAACGTGCTTCGTGAGGTGGGCGTGCCCCAGGTCGGTTGTGTGCTGCACTGCTTTGGCGAGGACCGCGCCACGATGGAGCGCTTTGTGGAGCTGGGCTGCTATATCGCCTATGGTGGTGCGGCCACCTTTAAGCGCAACGAAGACGTGCGCGAGGCATTTGCGGCAACCCCACTCGATCGAATTTTGTTCGAGACGGATTGCCCGTATATGGCTCCGGAGCCCATCCGCGGTCTTGAATGCGAGCCCGCAATGATCTCCATTACGGCAAACGCGCTGGTTAACGACCGTGTCGATCGCACTGGTGAGGACGCCGAAACAATCGCGCATGCCGCTTGGGAAAATGCCTGCAAACTTTTTCAAAAATAGTTCTTGCGTTCGCGGTGACGCTCCGTTATTCTAATTCCTGCACGCGGGCGTGGCGGAATTGGCAGACGCGTACGGTTCAGGTCCGTATGGGGGCAACCCCATGAAGGTTCAAGTCCTTTCGCCCGCACCATTAAATGAAAGAGCTCCCAGCAATGGGGGCTTTTTTTGTTATGGGCCCATCGCGGGGACTTGAACCTGCGAAGGAGCGAGCGTCAAGAAAACGCGGAGCGTTTTTAGCGAGCTGGCGAGGACGCCGGCAGGCGGCCGATGCCGGTGCGGATCCGCGAAGCGGATACGCGGACGTCCTTTCGCCCGCACCATTAAATGAAAGAGCTCCCAGCAATGGGAGCTTTTTTGTTATGCACGATCTCCTTGGACGGGTATCCTAATGCCAACGTGTGCCTATCAGAGGAGAGACCATGCTGTTTTCCGGTATCATCGCCGCCCTTACCAGCCTTTTGATTCCCATCATCATTTTGTTGCTCCTGCTCCCCAACGCCTGTTATGTCGTTGAACAGCAGCACGCCGTAATCATCGAGCGCTTGGGTAAGTTCAATCGTATCGTCAACGCGGGCTTCCACGTGAAGGTGCCCGTGATTGACCGCAAGGCCGCCACGGTGAGTCTGCGCACCATGAAAAATGGTTTTGGCATCGACGTTAAGACCCAGGACAACGTGACCATTGGCCTTGAGGTCTCCGCTCAGTACCACGTGAGCTATGACATGGGCGCCGGCCCGGCAGATTCGGGCATCTACAAGAGCTACTATATGCTGCAGGAGCCCGTCGACCAGATGCGCGACTTCATCACCGACGCCCTGCGCTCCTCCATCCCCGTCTACACACTCGATGAGGTCTTTGCCAAGAAGGATGACATCGCCAAGGATGTCAACGCTACCGTTTCCGAGCAGATGGCCGCCTACGGCTTCACCCTCGTGTCGACGCTCATCACCAAAATCGCACTGCCGACCGAGGTTGAGAACTCCATGAACGACATCAACGCTGCCCAGCGCAAGCGCGCTGCCGCGCAGGAGCTCGCCGAGGCCGACCGCATCAAGCGCGTCACCGAGGCGACCGCCGAGGCCGAGGCTATGGAAAAGGCGGGCGAGGGCATCGCCAACCAGCGCAAGGCCATCGCGCTGGGTATCAAAGATTCGCTCGAGATCATCCAGGAGACGGGTGTCGGCAATGACGAGGCCAACCAACTGTTCATGTTTACGCAGTGGTCCGAGATGATGACGGAGTTCGCTCGCACGGGTAAAACCTCGACGGTCGTGCTGCCGAGCGACTTTTCGCAGTCGGCCTCGATGTTCGAGCAGATGCTGGCCGCCGGCAAAGTTCAAAACGATTCGAAGGAGTAGACGCGCGTGAAATACACCGTCGTTTGCGTCGGTAAGCTCAAGGAGCGCTTTTGGAAGGACGCGTGCGCTGAGTACACCAAGCGCCTAGGTGCCTATGCCAAGGTGGATATCCACGAGGTGGCCGATATCGACCCGGCTAAGGCGGGCGGCGTGGATGCCGCGCGCGACAAGGAGGGGGCGGCGATTCTTGCCGCCTTGCCATCTCGAGCGCATGTGATCCTGCTGGCTATCGAGGGCAAGGAGCGCTCGAGCGAGGAGTTTTCGGCGAGGCTCGACGATCTTATGCTGCGAGGCAGCAGCGACATTGCCTTTGTAATCGGCGGTTCGGACGGCGTGAGCGATGACGTGCGCGCACGAGCCGACGAGATGCTCAGCTTTGGACGCATTACCTTGCCGCATAACCTGGCGCGTGTGGTGCTGCTGGAGCAGATTTACCGTGCCTGCAAGATCAGTCGTGGCGAGCCGTATCACAAATAGGTCGGCAATACGAAACAATGGCGTGGGACAATACCTTTCGTTTTGAGGAATGTGTCTGAAAGGACTATGCGATATGAAGATTGGATTTGTCGGTTTTGGCAATATGGCGAGCGCTATGGCCGATGGCTGGATCGCTGCCGGTGTAGCTGTGAGCGACATGTGCGCCTGCGCGGGTCGCTACGACGCACTGGTTGAGCGCTGCGAGGCGCGCGGAATGGTCGCCTGCCACGATGCCGCCGAGGTTGTCGCCGCATCCGATATCGTGGTCGCTGCGGTCAAACCGTACATGATCGAGAAGGTATTCGCCCCGCTCAAGGATGCTCTTGCCAAAAAGGTCGTTCTGTCGGTTGCCTGGACCTGGGACAGTGCCAAGTGGGAGCAGGTCCTGCCGGGCGTCGCGCATATCTCGACGGTGCCCAACACGCCGGTTTCGGTGGGCGAGGGCGTCATCGCCTGCGAGAAGGCTTCGACGCTTAACGACGAGCAGCGTGCTGTGGTGCTCGACCTGCTCGGTAAGCTTGGCGCTGTCGTCGAGCTCGACACAAGCCTGCTGTTTGTGGGCGGCACGGTGGGTGGTTGCGCTCCGGCGTTTGTCGCCATGGCAATCGAGGCCCTGGGCGATGCGGCGGTCAAGCACGGTATCCCGCGTGCGGATGCTTATCGCATTGTGAGCCAGATGGTGCTGGGTACGGCAAAGCTGCAGCTTGCAACTGGCCAGCATCCTGCGGCGATGAAGGATGCCGTATGCTCGCCCGGTGGTGCCACCATCAAGGGCGTCGTTGCGCTCGAGGACGCCGGCATGCGCAGCGCCCTGGTCAAGGCAATCGACGCAACCCTCCAGTAAAACCGACCAAAAAAGGGACAGGTTTATGTTGGCAGGTTTTTCCTGCGGTTTTGTCCTTTTAGCGAAAAGTGCCCCGCAACTGGCTCAATTCCAGTTGCGGGGCACTTGCGTTTGCCCAGATAAAACCGACCAAAATAAACCTGTCCCTTTTTGGCAGGTTAGTCCCAGAAGCTGTCTTCTTCGTCCTCGGACTTGGGGCCGCGGTCGACATACATCTTATGGGTGCGCTTCTCCATTACAAAGGCAATAATCGCAAACAGCAGGATGCCGCCGGCGAAAAGGATGGCAAAACCGGTGCGGGTGCCAAACAAAAAGGAAAAAACTGCGTCCATTGGGTGCCTTCTTGCGTAGTTGAGTTGGGTCGTAAACGCTCATAAGTATATACTTGCCCATACATGTACAAGGTTGCAACCTAAATGGAATGTATATCGCCGGAGGATCTAATGCTTGATATCAAGTTTGTTCGCGAGAACCCCGATGCCATCGATGTCGCCATGGCTAACCGCCAGACGTCTTGGGATCGCGAGAAGTTCTTTGAGCTCGACGACGAGCGTCGTGCCGTCATCACCGAGGTCGAGGAACTTCAAGCCACGCGCAATGCCGAGTCCAAGAAGATCGGCGCCCTGATGAAGGAGGGCAAGAAGGACGAGGCCGAGGCCGCCAAAGAGGCCGTGCGCGCCGTCAACGAGAAAATTGACGGTCTGGCCGAGCGCCGCACCGCCCTCGAGCAGGAGCAGTACGACTTCATGGCTCACCTGCCCAACATTCCTTGCGAGGCCACGCCGTACGGCAAGGACGAGGACGAGAACATCGAACGCCGTCGTTGGGGCACCCCGCGCGAGTTCGACTTCGACTTTAAGCCGCACTGGGATCTGGGCACCGACCTCGACATCCTTGACTTCGAGCGCGGCAACAAGCTCTCCGGCAGCCGCTTCACCGTTCTCGGTGGCGCCGGCGCCCGTCTTGAGCGCGCCCTCATCAACTTCTTCCTCGATACGCACACCAGCCGTGGTTTTAAGGAGTGGTGGCCGCCCATCGTCGTCAAGCGTCAGACCATGTTCGGCACGGGCCAGCTGCCCAAGTTCGAGGACGACGCCTATCACGTCTCGGGCGACAACTTCCTGATCCCCACCGCCGAGGTCGTGCTCACCAACCTGCACGCCGGTGAGGTCCTCGACGCCGATACCCTGCCGCGCCGCTACACCGCCTTCACCCCCTGCTTCCGCGAGGAGGCCGGCTCCGCTGGTCGCGATACCCGCGGCATCATTCGCCAGCACGAGTTCGACAAGGTCGAGATGGTCAAGTTTGCCAAGCCGGAGGAGTCCGACAAGGAGCTCGAGAGCATGACCGCCGAGGCCGAGTTCCTGCTGCAGCAGCTGGGTCTTCCGTATCGCGTGATTAGCCTGTGCACCGGCGACCTGGGCTTCTCTGCCCGTCAGACCTACGACGTCGAGGTCTGGCTGCCGAGCTACAACGCCTACAAGGAGATCAGCTCCTGCTCCAACTGCGGTGACTTCCAGGCCCGTCGCGCCAACATCAAGTATCGCGACCCCGAGAACTTCAAGGGTTCGCGCTATCTGCACACCCTCAACGGTTCCGGTCTGCCGGCTGGACGTACCATGGCAGCCATTCTGGAGAACTACCAGAACGCTGACGGCACCATCACGATCCCCGCGGTTCTGCGTCCCTACATGGGCGGCCTCGAGAAGATCGAGCCGGTCGCGTAGATTGGCTGCATAAGCGATTTGCTAGGGCACTCCTTTTTGGGGTGCCCTTTTTGTGTGCTGCCATACCATGCTGTGCGGACAGCTCAATAGAAAACACACGAACAACTGTTCTGTATACAGCCATCTACCTGCTATGCTTTTGCTAAATAAGAGCGAGAGAAAGGGGACGCGATGGAGCTGTTTGATGATCGGGTGGTTTTGTTTGAGAGCGACGAGGGCGGGGAGTACCTGCTTGTGACGTGTGAGCCGTCTGGCATGGGTGGCCTGGTGGTTCGACAGACGAGCGAGGGTCCGTTGACCCAATGGTGCTACGAGGAGTCGCCGCATGTGGTTGAGACGTTTGTGGCGCACGAGGGGCTTGTGGCCCTGGAGCATTTCTATGGGGTCCGGACATCTAACCAGGTTGCTCGCATGTTGAGTATCTCGTTTGCCGATTATGATTGTGCCCAGCGGGTGAGATCGCTCCTGAGGGAACTTGATGCTAAGTTTGACGTGATCGAAAAGCCAATCGATCGTACGGGGAACGACGGTATATGCGGAGCAGCATGACAAAACTGCGTTCCACAAAAAAGTTTGAGATTGTGCTTGACTCCAATAAGCTAAAGTGGTTTTATATGTTTTGCGCTGCGGCGTTACCTCAGCTGGATAGAGGGTCTGACTACGAATCAGAACGTCATAGGTTCGAATCCTATACGCCGCACCAATTGAACTTGAAGCCTCCGGCAACGGGGGCTTTTCTTTTTTGGAGACCAGACAGGGATTCGAACCTCGGTCGAGGCGCGAGCGTGAAGCGGACGCGGAGCGTCCGTAGCGAGCGGGCGAGCACGCCGGCAGGCGGGCGAAGCCGGCGCGGATCCGCGGAGCGGATGCGCGGAATCCTATACGCCGCACCAATTGAAATTGAAAGCCTCCGGCAACGGGGGCTTTTCTTTTATGGCAACACCGCATGGATTCGAACCTCGGTCGAGGCACGAACAACTTAATTATCACTCCGTAAAATTTTTTCTAATTGTCGCTTGACCCATCGGGGGCTCGCGTGCATAATAATCCGTGCGTTGCGGCGTTACCTCAGCTGGATAGAGGGTCTGACTACGAATCAGAACGTCATAGGTTCGAATCCTATACGCCGCACCAACTGAACTTTAAAGCCTCCGGTAACGGAGGCTTTTCTTATATCGCGATGCGTCGAAGATCGCGCCAAGCCCTCCAAATGATTAAAAATCAAATTCGATAACTTTTTTTGAAAAAATGCTTGACCATTATTCAGTCCATGTGCATAATAATCAACAAGTTGCGGCGTTACCTCAGCTGGATAGAGGGTCTGACTACGAATCAGAACGTCATAGGTTCGAATCCTATACGCCGCACCATTTGAGATTAAAGCTCCCGGCAACGGGGGCTTTTCTTTTACGTAAACACCGCATTGATTCGAACCTCGGTCGAGGCGCGGGCGTAAAGAAAACGCGGAGCGTTTTTAGCCCGCGGGCGAGCGCGCCGGCAGGCGGGCGAAGCCGGTGCGGATCCGCGCAGCGGATGCGCGGAATCCTATACGCCGCACCATTTGAGATTAAAGCTCCCGGCAACGGGGGCTTTTCTTTTACGTAAACACCGCATTGATTCGAACCTCGGTCGAGGCACGGGCGTAAAGCGGACGATTTCCTGTCGACTCGTGTAAGATTCCGAGTAGATGTCGCGACTTATTCGCGACCACTCCTTCTCAAGCGACCGATCAGGGTGATATTTCGTGGCAGAGCGTCCGACATACAAGCTCAGGTTTCTCGATCCCAAGAAGCGCTTTCCGGCGATGCCCGAGCAGCCTGCGGGACGCTCATATGGCGTGGTCTGGAAACTCTTTGGCGAGGATCAGCATGAATCTTGTTATGTCGTCGAATTCGTTGGCAAAAGCCATGTGTCGCTTTTGGGCTACGTAAGCGTTTCGGGTGAGGTGTACAAGGTGGACCGCCCCGTCAGCGAGGCTCCGCTGCCCAACGATCCCGACATGGAACTGGTCCTTGACGAGTCGGACTCCGGTATTGGTGAGATTATGGTGAGGGGAGCAAACGGCACGATGCGCGCGTGCGCGCGAACCGTCGGCTCTCCCGAAGGTCCCATGCGCGAACAGTCCGATCACGAGACATGGAATTCGACCCGCTCCCTTCCTTACGGTGAGTTCATGGCATCGATGTTCCTGCGCTACGTGATATTCGCTGACTCCGAAAATACCATTGCGAGCACGGCGGACGCCGACGGACTCGACGAGGGTATGCAAAACGTTGTCGACAAGATCAAGCTCGTAAAGTTGCCCGAGCCGGTCGAGGTGTTTTTGGGCTTTAACACGACACCGCTACCTGACGCTATCGAGACACTGCTCTACCGCGTTGACCATGCCGAGAATCCGAGCGGTATCGAGCGCTATGCCGCCGCCCTTATGAGTGAAATTGACTTGCCTCGCTTGCGCACCATCGCCGCTAAGTCCGAGATGAGCCTGGCTCGCATCGATCGCTCAAAGCTTTTCTATCTCAATTTTGATCGCAGCCTGCTGGACCAGGACGAGATTGACATGCTGCTTGCCATCGAGTGCCGTCTTAACCGTCTCTCCGGCATCCTTGAGCACATCGGGGCCGGATTGGTCCCTGCGGCATCCTCGCCGAGCCTTGAGGGCTGCGCGCTCTTTGATGCGTGGCATATCGCCAAGACGACCAACGATGTTCCCCGACTGCTTGATACGGCCTCGAGCGATAACCCGTGGGGCAAACCGGGTACGGTGGCTTGCCAGCCGGGCGGTGAGTGGGATGTGCGTACCCGCTTCGCGCGTATTGTCGAGGCGCTTAACGTGGTCACGCGGCTCGACTATACCTATCGGGCAAACGTTGCCGAGGGGATTATGCTCGTTCGGTTTGGGCAGTCTGTCGTTGATGCCATGCCGCAACGTGAATACGACGCTCAAGATGACGCCTGGCACGAGCTGGACGAGGACACGCGCACGATCTGGGCCGCGGAGCACGATGCGCGCGTGGCGCTCACGCTTGCGGCAGCGTGTTTTGCCGCGGGCACCTGCATCACGCGCTGCTATGTGCAGATTGCTGCTCCCGACAGTGAGCAGGGCGAGTGCGTTGTCGCAACGTATTTCTTTGGGCGTGCGGCCTATCTGGCCGATTGCGTGCCTGTCGCCAAGGATCTTGAGAGCATGGACATGGACGATATGCCGTGCAAGCGTGTGCTTGAGGCGTATGAGTCAACCGCTCCGGAGACGATTGAGCCGGCGGAGGTTCATGCTCGTCCGCGTGATGACCATCGCATGCTGCCGCCGGCGCTGCGCGATCTGCTGCTTGCCGATACGGCTGACGAGCTGGAGGTCATGGAAGAGGACGACGACCCATACGTGGCCCGTGTTGTTGAATTGCGCGAGCAGGCAAAAGTCGACCGTACAGGTGCTTTTGAAGGCTTTTCCCGTCTTGTTGAGGAGTTGGAGGCTAAGTGCGCCGTCGCCGAGCTTTTGGCGACAGGTCCGGTTCAAACGCAGTTTTGCGATAACCAGCTGGTGCGCATGGTGCTACCGGTGTTGGAAGAAGACCGCTCTGTGCGAATCCTTCGTGCGCCCGATGCGCTGTACTTTGCCCAGCACGAGATCTGCAGCTTTTACGCCGAGCAAGAGGACTTTGAACGAGCACTGCCCGAGGTGCGCCATCTTTACGATCTGGCGCGCTCGTCCATGCAGCCGCACTTTGCGCTCATCAACGTGCTTGCGCGTCTGGAGCGCTTTGACGAGATTATCGAGGTGGCGCGCCACGGCCTACGTATTGCCAGCGATCGTTCTGCAATCGGCTACCTGTTCTATCGCTTGGCGTTTGCCTATTGGAATTGCGATCAGCTCGACCTGGCGCTGGCTTGTTACCGTCTGGTGCCGCGCGGCGAGGAGTCGGGCAGCAGCGCGCTGGAAGAAATGCAGGGCCTTATGAACGAGATGGGCGTCAGCGGGCCTCCGACGTTCGAGGAAGCGGTCGAGACCATCCACAAGGCTGGACTAGAGCTGCCGCCAGTGTCCGCCGTGACGAATCAGCTGGCAGATGCCGCTGTGCAACTGGTCGACAACGGTTTCTTTTTCCTGGCGCGCGGTTGTATCTTCCAAATGTGGCGCACCATGGGCAACGACGAGCTCGGCTCCCTCAACCGCTCGCTGGGGTAGGCGAAGCTTTCAAGAAGGAAAGGCTGCTAGGCAATTAGAAAATTTCCTCTTGCCCATCCTTGGCTGTTTGGTTACTATAAAACGGCTGTTACGGAGAGCTGACCGAGAGGCCGAAGGTGCTCGCCTGCTAAGCGAGTATGCCCCAAAAGGGCATCTGGGGTTCGAATCCCCAGCTCTCCGCCAGTATGACTTGAAAGAAGGGTCCCATTTG
The DNA here is from genome assembly GCF_003462845.1 of Collinsella sp. AF15-51. Classification (NCBI taxonomy): domain Bacteria; kingdom Bacillati; phylum Actinomycetota; class Coriobacteriia; order Coriobacteriales; family Coriobacteriaceae; genus Collinsella; species Collinsella sp. AF15-51. The sequence goes on along the minus strand of NZ_QRYG01000002.1, from coordinate 139,240 downwards.
GGGCCCTTTTTTGTGCGGAGAAAGGAGGCTGGGGATTCGAACCCGAGAGGGCACGGGCGTTAAGCAAACGCGAAAGCGTTTGTAGCCCGTGGGCGAAAAGCCGCCAGGCTTTGAAGCCGGAGGGCATGCGCAGCATGCCCGAACATCCCCAGCTCTCCGCCAGTATGAACTTGAAGAAGGGTCCCATTTGGGGCCCTTTTTATTATCAAGAATGGCGGCTGGGGATTCGAACCCTCAAAAAAGGAGGCATCCTTTCGGACGCCTCCTTTCAGCGGACTTATTATTCTTGCGCCCTACACCTCGGGCGCCTTGGCGACGGTCTCGCTTTCTGCCGTGAGTGGGCGGTTGTCGATGCGACGGCCCAAGCGATCGAGCTTCACGAGCAGCCATTCAATGGGATTCGGCCCTGCGCCTTCCTCGTCGGCAACCAGGTCCATGACGGCGATCTTGGTGCCGTCCTGCTTGAGCGTGACGCTACCCACCTTGTCGCCCACATGCACCGTGCCCGAAAGATCGTCGTAGCTAACCTTTTCGGCCACCTCGCCGGCAAGGGAAAACACGGTCGCTTGCGCCGTGGGATCGGCGAGTGTGGCGTCGATCGTCTTATCCGTCCAGTCGGTTTGGCCAATGCGCGCCATAAGCGGGTTGCCGTTGGCGGTCTTTTCCTGCGTGTTGGCGATTGCAACCGTCACCTTGTGACCATAGTACCAATTGGCAAGGGTTGCGGTATCGGTAAAGCGCTGGTCGGTGGTGGTGGAGTTCAAAACGACGGTGTAGATCTCGTCGCCATCGCGGTTGTAGGCACCCGTAAAGCAATAGCCTGCATCATCGGTGGTGCCGGTCTTGCCACCGATGTTGCCATCTTGGCCTAGCAAATAGTTATGCGTGTCCATGGAATGCGAATGGTCGGTGCCGTCGGCGCCCGTGACCTCGATCCAGGAATCCTCGCTCGCTACGACCTCGCGGATCGTGTCGTTTTTCATGGCTTCCTGCATCATCAGCGCTACGTCGTGTGCGGTTGAGTGCATATCGCCAGCCCACTCATCAAAGTCCAGACCATGCGGGTTTTCAAAAAGCGTGCCGGTGCAACCGAGCTTCTTAGCGCGCTCGTTCATGGCCTTCACAAAGGTGGCCTCGGCGTTTTTGGTCTTAGGGTCGATCTTCTTGCCCACATATTCGGCGAGCACGATGGCGGCGTCGTTGCCCGAGGGAATCATCAGGCCGCGCAGTGCCTGCTCCACGGTAAGCTCGTCGCCTTCGAGCAAGCCGGCGGTTGAATTGCCCACGGTGGCCGCGGTGTTGCTTACCGTGACCTTCTCGTCCATCTTGCAATTCTCGACGGCTAGGATTGCGGTCATGACCTTGGTGATCGAGGCGATTTTGACCTGCTCATCGGCGCCGCGCCCATAGTAGACGGTGCCGTCTTTGCCCATGACGAGGGCATTGGTCGCATCGATATCGGGCAGGTTTTCGGCCGTGATGCCGCGCGTATCGGCGGTTTTGCCGCAAACATTGTCGGTCGTGAGCACTTGGGCGCCGGCGACGGTGGGCACGCCAGCGGCAAGGGCGATAGCGCAGACAAAGCCGGCGGCAAGCTGGGCTGAGCGCTTTGCAAAAGAGATGAGGGACTTCACAGATTTCGCTTTCGACGGGATGGTCTCTTCTGGAACTAGAGTATATCGTTTGCCGGTGTCGGTGATCATCGCGTGCGTGCGTGGCCCACATCCGCGCCCGAACGGGCACAAGGGTGCTTAAGGCCGACTTAATCACCCACGCTTGTTGTGTGTGGTGTGCGTCGCCTCGGGCATAATGGAGCGCGAGAGGAGCACGCATGAACGAGCGCATTTTGGTAGTTGATGACGAAAAGGCCATCGCCGACTTGGTTGGTATCTACCTTACAAAAGAAGGCTTTGACGTACAGGTCGCCTATAGCGGGGCCGATGCTGCCAAGGCAATCCTGGAGCAGGAGTTCGATCTGGCACTGTTGGATGTCATGCTGCCCGATATCGATGGCTTTGAGCTGTTGCGTACGATCCGTTCCAGCCATACCTATCCTGTGATCATGCTGACGGCGCGCGATGCCCAGCAAGACAAGATCGAGGGCCTTTCGCTTGGCGCGGACGATTACGTGGTTAAGCCGTTCCGTCCGCTGGAGCTCATCGCGCGCGTGCACGCTCAGCTTCGCCGCTACACCAGCTACGGTAGCCGCTCGCAGGCGGCCGAGTCGCCGACCATCCAGCTCGACGGCCTGGAGATCAACCGCGATGCTCGTTCCGTAACGGTGGACGGTGCACCGGTGCGCCTCACGCCCATCGAGTATTCCATCTTGCTGTATCTGGTTGAGCATCGCGGCAGCGTGGTAGCCGTGGAGGATCTGTTCCGCGCGGTGTGGAACGAGGATTTTATGCCCGGCTCCAACAATACGGTGATGGTGCACATTCGCCACCTGCGCGAAAAGATTGGCGACGACGCTCAAAAGCCGCGCTTTATCAAAAACGTCTGGGGCGTCGGCTACATAATCGAATAGCGCCTTTGATGGTGGGGAAGTGGATATGACAAAAGACGATAGGCAGGCATTCGAGGTGCCCGATCGACTCTTTGAATACGTACGGGCAGTCGTCGACAACCGCGCGCTTGCGACGGTGCTGCTCTTTTTGCTGAGCCTGCTGCTGATTGGCATCGACAACATCGCCGGAGTCTTAGCGGTGCTGCTTGTCGGCTTTTTGCTGATCGATCGATTCGAAATCGTGCGCCGTTGCGTGGTGATTGGCGGTGCCGCGTGGGCCATGACGTTGGCGATTGGCGCCATGGCGCTCGGCGGCATCGAAGGGCCAGTGCTGTTCGATGCCGGCTTTGTATTCAACATGCTTGGCTTTGTGCTGGCGCTTGCCGTGTGCGTGCTGTTCTTTTGCGGCCGCGCCCTGTACTACCATGGCTACGAGCAGGGCGAGCAGCATGCCGATTGTGTGCTGGCCGCTCGTATTCAAGATCGCCTGATCGATCACCCCGACACCTGGGATAACATCGACGGCGACTTCTTGGAGGTCGAGGGCGCCCTTAACCGCGTGCGTGACCGTGAGCGCAAGGTGCAGCAAGCTCTGCGTGACGAGTCTCATCGCAAGGACGATCTGGTCACGTACTTGGCACATGACCTACGCACCCCGCTTGCCAGTGTGGTGGGCTATCTTTCGCTGCTGCAAGAGGCTCCTGAGCTGCCGGTTGAGCAACGTGCGCACTTTACGGGCGTGGCGCTCGACAAGGCGCACCGGCTCGATGCACTCATCGAAGAGTTCTTCGATATCACGCGCTTTGACTTCCACGATATCGTGCTCACGCGCGGCTATGTTGATCTGGGGTTGCTGCTGGCTCAGGTGGCTGACGAGTTCTATCCCATCCTCAACGAGCAACATAAGGAAGCCCAGGTTGATATTCGCGAGGACCTGACGGTGCTCGTGGATGGCGATAAGATGGCCCGCGTGTTTAACAACATCATGAAAAACGCCGTCGCCTATAGCTATGAGGGCTCGACTATCACGATTGAGGCCAGGCGCCAAGACGATGGCGGCGTGCGCGTGCGCTTTATCAATCAGGGCGATCCTATCCCTGCGGCTAAGCTCAAGGTGATCTTTGAGAAGTTCTATCGCCTGGATGCGGCGCGTGCGACCAATCGCGGTGGTGCCGGTTTGGGCCTTGCTATTGCCAAGGAGATCATCGCGGCACACGGCGGTACCGTTGCATGTGAATCGACGCCCGAACACACGATATTCACCATCGAACTGCCCGCCGCATAGCTAGCGTGCCCTTACAAACACTTGACAATGTGCTCACGTGCGTATGAGCCGCGATTCCTACTATCGATACTGCTGAATTGATATCGATATGGAGGTGTGCGGTATGACGGCTGCTGCGGCTGTGGAGCCCACGGAGCTTGAAGAACTCATGGAAGCGCAGGCCGAGGCCGCGCATGAGCGCGAGGTTGGGGATGCGACTCGCCCCACGGCAGAGGATCTTGCCGCCTCGCCGACGCGCATCGACGTCGAGGGCCTCGACCTGTTCTATGGCGACCACCATGCGCTCAAGGACGTGAATATCAAGATCCGCGACAAGCAGATCACCTCGTTCATCGGGCCTTCGGGCTGCGGAAAGTCCACGTTGCTGCGCTGCTTTAACCGCATGAACGACGGCATCAAGGATTGCCGCATCGAGGGCAAGATTGCGCTCGATGGTCAAGATATCCTGGGCGATTGCGACATCTGCCGTTTGCGCCAGCGCGTGGGCATGGTGTTCCAACGCCCCAACCCATTTCCCATGAGCATCTACGACAACGTCGCCTACGGTCCTCGCGGTATGGGCGTGCGCGACCGCGCCGTGCTCGATGAGCTGGTCGAGGACTCCCTGCGTCGCGCTGCCCTGTGGGACGAGGTCAAGGACAAGCTCAAAGAGTCGGGCCTGGGTCTTTCGGGTGGACAGCAGCAGCGCCTGTGCATCGCCCGCGCACTTGCCGTGCAGCCCGACATTCTGCTGATGGACGAGCCGACTTCGGCACTCGACCCTGTGTCGACGTTGGTGGTGGAGCAGCTGGCCTGCGAGCTCAAGGAGACCTGCACGCTGGTGGTCGTGACGCACAACATGCAGCAGGCCGCGCGTATTTCCGATTCGGTTGCGTTCTTTTTGCTGGGTGAGCTGGTGGAGCACGCGCCCACCGCGCAACTCTTTAAGAATCCGTCCGATCCGCGCACCGCGGATTATTTGACGGGGCGTTTTGGCTGACGCTGTCTTTTACAGGTGCCTTTAGGGTTAAGATGCGGTCATATCGGCCGCAAAGGGGTTCAACATGATCTATTACGTCGAGGACGATGACAACATCAGGGATTTGACAGTCTACGCGCTGCGCAAGCAGGGAATCGAGGCCGAGGGCTTTTCGTGTGATGGCGAGTTTAAAGCTGCCGTGGCGCGACGGGTGCCCGATGCTGTGCTGCTCGATATCATGCTGCCCGACACCGATGGCTTGGCGATTATGCGTCGCCTGCGTGCCGATCGCCTGACGGCGACGGTGCCCATCATGATGCTTACCGCCAAGGACACCGAACTCGACAAGGTGATGGCGCTCGATGGCGGTGCCGACGATTACCTGACTAAGCCGTTTTCGCTCATGGAGCTTGCGAGCCGCTGCCGCGCACTGCTGCGTCGCGGCGGCATGGTCAAGCAGGCGAGCGATGTGCTCAGCGTGGGCGACATCGTGCTTTCGCCTAGCCATCGCGAGGTGACCGTTGCCGGCGAGCCGCTTAAGCTCACCCTGCGCGAGTTCGACCTGCTCGAGTACCTCATGCGCAAGCCCGGCGTGGTCTTTACTCGCGAGTCGTTGCTGCAGAGCGTGTGGGGCTGGGACTTCGACGGCGGTTCGCGCACCGTTGACGTGCACGTGCAGACGCTTCGCCAAAAACTGGGCGAGCATGCCAGCGCCATCGAGACCGTGCGCGGCGTGGGTTATCGCCTGGCCGAGCCTTCTGCCGGTGATGGTGCCGAAGGCGACGACACCGCGGCCACCGCATCGGAGGAGTAACCCGTGGTCTTCGCCCCCCAGGGAAAACATACGCTGTCGCACCGCGTTTTTGTGACGATCTTTGTCTGCGCCATGGCGGTTATCGTGGCGTTTACGGTGCTGGGTGCGTTCTTTGTGCAAAACACTTTGGCGGATGCCACGAGTGCCAATCTGGCGCAGGAAACCGAGCTCATTGCTGCCGCCCTCGACGAGCAGCAGGAGCCCATTCCGTTCTTGCGAAGCCTCGATCGCGAGGATCTTCGTATCACGCTGATCAATAAGGACGGATCTGTTGCCTACGACAACGAGGCGTCGCCTTCCACACTGCCCAACCATGGCGATCGCCCCGAGGTCATCGAGGCCTTTGAGAGTGGTTCGGGTTCCGCGGAGCGCGCAAGCTCTACACTCGACGAGATTATGCTGTATCGCGCCGTCACCCTTGATAACGGCCAGGTCGTTCGCTTGGCGCAGGCCCAGCCTGGCGTTGCGGCGATTTTGCTGTCGATGCTGGCGCCGATGCTGCTTATCGCAGCAGCGGGTGCAGTACTCTCGTTTTTTATGGCGCGCCGTGAGTCCCGTGCCATCATCGCGCCGTTGCAAGAGGTGGATTTGGATCACCCACGCCGTAGCTATGAGCACGCCTATGCCGAGATGGTCCCCATGCTTGAGCGTATCGAGTCGCAGCGCCAGGAACTCAAGCGCCAAATGGCGGTGCTAGCGGACAACGACCGTATGCGCCGCGAGTTCACGGCGAATATCACCCATGAGCTCAAGACGCCGCTTACGGCGATTTCGGGCTATGCCGAGCTCATCGCAAATGGCATGGTCGAGGGCGAGGACGACCTGCGCAACTTTGGCGGTCGCATCTATCGTGAGGCGGGCCGCTTGGCAGCGCTTGTCAACGACATCCTTACGCTGTCTAACTTGGACGAGGCCGAACGTGCAACTGAAGGCGAGGCAGTGCCCATTGGGTCCACGGAGCCTATTGAGCTCTCGCGTGCGATCTACGCGGTTGAACAGCGTCTTGAACAGGTTGCCCGTCAGGCGAATGTGACGATAAGTCATGAGACCAAGTCTGTGGTCATCGAAGGCGTGTCGCGCTTGGTCGACGAGCTCATCTATAATCTGGCAAGCAACGCCATCCGCTACAATCGGCCCGGAGGTACGGTTACGCTGCAGTGCGGCACCAACGACGAAGGCCATCCGTTCCTCGCTGTCGCCGACACGGGAATCGGTATCGCGCCTGAAGAACAGGGCAAGGTATTTGAGCGGTTCTATCGCGTGGACAAGAGTAGGTCCAAGGCACGCGGCGGAACCGGCCTGGGGCTTGCCATTGTCAAGCATGCGGCCCTGTATCATCACGCCACGCTCGATCTGTCGAGCGAGTTGGGCGTGGGAACCACCATTACGGTGACGTTTCCCATACAGCAGGACGAGCCATTCGCATAGCGATACAACATAGATATTGATGTAGACGCCGCATTTGACTTTCGGGTGCGGCGTTGTTGTGCAATTTTACGATTGCTTCCGACATTTTTACAGGAGAGCCTGTTTCTTATGTATAGAGTTTGGTCTCGGTAAAAAGATGCGATAACATACGGACAGTTTTGTCAATCCGAACTGGGGAAATGAAAGGCAAGCTGCATGACCCTTCTCGAACTGTTCCAGCTGCTGAAGAAGCACCTCAAGCTGGTCATCACCCTTCCGGTGGTCTGCGCGATCGCCATGGGCATCGTGTCCTTCGTTGCGATGGACAACACCTATACCGCGACGACGAGCATGTACATTCTCGCCAAGACCGACGATAGCGGTCAGATGAGCTACAACGATCTCTCGGCGAGCCAGATGCTTTCCAACGATATCGCCACGCTGCTGGATAGCGATAGCGTTAAGAGCGGCGCCGCCAAAGAACTGGGCCTCACCGATCTGGATGACTACAAGGTGTCTGTTTCCTCCGAGACCACCACGCGTGTCATTACGCTTTCGGTTACCGGCACCGATGCCAAGGAGACGGCTGAGGTCGCAAAGGCCATTGCCAGCTCGGTGAGTACGGTCGCTCAGAACGTCGGCGCTGCCCAGAGCATCAACGTTATCGACGAGGCTAAGACCCCCGAAGCCCCCAGCGGCCCCAAGCGCACGCTGTATATTGCCGTCGCGTTCCTCGCCGGTATCTTTATCGCAGTTGCCTATGTCGTTTTGGCAGACATGCTCAATACCCGCATCCGCGGTGCCGAAGAGGCAGAAGAGCTCCTGGGTATTCCCGTTGTTGGCCGAATTCCGGCTATGAAAGGTGGTAAATAGGCATGGCTAAGGCAAAGAACACCGATAAGCTCGTTGTGCAGAATGCCGCCAAGACCCTTCTGGCCAACATCCGCTTTGCGAGCGTGGACGACCCCATTCGCACCATCACCGTTACCTCCTCGATTCCCAACGAGGGCAAGTCTACGGTTTCCATTAACCTTGCTCAGGCAATCGCCACGAGCGGCAAGTCCGTGCTCCTGGTCGAGGCCGATATGCGCCGCAGGTCCCTTGCCGACATGCTCGGCGTCCGCTCCCGCGGTGGACTCTATGCAGTCCTGTCCGAGCAGATCTCCATTGACCAGGCAATTGTCGAAACGGGTCAGAAGAACTTCTACTTCCTCGATGCCGAGCCGCATATTCCCAATCCTGCCGACATCATCGTCTCCCATCGCTTTTCCAAGTTGGTCAAGGCACTGTCTGCTAAGTTCCAGTACGTCATCTTCGATGCTCCTCCGGTTGGCACCTTCATCGATGCTGCCGAGATTGCCAGCCTGACCGACGGCGCGCTGTTCGTGGTGCGCGAGAACTTTACCAAGCGCGAAGAGGCGCTCAACGCCATCGGTCAGCTTAAGAAGTCCGAGAAGGTCAAGCTCATCGGTACCGTCATGAATTACTGTGAGACCGAGACCAGCGAGTACTACTATTCTTACTACACCAAGGACGGTAAGAAGGTTAAGAAGGGCTCCGACAATCAGGGGACTTCCAAAAAGGGCATCTTCACCAACCGAGCAAACGTTTAGTTGATTAAGGCTGACCTATGCGTGACATTCATTGCCATATCTTGCCGGGTGTAGACGACGGCGCCGCCGATCTCGATGAGAGCTTGGCGATGCTCGAGGCTGCCAAGCGGGCCGGTGTAACCAGAATCGTTTGCACTCCTCACTGCCGTGATCCCTATTTTGATTACGACAAGATGTGGGATGCCTTTGAGCTGCTGCGTGATAACGCTGACGGTTTTCCGCTCCAGATGGGCTTCGAGGTCAACCATCGAAAGCTCGTTGAGCTTGGTATCGATGCCGCGGAGCACTTGCATTTCGATGGAACCAACGAGTTTCTGCTCGAGCTTTCGACGCATGCCGATGCGTATGCGTTTAGAGAGTACGAGAACACGATTTACGATTTGCAGTGCCGTGGCTACCAGGTGATCATCGCTCATCCTGAGCGCTATCGTGCGGTTCAAAAGGATGTAAGCGTGGCGGAGCGCCTGGTCGATATGGGCTGCAAGCTGCAGGCTTCGGCGGACTTTATTGCCGGCGGTCGCTTTGGTCGCGAGAAAAAGCCGGCCCAGCGCCTGTTCGATCAGAACCTGTACAGCTTCATCGCGAGCGATGCCCATAACGTGGGTCATTACGACTGCCTGGCGAAGGCTCGCGCGAAGTTTAGCGTGCGCGGAGCTCATTTTCGCTAAAATCTGTCCCTAACGTTCGCATTGAATGAAAGGGCAGCCATGGGTATCCAACTTAAGACGGGATGCTTTGATGACGCGGCGTTGGTGCGCCGCGTCGTTTTTATGGACGAGCAGGGCTACGAGAACGAGTTTGACGCTATCGACGAGGATCCGAACTGCATTCATGTGACGCTCTATGTAGACGGCGAGCTTGCCGGTTGCTCGCGCGTGTTTCCCGAGGAACTGGAGCGCGCGGCTGACGCAGAGGCTCCGGTGTCGCCGGCGTGCGACTTGGACGAAGGCGTCGCGGCGGGGGAGACCTACATTATGGGGCGCGTGGCCGTGCTGCCGAGCATGCGCCGTCGCGGTTTGGCGAGCAAGATTGTCGAGGCCAGTGATACCGCCGCGCGTGATGCCGGCGCCAAGCTCATTAAGCTGCACGCGCAGGAATACGTGCTGCCGCTCTATGTAAAGGCGGGCTACACGCAGATTGCCCCGGTGGACTATGAGGATGAAGGCCAGCCTCATGCCTGGATGGCCAAGCGCGTAGATGGCAGATAGGGACGTTCCTTTCCTGCCGGCAGTTTGGGACACTCCTTGGCAATTGGCGCATCAGAGCGCTCGGACATACAATTTTTCGATTCCGTATGTATATATGCGCGCTAATGGGTTATAAAATCTAAGTCTGAACATAGCAGGTCTGCGATGCGGCTCGGGCAACCGGGCCGTTTTTTGCGGACAGGGGTAGCGCGAAAGGACTGCACATGCGTCAATTTAAGACCGAGAGCAAAAAATTGCTCGACCTCATGATCAACTCCATCTACACCAATAAGGAAATCTTCCTGCGCGAGCTTATCTCCAACGCGAGCGATGCCGTCGACAAGCTCAACTTTAAGAGCCTGCAGGATCCGAGTGTCAAGCTCGACCAGGGCGACCTGGCCATCCGTGTTTCCTTTGATAAAGATGCCCGTACCATCACCATTTCGGATAACGGTATCGGCATGACCGCCGAGGAGCTCGAGCGCAATCTGGGCACCATCGCCCATTCCGGCTCCGAGGAGTTTAAGACTGAGAACGCCGAGCAGCAGGGTTCCGATGTCGACATCATCGGTCAGTTTGGCGTGGGCTTCTACTCTGCCTTTATGGTTGCCAGCCACGTAAAGGTTGTCAGCCGCGCCTATGGCGAGGACACCGCCCACGTTTGGGAGTCCGACGGTCTTGAGGGCTACACCATCGAGGATGGCGAGCGTGCTGAGCACGGTACCGATGTCATCCTGACGCTGCGCGAGAACGAGAAGCTCGACGCCGACGGCGAGGCCGAGACCTACGATCGCTTCCTGACCGAGTGGGGCCTCAAGAGCCTGATTCAGCAGTACAGCAACTATGTGCGCTACCCGATTCAGATGATGGTGAGCAAGAGCCGCCAGAAACCCAAGCCCGAGGACGCCGGCGACGACTACAAGCCCGAGTACGAGGACTACCAGGAGCTCGAGACCATCAACTCCATGACGCCGATTTGGAAAAAGCGCAGCTCCGACGTTGAGCAGAAGGATTACAACGAGTTCTACAAGTCCACGTTCCACGACTTTGATGATCCCGCGCGCACTATCAGCTTCCATGCCGAGGGTACGCTTGAGTACGATGCACTGCTGTTTGTGCCGGGTCGCGCCCCGTTCGATCTGTACAGCAAGGACTACGAGAAGGGCCTGGCGCTCTATAGCTCCAACGTGCTGATTATGGAGAAGTGCGACGACCTGCTGCCCGACTACTACAACTTTGTGCGCGGTGTCGTGGACTCTGCCGACGTGACGCTCAATATTTCGCGTGAGACGCTGCAGCAGAATCGTCAGCTCAAGGCCATTGCCAAGCGTGTCGAGAAGAAGATTACCGCCGATCTCGAGGACATGCGCGACAACGACCGCGAGGCATACGAGAAGTTCTTTGAGAACTTTGGTCGCGGTCTTAAGTACGGCATCTACTCGAGCTACGGCATGAAGGCCGACGAGCTCGCCGACCTGCTGCTGTTCTGGTCTGCCAAGGAGCAGAAGATGATCACCCTTGCCGAGTATGCCAAGGGCATGCCCGAGGGCCAGAAGGCAATCTACTATGCCGCCGGCGATTCGCGCGAGCGTCTGGCCAAGATGCCCGTCGTGAAGGGCGTGCTCGAGCGCGGCTATGACGTGCTGTTGCTGACGCAGGATGTGGATGAGTTCACGTTCCAGGCTATGCGTGAGTACGTGGCCGCCGATATGCCCAAGATCTACGAGGACGACGCCGCCCGCGAGGCTGCCGAAAAGGCCGTTGCCGACGGTGCCGAGCCCGAGGTCGAGGATCGTCACCTGGAGCTCAAGAACGTTGCGACTGGCGATCTTGATCTGGCGACCGAGGACGAGAAGAAGGAGGCCGAGGACGCCACCAAGGAAAACGAGGACCTCTTTAGCGCTATGAAGGAGGCGCTCGGCGACAAGGTCGAGAAGGTCGCCGTCTCTGCGCGTCTGACTGACGCTCCCGCCTGCATCACCACCGAGGGTCCGCTTTCGCTCGAGATGGAGAAGGTGCTCCAGAAGGGGCCCGAGGGCGCGCCCGACGGCATGCCCAAGAGCCAGCGCGTGCTCGAGCTCAACGCCAAGCACCCGGTCTTTGACAAGCTTGTCGCTGCCCAGAAGGCAGGTGACGCCGACAAGATCAAGCAGTACTCCGGCCTGCTCTACGATCAGGCCCTGCTGGTCGAGGGTATCCTCCCCGAGGACCCCGTTGCCTTCGCGGCGGCTGTTTGCAACTTGATGTAGTTAAGTAGTTACGCCTTTGGGTCCGCCGTTCTAACGAACCTATTGGTTCCGTCGTTCTAACGAACGACGGACCGGTCGACGCTGCAAACGCCCCTAAGCGGCAATCTGACGTTCAATCGTCGGTCGCGTACCAAAGTACGCTTCCCTCCTCTTTCACGTCACCTTGCTCGCTCAGGGGCGTTTTCGCTGACTTATGCTCAACCTGCGACGCTTTCGTGGCCCTAAGTAGTCATCGGGGACGTTCTTGTTTGACTAGTCGTTTAAGAACGTTCCCAATGACTATTCGGATTGCTAATTTGTGCGGGCTGTGGTTTTGTGACCTGCTGAAATTAAAGATACTGTACAACTGTACACTAACTCATCTTCGTAGTATATTGCTACCCGCAAAACTCAGCACCATTGTGCCGCGAGGCACTAAAGCGCCTACGTACAATGGTTGTCGATAGTACGATTCGATTCAACGACAGGATGGATGGTCCAAGCGTGAGTCTCGGCAGCAAACTATCCAACGCAAAGGTCTCCTTTGCGATATTCAAGCGCGACATTAAGCGACTGCTTGTGAACCCCGTCGCCTTGGTGGTTACCCTGGGCGTGTGCGTTATCCCCTCGCTGTATGCCTGGTACAACATCGTGGCAAACTGGGATCCGTACGGAAACACCCAAGGTATCAAGATTGCCATCGCCAACAACGATCAGGGCACTCAGAATGACTTGGTGGGCGAGCTCAACGCGGGCGACCAAGTCGTCGATCAGCTCAAGGAGAACGATCAGCTGGGCTGGACCTTCGTCGATTCGGCCGCCGATGCCAAAGAGGGCGTCGAGAGTGGTGAGTACTATGCGGCCATCGTAATCCCCAAGAACTTCTCCGACAATCTTGTTTCGATGCTCGATGGCAATTACCATCAGCCGAAGCTCACCTATTACGTCAACGAGAAGAAGAGCGCTATTGCGCCCAAGGTCACCGACACTGGTGCCAATACCATCGAGGAGCAGATCAACTCGGAGTTTGTCTCCACGGTGGGCGAGACCGTCGCGGGCATTGCCAAAGATGCTGGCATCGACCTTAAAGACAAGGCGACCCAGACCCGGGATTCGCTGGCGGGCTCGGTGTCCGAGGCGTCTGATACCCTGGGCGAAGTACGCGATTCCATCGGCGACATGAACACCGCCATCGACAAGACGAGCAGCTCGATTGCTTCGGCCGATGCTGCGCTGGCGGGCCTGCAGGGGCAGGCGCCCTCTCTAACGCAGGCGATCTCCCAGGGCAACGACCTGCTGGGCGAGGCTCGCGCCACGGCGGGCAACTCTATCACCTCGCTCTCCAAGGCACTCTCGGAAGGTAGCCTTGCACTCACCAAGACGTCAGCCTCCGCGAACGCTGCGATTGGCAAGCTAACGGGTACGGTCACATCTACGACCACCCGCATCGACAACTCGCTCGAGTCTCTCCAGGCGACGATCGATCACAATAAGGCCGTTATCGGGCACTTGGAGATTCTCGTTAATGACACGTCGACAGGTTCCGAGGAAATTGACGCGCGCATTGTATCGACCATCGATTCGCTTCGCGAGCAAAACCAGAAGCTGCAGAGCATCAAGGATGGCCTTTCTGCACAGTCGAGCGCCATGGCAAACGACGCTACGGCAATCTCGAACGCGAGCAACGCACTCAACGCGGCAATTCAGACCGGTACGGCTAACCTCGGTCAGGCTCAGACCGATCTGGGTCAGAACGCACTTCCGAAGGCTTCGAGCGCGCTTGACTCCTTTGCCGCCGTTTCGGGCGATTTGACCGGCATTGTGTCGGGTATGACCCCCACGATAGCGAGCGCGCGCGGCACGCTAGCGCAGCTCGACGCCACGCTCAAGCAGGCAAAGACCACGCTATCCCAAACCGACGCCTCCCTTGCCAAGGTTCAGGACAAGCTCGCGACCGCCGCCAATGACATTGCGGCGCTGCAGACCTCTGAGTCTATGGGCGAGTTAGCCGACCTCATGGACGTCGACGTCAATGACGTGGCAGATTTCATGGCATCTCCGGTTGAGCTGACGTCCAAGTCAATCTATCCGGTCAAGAGCTTTGGCTCGGGCATCGCGCCCTTCTACACCAATCTGGCGCTGTGGGTGGGCGGCTATGTGCTCATCGCTATCTATAAACTCGAGGTCGACCGCGAGGGCATCGGTAGCTTTACGGCGCGTCAGGGCTACTTTGGCCGCTGGCTGCTGCTGGTGATCCTGGGCGCGTTCCAGGCCATTATCGTTACGGTGGGCGACCTGGTCATTGGCGTGCAGTGCGTCAATCCGCTGCTCTTTGTGCTGGGCGGCGTCGCAATCTCGTTCGCCTACGTCAACATCATCTATGCGCTGTCCACCACCTTTAAGCATATCGGTAAAGCCATTGGCGTCATCCTCGTCATTGTGCAGATCCCCGGCTCGTCGGGCATGTATCCCATCGAGATGATGCCCGGCTTCTTCCAATGGCTGCATCCGCTGCTTCCCTTCACCTATGGCATCAACCTGCTGCGCGAGACCGTCGGTGGCATGTATTCGTTCAACTACCTGTTCAACCTGTGCATCCTGGGCGTGTTCCTTATCATCGCGCTCTTTATCGGTCTGCAGCTGCGCCCGTTGCTGCTCAACCTCAATCTGCTCTTTGATAAGCAGCTTTCCACGACGGGCCTCATGATCTGCGAGTCCAACGACCTGCCGCGCCAACGTTATTCGCTGCGTACGGCCATGCGCGTCATGCTCGATTCCGATTCATACCGTCGCGAACTGCTCGATCATGCGGTCGCCTTTGAGCATCGCTACCCGTACTACATCAAGGGCGGTTTCGCTGCTGTAGTCGGCGTGCAGGTGCTGCTCTTCATTCTGTCGACGGTTCTCGATATCGACAACAATGGCAAGATCATTCTGCTGGTTATCTGGATTATCTCGGTCATTGCCATCTGCGGCTGGCTCATCAACATCGAATACATCCGTGCGAGCCTCAATACCCAGATGCGTATCTCGGCGCTTTCGGACGAGGACCTTCGCCGCGAGATGCGCGAGCACACGGCTGCCATCCCTGCCGCCCGTCGCATGTTTGGTCTCAACGCCAGCGAGCGTGGCGCCAAGGGAGGCGAACAGCCTACGAGCCGTCTGCCGCATATCGGTGCGCATCGTAAGGCTCAAGATGCCGACGGCGCTGACAACGTAAACGGAAACGACGGGGACACCGCCCCGTTTGGCAAGCACTCTAAAGGAGGTGAGGCATAAATGAAAAACATCCTGCACCTGTTTAAGCGCGATGTCCAAAACGTGTCTCGCTCCGTGATCGGCATGGTCGTCGTGATGGGCCTGATCATCGTGCCATGTCTCTATGCGTGGTTTAACATCGCCGGCAGCTGGGATCCGTACGGCAACACCGGCAATCTTAAGATCGCCGTGGTCAACACCGATGAGGGTTACGAGAGCGATCTGATCCCCGTCGAGGTCAACGTGGGCGAAAACGTAACCGCCACCCTGCGCGGCAACGAGAACTTCGACTGGGTTGTGCTCAACGATCGCGATAAGGCCATCGATGGCGTCAAGTCGGGCGCGTACTACGCTGCCGTCGTTATCCCTAAAACGTTTAGCGCCGACATGATGACGCTTTTCTCGACCGAGGTGAAGCACGCCGATATCGAGTTCTACGAGAACCAGAAGGCTAACGCCATCGCACAGATCGTGACTGAAAAGGGCTCGAGCGCCGTCCAGAGTCAGGTCAACGAGACCTTTACCAAGACCATCACGACCATCGGCCTTAAGACCGTGTCCAGCCTGCTCGACTATATGAGTACCGACCAGGTGAGCAACTTTATCGCCAATCTGTCCTCGACGCTGGGCGATTCGGTCGAGGACCTGCAGGACGTTCAGGCGAGTGCGACGTCGCTCGCGGGCATTTTGAGCTCCACGTCCGATTCACTGACATCGGCGGGCGGCATGCTCAAGCAGACGGGCACCGTTGATGAGTCGACGAAGCAGCTGATGGAGCACGCCAAGAGCGGCATCAATGATTCCAAGGAAGCGCTCAAGGCCGCCAACGATGCCGTTGACGCGGCGATTGACGGAAGCGCGGGCTCGTTCGACAACGTGTCCGCCGAGCTTGCGAAGGCATTCGATGCCGCGAATCAGCATGTTGACCTTACGGTGTCTCAGCTCAACGAAGCCGCAGCGGCGCTCAATACGCGTGCTGACGATATCGATGCGATGGCCGATCAGCTCCGCAACCTTGCCGACCAGGTGAGTGATGACAAGCTCAAAGACGGTCTCGAGTCCGCTGCGACGTCGCTGGGCAGAATTGCCGTGGAGTACCGCAACAATGCGAAGGACCTGACGGCGACCGCAAAGTCCCTTAGGGACGGCATGGCGGAGGTCAACAACTCGCGTGCCGAGGTCGACCAGGCCATCGCCGATGCCAAGGCGGGTATCTCGGGAGCCAAGTCCGACTACGATTCCACGTTCTCGGTTAAGGCCAAGGAGCTCAAGAAGACCATTTCGGGCGTTCTGGATTCCCTGAACGGTATCTCGGGTGACTTGGATAGCGCTGTGAGCGGTCTGACCGACGCCTCTGGCTCGCTCGCAAAGGGCCTCTCCAAGGCTGCGACGCTGGTCAACAAGGCTTCTGATCAGTTGGGCGAGGCGTCGGACAAGATCAGCGCTTTTAAGGACGAGCTTGATAGCGCTCTGATGTCGGGTGACCTGGCCATGATTAAGACAATGATTGGCAACGACCCCGAGGGCCTCGCCGTGTCGCTTTCCGGCCCCGTCGCGCTCGACCGCAAACCGGTCTATCCGATCCGCAACTACGGTTCGGCCATGGCACCGTTCTACACGATTCTGTCGCTGTGGGTGGGCTCGATTGTACTGGCGGCCATGATGAAGGTCTCGGTTAACGATGAGCTCATCAACGAACTCATCCCCGTGCGCCTGCACGAGATCTACCTGGGCCGTTACCTGTTCTTTGGCGGTCTGGCTCTGCTGCAGGCAACGCTCGTGTGCGCGGGCGACATCCTGTTCTTTGGCATTCAGTGCGACAACCCGCTGCAGTTTGTGCTGGCGGGCTGGGTCGCGAGCCTCGTGTTCTCCAATATCGTCTACACGCTTACGGTTTCGTTTGGCGATATCGGCAAAGCGCTCGCTGTCGTGCTGCTGGTCATGCAGGTCGGCGGTTCGGGCGGCACGTTCCCCATCGAGATGACCGGCCCCGTGTTCCAGGCAATCTATCCGTTCCTGCCGTTCACTCATGGCATCAACGCCATGCACGCTGCCATGGCCGGTGCCTACCATATGGAGTACTGGATTGAGCTGGGTATTCTGGCGAGCTATCTGATTCCGTCGCTGGCCCTGGGCGTCGTCTTCCGCCGCCCGGTCATCAAAGCCAACGACTGGATCATCGAAAAGCTTGAAAGCACGAAGCTTATTTAGTGCAACAGCGTGACATTGACAAAACGTCGAGGTTCACTTTGCTGACGCTTTAGTGGGCTGGATTGCGGTGCAACGCTGGTTGTTGCTACAGTAGCGGGGCGTGCCGGGGGTCCGGTGCGCCCCGTTTTATTTGACCATGAGGCGGCACGCGGCCATGCACGTGCGGACACCACGCCCAGACTGAGCGCGAGGATGCCCTATGGCTCAGAATGCCGTTGATGAAATCGAAAACATGCCCGATAGCCCTGTAGCGCGCGAAGACCTGGGTGCCGGCGGCACCTCCCGCGGCGCCGGCGCGCGTTCTCCGTTCTTCTGGAAGGTCTTGCTGCTTTCGGTGGCGGTCATCTGGGGCTATTCCTTTACCACCATGAAAGATGCGCTCGATACCATTCCGGTGTTCGAGCTGGTCTACGTTCGCTTTCTCCCGGCTTCGCTGGTTATGTTCGCCATCTTCCGCAAACGCATCATCGCACACTTTAATGTTCGCAACCTTATCGTCGGGCTTGGTATGGGCGCACTTATGTGGGGCGCGTACGGTTTGCAGACGATTGGCCTGGCACAGACCACGGCGGGCAAGAGCGCGTTTTTGACGGGTACCTATTGCATCCTCGTGCCGTTTGCGAGCTATGTCCTGAGCGGAGAAAGGCTTACCCGTTACAACTTGGGCGCTGCATTGCTGTGCCTGGCGGGCATTGGCCTGGTGGCACTCGATAGCGTCGAGTTCAATGCTGGAGATGCCATCACGCTGGGCGGCGCGGTCTTCTTTGCTATCCAGATGGCGGTGACCGCCAAGTATGGCCGCAAGATGGATATCAACGTCATCACGTTTTGGATGTTTGTGGGCAATGGCGTTTTGAGCTTAATCACGTCGCTACTATTCGAGACTCAGGCGCCTCTGTCCGTGTGGACGCCGAGTTTTATCGGCGTGATGGTCTTCCTCTCGGTGGGCTGCACGTGCGTGGCACTGCTCGTCCAAAACGTCGGTCTGGCGCACGTCCCGGCCTCGACGGGCTCGCTGCTTCTTTCGATGGAGTCGCCCTCGGGTGTGCTGTTCTCGGTGTTGTTGATGGGGGAGGCGCTCACCTCGCGCCTGCTTTCCGGCTTTGCGCTCATCTTTTTGTCGATTATCTTGAGCGAGACGCATTTCGATTTCTTGCGCCGAAAATCACACCCGCATTTGTAAACAACTTGTTGCGCCGCCCTCCCGGGGCGGCATTTTTTATGTCATGCCCTTACAGTTGTACCTTGCACTTTACGCTGTCAAAGTGCGTGCTGCAAAAACGTTACTGGAGGGCATCTATGGCATCAGCTCTGTCCGATCTTCAACCGCAACCAGCGCCTCAGGCTACCGCAGCGGCGCAGACCGCTATCGGCGATGGTCTGGTCAAAGAAGCCCAGGCATTTGCCGGTGAGCTTGCCGCATGGCGCCACGATCTCCATCAGACGCCCGAGCTCGGTAACAATCTTCCGCAGACGTCTGCCTATATCCAGGCACGTCTGGACGAGATGGACATTCCCCATACCACGCTTGTCGACGGCTCCTGTGTTGTTGGCCTGATCGGTGCCGGTGCGGCCGCGGCTGCTCAGGGCAATGGTACGTGCGCGGACGAGCAAACCGGTACGGTCATCATGCTTCGTGGCGACATGGACGCCCTGCCCGTTGCCGAGGAATCCGGCGAGCCCTTTGCATCCACCAACGGCTGCATGCACGCTTGCGGTCACGATATGCACGCGACGGCGCTGCTCGGCGCGGCCCGTTTGCTCAAGGCCCGCGAGGCCGAGCTTGTCGACGCCAATGCCACCGTCAAACTGCTGTTCCAGCCGGGCGAGGAAACCTTTGAGGGTGCCCGCGCCGCCATCGCCGACGGTCTGCTGCAGAACCCGCGCCCTCAGGTCGCCTTTGCCATGCATGTCAATAGCCAGTCGCCGCTTGGCCTGGTGCTTTACGGCAGTCCGGCGCTCTCGGGCGTGTACGGTTTCCGCATCACGCTGCAGGGCAAGGGCGGTCATGGCTCGAGCCCCGAGATCTGCATCGACCCCATTACGGCGGGTGTGCACGTGCATCTGGCACTTCAGGAGCTTATCGCTCGCGAAGTGCCGGCGGCCAAGGAGGTCGCGCTTACTGTGGGTAAGTTCGCCGGCGGTCAGGCCGCAAATGTCATCCCTGATACTTGTGTGCTCGAGGGAACGCTGCATGGCTTCGATGTCGAGCTCATGGAGCACCTCAAGGCCCGCATCGCGGAGGTCGTCAAAGGCGTTGCCACGACCTATCGTACGCCGGCGACTATTGAGACGCTCTCGGATGTTCCCCCACTCGTACTCGATGACGATATGACGCAGGCGTCGCTTGGCTACGTGGGCGCGGTGCTGCCCAAGTCCGCCTTCCTGCCGCTGTTCCACGCCATGGCGAGCGAGGACTTCGCGTTGATCTCGAGCGAGATCCCGAGTACGTACTTTACCGTGGGCGCTGCCGTGACTGATACGGACGAGCATTTTGCTCAGCATCATCCCAAGGCACGTTTTAGCGATGCCGAGCTTCCCCTTGGCGCCGCGGCTTATGCCGCCGTCGCTCTCGGATACATTGCGGACCACAAGGAGTAATCCATGTCCCAGCAACGTAAGTTCTTCCCCGGCTGGCTCGTGGTGGCCTCCAGCTTTGTGATCATGGCCACGTGCTACACGATTTTCGTTAACTGCATGACTATTCCTTCCGCACCAAGCCTTCCGAGATCGGCCTGAAGCCGCTCGGCGAGAACCCGGGCGATCCGTCCGTCTCGACGGCTGGCGACAAGGACGAGCACACGGCGCCCGAGGTTAGCGTCGGCTGGTCTCGTATCAAGAAGAGCCCGGCATTTTGGCTGCTTGTCGTCGCCTTCCTCTTTATGGGCTTGGTCAATGGCGCCATCCTGCCCAACCAGGTTACCAACATGACGAGTGTTACCGTCAACGGTGCCAAGATTGTCACGGGCGGCCACGATCCCATGTGGGCGGGTACCGTACTTTCGGCCTACATGGTCACCGTCGTTATTGCCAAGATTTCGCTCGGTGCGATCTATGACCGCTTTGGCCTGCGCTTTGGCAATATCCTTGGCTCCGTTGCGTGCATTATCGCCTGCGTGGCGCTGTGTTTCCCGACGACGGACCTCGGTCCTATTGTCGCCGCTGTGAGCTTTGGTGTTGGAACGTGCATGGGCACCATCACGCCTACCATCGCCGCGTCCAAGCAGTTTGGCATGGCCGACCTGGGTAAGGTCACGGGCACCATTACCTCGCTCGAGATGGTCGGCGGCACCGTGGGCGCCATTGTCTCGGGCGTGCTGTTCGATGCCACGGGCTCCTTTGCGAGCACCTGGATTGTGTGCCTGGCGTGCTCCGTGGTCATGCTCGTGTTCCTGCTGGCATCCGAGCCCATCGCCGCCAAGCTGCGCGCAAGCGTGGCGGGGGAGTAGCGGGTCGCCGCCTATTCCTGTTTGCCTGTTCTGCCCGTGGCTGCCCTGGAAGCCGAATGGATGCCCGTACTGTCATTCGGTTTCCAGGGCAGCCACGGGTCTACGAAATGAGCTCTTTTCCTCCGTCCCCAAGGGATCACGTAATCCGAAGGGGACGGAGGAAAAGGGATCACAAACCGCGGCGGCGTGTCTGGCCGAACGAGTCCCCATACCCTCGTTCGGTCAGACACGCCGCCGCGTTGCTGCTTTGTGCCGTATAATGTCCACTACCTATGACGCGATACAAAAGAAAGGTGTTTGCCCATGCAGGCACAGAAGGCGGAGGGAACCCGCGACCTTATCGGCGCCGAGATGCGCGCTTGGCAAAAGATGCAGCAGATCGCTGCCGGCGTGTTCGAGCCGTTTGGTTTTAAACCCATCGAGACGCCCGCGATCGAGCAGGTGGACGTCTTTGTCCACGGCATCGGCCAGTCGACCGACGTCGTGCGCAAGGAGATGTTCCGCGTCTTTAGCGGCGCCAACCTGGAGCGCGTCTTTACCGAGGGCACCGACACAAAACTCAAGCCCAAGCAGCGCCTGGCGCTTCGTCCCGAGGGCACGGCCGGTGTGGTGCGCGCAGTCGTGGAGAACAACCTGGTGCCCCAGGGCTCCACGCCGTTTAAGGCGTACTACGCCGAGGCCATGTTCCGCGGCGAGCGTCCCCAGAAGGGCCGCCTGCGTCAGTTCCACCAGGTGGGTATCGAGTGGCTCGGCGCTCCCGATCCGGCGGCAGACGCCGAGTGCATCATCATGCTCATGGAGTTCTACAAGCGCCTGGGCTTCGATCTTTCCAAGCTCCGTCTGCTCATTAACTCGATGGGCGACGCTCAGTGCCGTCCGGCTTACCGCGAGCAGGTCAAGCAGTTTATCCTCGATCACGCTGACGAGATGTGTGACGAGTGCCGCGAGCGCGCCGAGCTCAACCCGCTGCGTGCCTTCGACTGCAAGAACGACCACTGCCGCGAGATCATGGCCGACGCGCCGCTGATGGGCGACAACCTGTGCGACGAGTGCCGCGAGCACTACGAGCAGGTCAAGCGCTATCTGGATGCCGCCGGTATCGAGTATGTCGAGGATCCCACCCTGGTGCGTGGTCTGGACTACTACACCCGCACCGTCTTTGAGGTCGAGGCTCCCGGTGCCGGCGTCGGCTCCATCGGTGGCGGCGGCCGCTACGACGGCTTGGTCGAGCTCGAGGGTGGCAAGCCCACGGCAGGCGTCGGCTTTGCCGTCGGTTTTGAGCGTGCGCTGCTGGCCCTGCAGGCCTTTGGCAGCGACCTGGGTGCCGAGGAGGCCCCGTGCGTCTACGTCGCCAATGCCGGCAAGGAGCTGCGCCAGAACGTCTTTGCCATCACGCAGGAGCTTCGCGCCGCTGGCATCGTGACCGAGGCCGACTACCAGGGTCGTTCGCTCAAAGCTCAGTTTAAGCAGGCCGACAAGGTTGGCGCCAAGCTCATTTTGGTCCTGGGTGGCGACGAGCTTGCCGCCGGCAAGGTCAAGGTGCGCGACATGGAGAGCCATGACGAGGCCCTCGTCGATCTGGCCAACGTGGTCGAGGCGGTTCGCGAGCGCCTGTAGCGCATGATTTTTGAGCTGTAGTGCCGCTGAGGCGCCCAGCTCATTGCGAACGATTGTTACGGGGGTGTTTCGCTTTTATGCGGAATACCCCCGTTTGTGTATGCCGTCCACCGAGAAATACGACCATTTAGGGCAAAAACCCTTGCAATGCAGAAAATACTTTTGTGTGGTAAAGCGCAATCAGTGTCGAAAGTATTTCCCAAGCGCCTATAATGAATACCGCATGTTACGTGCATAGAAGGAGGAATGGGAGGAAACGTGGCTGAGAACCTAAGCAACCAGTCTGTACCCGAAGCCGCGGCGCGCGTCGCTGCCGTGGTCAACCGCCTCGTTAACCGAATCGGCTCGAATGCCGAGTCCAGGGAGCGTCTCGCCGAGATCGAGATCCCCGAGGAGCTGCGCGACAACTTGGCGCTGTTCCTGCGCCTGGAGCGCCGTGTGCTTAGCGAGTATGATCCCGAGATCGCGGACCTGTTCGACAAGATCCTGACGGCCGAGATTGTGGCCAATGCCGGAAACCCCGGCGCCCGTGCTGCCGACGAGTCCGTCGACGAGCAGGGCGTGCCCACCGCCGACGAGCCTACTGCTGTGGCGTTTCGTGAGGTCGTCGATCTGATTGACAGCCTGCCGCTCGATAAGCAGCAGGTTATTGTCCGCGCCTTTACGAGCTTCTTCCATCTGGCAAACCTGTCGGAGGAGAACTACCGCGTGACGCAGCTGCGCGAGCGCGAGGCAGGTGCGTCGACCGATACCGAGGTCGATCCCGCCAACGAACTCACCGTCGCCTATCACCAGTTGGTAAACGAGATGGGTGTCGAGGGCGCCAACGAGCTGCTCGACAAGCTCGAGTTCCACCCTGTCTTTACCGCACATCCCACCGAGGCCCGTCGTAAGGCCGTCGAGGGCAAGATTCGCCGTATCTCCAACCTGCTGGAGGAGCGTCCGCGCCTGGGCGGCTCCGACCTGGTGGAGAACGAGCGCCATATGCTGCAGGAGATCGACGCTCTGGTGCGTACGAGCCCCATCGCGCTCAAGAAGCCCACGCCGGTCGAGGAAGCCGATACCATCATCGACATCTTCGATAACACACTGTTCGATGTGATCCCCGTCATCTACCGTCGTTTTGACGACTGGGTGCTGGGCGACAAGGCCGGTACCGTGCCGCCGCTGTGCCCGGCGTTCTTCCATCCCGGCAGCTGGATCGGTTCCGACCGCGACGGCAACCCCAACGTTACCGCCAAGGTGAGCCGCGAGGTCGCCGCCAAGTACTTCACGCACATGGTGCTCAAGCTCGAGGACAAGTGCCGCCGCATCGGCCGCAACCTTACGCTCGAGGCCGCCTACAGCAAGCCGTCGGCAGAGCTCATGAACCTGTGGAACCATCAGGTCGAGATGAGCGCTCAGTACACGGCTCGCGCCGAGCTGATTTCCGAGCACGAGCCGCATCGCGCCGTCATGCTCGTCATGGCCGACCGTCTGAACGCCACCGTGCGCCGTATCACCGATACCATGTACCACAGCGCCGATGAGTTCCTGGAGGACCTGCGTGTCGTCCAGCGCTCGCTGGCCGCTTGCGGTGCCGTCCGTGCTGCCTACGGCCCGGTCCAGACCATCATCTGGCAGGTCGAGTCCTTCGGCTTCCATATGGTCGAGATGGAGTTCCGTCAGCACTCCGTGGTGCACGCCCGCGCCCTCAAGGATATCCACGAGAACGGTATCCATGGCGACCTGCAGCCTATGACGCGTGAGGTCATCGACACCTTCCGCGCTATCGGTTCCATCCAAAAGCGCTACGGCAAGAAGATGGCGCACCGCTACATCATCTCGTTTACCAAGAGCGCCCAGCATGTGGCCGACGTCTTTGAGCTGGCCCACCTGTCCTTTGCACACGAGGAGGATGTCCCCGAGCTCGACGTGATCCCGCTGTTCGAGCAGCTCGAGGACCTCGAGGGCTGCGTCGACGTGCTCGACCAGATGCTTACGCTGCCCGTGGTGCAAAAGCGCCTTGCCCAGACCAACCGCCGCATGGAGGTCATGCTGGGCTATTCCGACTCCTCCAAGGATGCCGGTCCTACCACGGCCATGCTCGCGCTGCACTCCGCGCAGGAGCGCATTGCCAAGTGGGCCGAGAAGAACGATATCGACCTGGTGCTCATGCACGGTCGCGGCGGTGCCGTGGGCCGTGGTGGCGGCCCGGCCAACAAGGCCGTGCTGGCGCAGCCCAAGGGTTCGGTCAACTGCTTCTTTAAGCTCACCGAGCAGGGCGAGGTCATCTTTGCCCGTTACGGCAACCGCACGCTGGCTCAGCGCCATGTTGAGTCCGTTGCCGCCGCAACGCTTTTGCAGTCGGCCCCGAGCGTCGAGAAGACCAACACCGAGACCACGCAGAAGTTCTGGGATATGGCCGAGAAGCTCAACGCCGTAAGCCACGAGCGCTATCTGGACCTGCTGAACACCGAGGACTTTACACCGTGGTTCTCGACCGTGACGCCGCTGACCGAGGTCGGTCTGCTGCCAATCGGCTCGCGTCCCGCCAAGCGCGGTTTGGGTGCCAAGTCGCTCGACGACCTGCGTACCATTCCGTGGATCTTCAGCTGGAGCCAGGCGCGCATCAATCTGGCCGCCTGGTACGGCCTGGGTACCGCCTGCGAGCAGTTTGGCGATCTGGACCAGCTTAAGGCTGCCTACCAGGAGTGGCCGTTCTTCCGCACCTTTATCGACAACATCGAGATGTCGATCGCCAAGACCGACCAGCGCATCGCCAAGATGTATCTGCACCTGGGCGATCGCCAGGATCTGTCCGAGAAGGTCTTTACCGAGATGCAGCTCACCCGTAAGTGGGTCCTTGCCATCGTCGGTGATGAATGGCCGCTGCAGCGTCGTCGCGTGCTCGGCTGCGCCGTCCGCGTGCGTAACCCCTATGTTGACGCCCTATCCATCGCCCAGGTTCGCGCCCTTCGCGAGGTGCGTATGAACCAGGACGAGATGGCCGAGGAGAAGAAGGCCGAGTACATGAGCCTGATTCTTTCGACTGTGACCGGCGTCTCGGCAGGATTGCAGAACACGGGGTAATCGATAGCCCTGTAGTCGTCCGGGCCCGCCATCAGCTTACTTTTAGGCACGTCCTCGGACATGCAAGAAGCCCTCGCTGCGCACTTCGTGCGGCGAGGGCTTCTTGCGTCCTGCGGAGTGTGCCTAAAAGTAAGCTGATGGCGGGCCCTACGATGTCCGGTCTTCGGTGGATTACTGGCTGGGGGAATAATGGCGCGCTTTGCGCGTTTTGGATGGGGTTTGTCCCGGCGGCGCGTTTGGCGCTTCGCGCCTCGCGTCTTATCGATCGGGATTGAGATGCATGTGGCGCTTCTTGACTTACGACTGTAGCGGCCGCGGTCCCGTTTGGGATCGCGGTTGTTTTGTTGTGGGTCAAATATGAACGTTGTGTTAATGAGTCGGTGGACGGTGGTGTTTTTCGGTGAGCGGCGTATCCTTCCAACGGTTTATCTAGTGTGTCAGTTGAAAGGAAGAGGGCGCTCGTCATTGTTTGAATGTGAACTGCCGTTTGACCACAAGACGTTGCATCTGGAGCTCGAGGATAAGAACTTCGCGGGTGTGATGGAAGGTCATCAAAACGAGTTTAAGACTACAAAATCTCAGGAAGAGCTGGTAGAGGAGTCACTTGCCAACCCCTATGGCTCGCCTTCGCTCGAGGAGCTTTGTGCTGGCAAGAAGGATATCGTCATCATTAGCTCCGACCATACGCGTCCCGTTCCCTCGCGTGTGACGATGCCTATTCTGCTGCATCACATCCACGCTGCCGCTCCTGAGGCACGTGTGCGCATCCTGGTCGCGACCGGCATGCATCGCCCCTCGACGCACGAGGAACTCGTTAACAAGTACGGCGAGGAGATCGTCGCTAACGAGGAGATCGTCATGCATGTCGCGACCGACGACAGCATGATGAAAAAGATCGGTACCCTGCCTTCTGGTGGCGAGTGCATCATCAACAAGGTTGCCGCCGATTGCGATCTGCTGCTTGCCGAGGGCTTTATTGAGCCGCACTTCTTTGCCGGTTTCTCTGGTAGCCGCAAGTCCGTCCTGCCCGGCATTGCCAGCTACAAGACCATCATGTACAACCACAACGGTCAGTTTGTGAATGATTCCCACTCGCGTGCCGGCAACCTTTGCCACAACCACGTGAGCGAGGACATGTTTGCCGCCGCCGAGATGGCCCACCTCGCCTTTGTGCTTAACGTGGTGCTTAACGGCAAGCACGAGGTCATCGGCTCCTTTGCCGGCGACATCCACAAGGCGCACGAGGCCGGCTGCGAGTTCGTGAAGAGCCTTGCCGGCGTTGAGCCCGTCGAGTGCGATATTGCCATCACCACCAACGGTGGCTACCCCCTCGATCAGAACATCTATCAGGCCGTGAAGGGCATGTGCGCTGCCGAGGCCACGCTTCCCGAGGGCGGCGTGATCATCGACGTCGCCGGTTGTGCCGACGGTCACGGTGGCGAGGGCTTCTATCACAATATCGCCGACAACGATCCGGCGGAGTTTGAGCGCGCCTGCATCGACCGTCCTAAGGACGAGACCCTGCCCGACCAGTGGACGAGCCAGATCTTTGCCCGCATCCTGGCGCATCACCCTGTGATCATGGTCACCGACCTGTGCGATCACCAGATGCTCAAGGATATGCACATGACACCGGTCAACACTATCGAGGAGGCGCTCAAGCTCGCCTTTGAGATGAAGGGTGCCGATGCCAAGGTTGCCGTCATTCCCGATGGCCTGGGCGTTGTCGTTGCGCAGCACTAGCGCGTGGCTTAAACGAATCGTTTATAACCGACAAGAAAGATAAGGTTTTATGCTTACCAAACTCCTCTGCGAATTCGGCGCGACGGCCCTCATGATCATCTTTGGCGTGGGCGTGCACTGCGATACCGTGCTCAAGGGCACTAAGTATCAGGGCTCCGGCCATATGTTTGCCATCACCACCTGGTCTTTTGGCATCTCGGTCTGCCTGTTTGTCTTTGGCGGCGCCGTGTGCATGAACCCCGCCATGGTGCTTGCCCAGTGCATCGTCGGCTTGGTGCCGTGGGGCAGCTGCATCCCCTTCATGATTGCCGATATGCTCGGCGGCTTTGTGGGTGCCGTAATCGCCTGGTTTATGTATGCCGATGAGTTCAAGGCTTCCGAGGGCGTCGTCGACCCCATTGCCCAGCGCAACATTTTCTCGACCAACCCCACCACCGAGGGTACGAACTATGCCCGTAACTTCTTCTGCGAGGCTATCTGCACTTTTGTGTTCATCAGCGCCATCCTTGCTGCCGCTAGCCGCGCCGGCGAGAACGTTCTGATGCTCGCAATCTGCGTCGGTCTGATCGTTTGGGCCGTTGGCATGGGCATGGGCGGCATCACCGGCTTCGCCATGAACCAGGCGCGTGACCTTGGTCCTCGCATGGCCTATCAGGTGCTGCCGATTAAGAACAAGGCTGACAACAATTGGAAGTACGGCCTGCTTGTTCCTGGCATCGCGCCGTTTGTCGGTGCCGCTCTGGCCGCGCTGTTTGTGCATGGTTTCTTGGGCATGTTCTAGTCCGAGGCTACATATTTGTCCGCTGGCCGCATGGGGTAACTTCCCAGCGCGTCCTCGGACATGAAAGAACCCCCGCTGCGCACTTTGTGCGGCGGGGGTTCTTTCGTCCTGCGGAATGCGCTGGGAAGTTACCCCATGCGGACGGCTGCGGGGTCTTTGCTGCGCTCGAGCAAGCAACCCAACATTTAAATCTGAATTTGGATGGGAGGGGCTTGTTGCTGATAGGGGCGCTGGGCTGTTGTTGACACTTTGGGATGCGTGGCGCCTTGGGGTGGGGCGGTGCTTTGGGATGAGCTTCTTACTTAGTTGAAGAGGGGCTTAATGGCTGATAGGTAGTCTTTTGCCACATCGGCCTTATCTGCTTGGAAGTTGTGCCAGGCCCACCATTGGACCATTCCTACGAAGCTTGAGGCTATGTGGTGGAGGAGGAAGCTGCGGTCCATGGTGCCGGCGGTCCCTTGGGGGCCGTTGGGGACGGTTTCGGCTGCTCGTGACATGATGGTCTTGCGTAAGCAGTCGGCGAAGACGCGTGAGCCGGCGTCGGCTACGAGGGCTCGGACGCCCTGGCGGCGCTCCCAGAGGTTGTTGAGGATATGCTCGACTTGTACGAGCGGATCATCGAGCGGTGTGCCATCGTCGTCGAGGGCGTGGGTGCAGATGTCGCTCACGAGTTCGGACAGTAGGTCATCTTTGCTCTTGAAGAGGCCGTAGAACGTGGCCCGACCCACATGGGCGCGAGCGATGATGTCGCCGACGGTGATCTTGCCGTAGTCCTCTTCGCGCAGCAGCTCGGAGAACGCCGCGACGATGGCGGCGCGGCTTTTTGCCTTGCGGGCATCCATGGCTATGCGTCCGCGTGAACGAGCAGGCAGCGGAGCGTGCCGGAGCAGCCCTCGTAAGGGCGCTTGCCGGCGCCGTAGCCGACGGCCTCGATGTGGTAACGGACCGGCAGGTGCTCGGACGTGCGCAGTGCGGCGACGACGGCAGCGCCCGTGGGCGTCACGAGCTCACCAGCGACCGGTGCAGGCGTGAGGGCGATATTGCCCGCCTGACACAGGTTGACGACAGCGGGGACGGGAATGGGCATAAGGCCGTGGGCGCAACGGATGGTTCCGTGGCCCTCGGAGAGCGACTCGACCACGATATCCTCAATACCCAGATCGTCGAGGCAGATGGCAACGGAGCAGACGTCGACGACGGAGTCGACGGCGCCCACCTCATGAAACAGGACGGTGTCGGGCGTTTTGCCGTGAGCCTTTGCCTCGGCATCAGCGAGTACGGAAAAAATGGCGAGGGCGCGACGCTTGGCGCCATCGCTTAGCTGCGAGCCATCGATGATGGCGGTGACGTCCGCCAAAGAACGGTGGTGATGGCCGTGGGCGTGATGGTGACCCTCGTGGCCATGACCGTGGGCCTCATGGTCATGCTCGTGGCAGTGCTCGTGCTCGTGCTCGCCATGATCATGATGGTGGTGCTCATGCTCGTGTGTGTGCTCGGCAGCCGCTTTGTTGCCGTAGAGCCAGGCCATATCGTGATCGTGGTTCTCGAGTTCCTCTGCAAGCTGGACGTCAAAGTCGCAGGCGTCGATGCCATGCTTGCTTACGCGTGTGACGGCGATCGTAAAGCCGTCGACCGGCAGCGTGGCGAGCTGCTCGCGCAGGTGCTCCTCGCTGGCGCCTAGGTCGAGCAGGGCCGCGACGGTCATATCGCCGCTGATGCCCGAGGTGCCGTCGATGATAAGCGTGTGCTGATGATTGGACATGGAATGCTCCTTAACGGGCGCAGGGCGTGCCGGCGCCCAGATGATTGATAAGACTTGCCTGGTAGGCGGCACCAAAGCCGTTGTCGATGTTGACGACCGAAACGCCGCTGGCGCAGGAGTTGAGCATGGCGAGCAGCGCGGCTACGCCACCAAAGCTCGCGCCGTAACCCACGCTGGTGGGAACGGCTATGACCGGACAGCTTACCAGGCCGCCGACAACGCTCGCCAGTGCGCCCTCCATGCCGGCGATGGCGATGACCACCTGCGCCTGAGCAAGCTCCTCGGCATGCGCGAGTAGGCGGTGCAGGCCGGCGACACCTACGTCGTAGAGGCGGTCGACCTCGTTGCCATAGAACTCGGCCGTCAACGCGGCTTCTTCGGCGACGGGCAGGTCGCTCGTGCCGGCGCAGGCGACGACGATGCGTCCGTTGCCGGTGGGGGAGGGCTTGCCGCCCACGAGGGCGAGCTGGGCGTCCGGGACATATCCCAGGTCGATGCCGTTGCCGAGAAGCTCAGCGGTGCGCGCGGCTTTTTCGGCATCCAAGCGCGTGACCAGGATGCGCTCCTGGCCGGCATCGCGCAGTGCTTCGATAATGGCGGCAATCTGATCGGCGGTTTTACCGGCCCCGTAGACAACCTCGCCGGCTCCCTGGCGCACCCCGCGCGAAAGATCGAGCTGCGCAAAGCCCAAATCGGCGGTCGGAGCCGTCTGGATGCGCGTGAGGGCGTCGGCAGGGGTGACTGCTCCGCCGGCAACATCGCTCAGCAATTGCTCAAGATCTCGCTTATCCATATATGTTCCCTTCGACGGCGCAAAGTCTAGCACTCAAAGGGTATGTTTCCGAACACTAAGACAAAATTGTTCGGAAACTATAGGACAGACTGATTCACTTGTTAGATGGATTGACTAGTCGCGCAGGATGATGTCCATGGCGAGCATCAGGTTGCGTTCGTCGATGGCAAACGGGGCCGCCTCGCGCGTCTTGGGCTTGGCGCAAAACGCGATGCCCGTGCCCGCGGCCTGAATCATGGGGATGTCGTTGGCGCCGTCGCCGATCGCGACCGTGTGGGCCATATCGACGCCGCACTCAACTGCCCAATCTAGCAGCTGGATGAGCTTGGACTCCTTGGTCACGATGTCGGCCGCCAGCTTGCCGGTGAGCTTGCCGTCCACGACTTCCAGGCGGTTGGCCAGGCAAAAATCGATGCCCGCGGCGGCCACGATCTTGTCGGCGACCTCGTGAAAGCCGCCGCTTACCACGCCGACCTTCCAGCCCTTGCTGTGCGCTGAGCGCACAAGCTCCAACGCGCCGGGGGTAAACGTCACACGCTCAAAGGTGCGCTCGAACACGCTCTCGTCCAGGCCGGCGAGCAGCCCCACGCGCTCCTCGAGTGCCTGCTTAAAGTCAAGCTCGCCGCGCATGGCGCGCTCAGTGATCTGTGCCACCTGCTCGCCTACGCCGGCCTCCTCGCCCAACAGGTCGATGACCTCCTGGTTGATGAGCGTGGAGTCGATATCCATAACGATGAGGTGTGCGGTCATGACGGGCCTTTCCGAGTGCAGTTGTATTGGGGCACATTGTCGCACGTGACGAGCGCGGGCGGGTGCCGCGGCGCGTCAATTGTTTCGTCTCCGTCAAGTCTTTGGGCAGGAGCTACTTTTCCGCGGCACATCGACACAGGTGCGATAAGATAGAACGCCATGTCTGGCTGCGCGGTTTACGCAGGCCGGGCAAATCTGTACGACGCCGCCCGGAACGACACGGGGCGGCACAGATCCATAAAGGAGGATCACTGGTATGAGCCAGACCCGTCCCATCGACGAGCATTCCATGCACACCCGTACCTGCGGCGAGCTTCGCAGCGAGAACGTGGGCGAAGAGGTCACCCTCACCGGTTGGGTGAGCCGTCGCCGCGACCACGGCGGCCTTATCTTCTGCGACCTTCGCGACCGCGAGGGTATCACGCAGCTCACCTTCGACCCCGAGCACTCCGACGGCGACGCCTTTAAGATCGCCGAGACCATGCGTCCCGAGTGGCCCATCAAGATCCACGGCGTCGTGCGCGCCCGTGGCGAGGAGACCACCAACACCAAGCTCGCGACCGGCGAGATCGAGGTCCTGACCGACCACGCCGAGGTGCTCAACACGTCCGTCACCCCGCCGTTCCAGATCGAGGACGGCATCGAGACCAGCGAGGACACCCGCCTGCGTTATCGCTATCTGGACCTCCGTCGTCCCGAGATGATGGCCAACCTCAAGCTGCGCTCCGACTTTACCTTTGCCATTCGCGAGGCGCTGCACAACCGTGAGTTCATGGAGGTCGAGACGCCCTCCCTGTTCAAGTCCACGCCCGAGGGCGCCCGCGACTTCATCGTCCCCAGCCGCATCCAGCCGGGCAACTTCTACGCTCTGCCGCAGTCCCCGCAGCTCCTGAAGCAGCTGCTTATGGTCGGTGGCGTCGAGCGCTACTACCAGGTCGCCAAGTGCTTCCGCGACGAGGACTTGCGTGCCGACCGTCAGCCCGAGTTCACCCAGGTCGATATCGAGATGTCCTTCGTGGACCAGAACGACGTCATGAGCGCGCTCGAAGAGGTCCTGGCCGACGCCTTCGGCCGCATGGGTGTCGAGATGCCCACGCCGCTGCGCCGCATGGACTATTGGGAGGCCATGGACACCTATGGCTCCGACAAGCCCGATACTCGCTACGGCATGCACCTGGTTGACCTGACCGACATCTTTGCCAACTCCAAGTTCAAGGTCTTTGCGACTGCTGCAAACGAGGAGGGCTCTGTCGTCAAGGCCATCAACGCCAAGGGTGCCGGTGTCTGGGCTCGCGCCAAGATCGACAAGCTCGCCGGCGTGGCCTCCACGTTTGGCGCCAAGGGCCTTGCCTGGATCGCCTTCCGCGAGGACGGCTCCATCAACAGCCCCATCGTCAAGTTCTTCTCGGACGAGGAGATGGCTGCCCTGCGCGAGCGCATGGACGTCGAGCCCGGCGACCTTGTGATGTTCGCCGCCGGCCCGCGCCTGCTCTCCGACGAGATCCTGGGCGGCATGCGTTCCCACATGGCCAATGCGCTCGAGGTCAAGCGCGAGGGCCACGACTTCCTGTGGGTCATCAACTTCCCGCTGTTCCACTGGGACGAGGATCGCAAGGCCTATGCTGCCGAGCACCAGCCCTTTACCCTGCCGACCGAGACCGACATCGCCAAGATCGAGGCCGACCCGCTGGCAGCCGGTTCCTGCACCTACGACTTTGTCATGGACGGCTTTGAGGCCGGCGGCGGCGGTATGCGTATCCACAACGCCGAAATGCAGATGTCCATGCTCAAGCTCCTGGGCTTTACCGAGGAGCGCGCCGAGTCGCAGTTCGGCTTCCTCATGGAGGCTCTCAAGTTTGGTGCGCCCCCGATGGGCGGCTTCGCCCTGGGCCTGGACCGCGTGTGCATGCTGCTCACCGGCTCCGACTCCATCCGCGACGTCATGGCGTTCCCCAAGACGGCCAGCGGCTCCGACCTCATGTCGGGCGCCCCGAGTGCCGTTTCCGGCGCCCAGCTCAAGGACGTCAGCCTGCGCTTGATGTAGGCAAGCGGCTACCTATTGCCTGTAACGAGGGAAGGACGTGTGCCTTCCCTCGTTTTTTGTGGGACGGGGGTGCGCCGGTAACGTACAATAACTACCACGTGGCTGGGTTTGCCGGCCGAATGTGCGATGCCGCGGGAGGGGACATGGTCGAGTTTACAAAGACGATTAAAGATCCGTTGGGATTGCATGCCCGCCCGGTTGCGCTGCTCTATGACATTATTGCCAAGCATCGTAGCGACGTATCGGTCAGCATCGGCGATCGCCATACCGACGGC
The DNA here is from genome assembly GCF_003462845.1 of Collinsella sp. AF15-51. Lineage (NCBI taxonomy): Bacteria > Bacillati > Actinomycetota > Coriobacteriia > Coriobacteriales > Coriobacteriaceae > Collinsella > Collinsella sp. AF15-51. The sequence goes on along the minus strand of NZ_QRYG01000002.1, from coordinate 105,487 downwards.
CGCGATGTGATGGGGCTCATGGCTCTCTACGGCGAATGTGGCGAAGACATCGTGTTCCGCGTTTCGGGCGTGGATGAGGCCTCCTGCGTCACATCGATCAGAAACCTCTCGCTCTAACCTCAACAATGTGACAAGGGGACAGGCCCCTTTGTTGCATAAATTGGTATGACAAGGCACCGCAAAGAGATGGTCTTTGCGGTGCCTCTTTTGTTTCGTATAGGAAACTTTTTCGAAAACTGAATGGGGACCCTTCCAAAAAAGTTAACCACGTGCTAGTTTACTAAAGCGAACATAGACGTGGCTAACTTTTGCCATGTCGATGTTGAGGACGAACCGATGTTAGGAGCTCACTCATGTCTTGCGGACCGCAGATGCCGGCTATGCCGCTTTCGATGGTAAAGGCGGGCGAAACCGTGCGCGTGTCTCGTGTAAAGGGCAATGAGGACATGAAGCACCACCTCAAGGACCTCGGCTTTGTCGAGGGCAGCGAGATCCACGTGGTGAGCTCGAGTGGCGCCAATATCATCGTCACGGTGCTGGGTGCACGCTTTGGTATCGATTCCAAGGTTGCCATGCACATCATGACCGTCGGTTAGTTCGCAGCATTTCGCAAAAAGCTGAAAGGGGGACAAGTACATGAAGACGTTGGGTGACGTCAAGGTGGGCGAGAGCTCTACCATCGTCAAGCTTCACGGTGAGGGTGCACTGCGCCGTCACCTTATGGACCTGGGGCTCATCAAGGGCACGTCGTTTAAGGTCGTAAAGGTCGCACCGCTCGGAGATCCGGTCGAGATCAACGTGCGCGGCTACGAGCTTTCCATCCGCAAGGAGGAGGCTGCCGTCGTCGAGGTCCAGTAAGGGCCAGCGGCGAGTATTTCTGCAGATAAAGTTAGGTTTTTCTAACTTAATGCAGCAACTTTGAAGCACATTATCCAGCTCGCGCGGAGAAAGCAGCGCGGGCACACAAGGAAGAAGGATTGAATGGCGGATTCTCAGATCCATGTCGCGCTGGCGGGTAACCCCAACTGCGGCAAGACCACGCTTTTCAACCTGATCACCGGCGCCAACGGCTACGTTGGCAACTGGCCCGGCGTCACGGTTGAGAAAAAGGAAGCCAAGCTCCTAAGCGACAAGAACGTTACCATCACGGACCTCCCTGGCATCTACTCGCTTTCCCCCTATAGCCCCGAGGAGCAGTGCTCGCGCGATTACCTCATGAGCGGCGAGCCCGATGTCGTCGTCCAGGTGGTCGACGCCACCAACTTGGAGCGCAACCTGTACCTGGCGCTTCAGGTTATCGAGACCGGCCTGCCCGTGGTCGTCGCCCTCAACATGGCCGACTTGGTCGAGAAGAACGGCGACAAGATCGACACGGACAAGCTCTCCAAGAAGCTCGGCTGCCCGGTCATGATGATCTCGGCCCTTAAGAACAAGGGCATCAACGAGCTGTTCGAGCAGGTCAAGAAGTCCGCTGCTTCCAAGGGCCAGGTGCCGGAGCACAAGTTCGATTCCTCCATCGAGGACGTTCTGGACCACATCGAGAACAACCTGCCGGCGAGCGTTCCCGCCAACAAGCGTCGCTACTACGCTGTCAAGCTGTTTGAGCGCGATGCGGACGCCTGCAAGCTCATCAACCTCACCAAGGAGAAGGCCGCTCGCGTCGAGCAGCTGGTCGCCCAGTGCGAGCAGGATTGCGACGACGACGCCGAGTCCATCATCACCGGCGAGCGCTATGGCGTGATTGCCCACATTATCGACGAGTGCATGACCAAGGCTCCGGCCAAGATGAGCACCTCCGAGAAGATCGACCGCGTGGTTACCAACCGTATCCTGGGCCTGCCGATCTTTGTGGTCATCATGTTCTGCGTGTACTACATCGCCGTTTCCACCCTGGGCGGCACGGTGACCGACTTCACCAACGACCAGCTCTTCGGCACCGACGGCTGGTACGTGCTCGGTCAGGGTCGCGACGCCTATGACGCAGCTGTTGAGGCTGCGGGCGACAACGCCGACTCGGTCGATCCAGCACAGTACGGCCCCTATGTCCCGGGTATCACCACCGCGGTGCATGACGCTCTCGTGGCGGGCGGTACCGAGGACGGTGGCCTCGTCGATTCGCTGGTCTGCGACGGCATCGTGGCTGGCATCGGCGCCATCATGGGCTTCGTCCCGCAGATGTTCCTGCTCTTTGTGATGCTGTCCTTCCTGGAGGACTGCGGCTACATGGCCCGCGTCGCCTTCATCATGGACCGCGTGTTCCGCCGCTTTGGCCTGTCCGGTAAGTCCTTTATCCCCATGCTCGTGTCCTCGGGCTGCGGCGTCCCCGGCGTCATGGCCACCAAGACCATCGAGAACGAGAAGGACCGCCGCATGACGGTCATGACCACCACGTTTATTCCCTGCGGTGCCAAGCTGCCGATCATCGCCCTGCTCATGGGTTCCATCATCGGCGATTCTTCCACCACCGCCGCATGGATCAGCCCGCTGTTCTACTTCTTGGGCGTCTTTGCCGTCATCGCCTCGGGCCTCATGCTCAAGAAGACCAAGCTCTTCGCCGGTCGCCCGACGCCGTTCGTTATGGAGCTTCCCGCCTATCACTTCCCGGCAATCCGCTCTTGGGCGCTGCATGTATGGGAGCGCTGCTGGGCCTTTATCAAGAAGGCCGGCACGGTCATCTTTGCGTCCACCGTCGTCGTTTGGTTCCTCTCCAACTTTGGTAGCTACAACGGCGCCTTTGGCTACCTGCCTTCCATGGAGGGCATCCCCGAGGAGTTCATGGATTACTCCGTGCTTGCCATGTTCGGCAACCTGGTCGCTTGGATCTTCGCCCCGCTCGGCTTTAGCACCTGGCAGGCCACCGCACTGACCGTCTCGGGTCTCGTTGCCAAGGAGAACGTTGTCGCCACCGCCGGCTCGCTGCTGTCCGTTGCCGACGCCGGCGAGACCGACCCGAGCCTGTGGACCGCGTTTGCGGCTATGTTCCCGACCATGGGCGCTTGCGTCGCCTTTGGTGCCTTCAACCTGCTGTGCGCTCCGTGCTTTGCCGCTATCGGCACCATCCGTAACCAGATGAACTCCGGTAAGTGGACCGCGATTGCCATCGGCTACGAGTGTGCCTTTGCTTGGGTCATCGGCCTGTTCATCAACCAGTTCTATAACCTGCTTGTTCTTGGGCAGTTTGGTATCTGGACGGTTGTGGCCATCGTGCTGCTGGCTGCGATGCTCTTCCAGATCTTCCGTCCCATGCCCAAGCATGCTTGGACCGACGAGGACGAGACCAACACCTCTTCCGCCGCAGTTTCCGCTTAAGTCCAAATAAGGATTAGCCCCTTTCCACGAGCCCGGGTGTCCCAGTGACACTCGGGCTTTTTGGTGCAATGGGGGACAGATTGCTTTGCTCCAGAAGTAAGATGTGGCGTTTCCGCAGATAAAACCGACCAAAACAAACCTGTCCCTTTTTGGCAGGTGGAAGATGGGGTAAAGTAAGTGGTGGTTAACTAGAGGAGGCTTACTATGGCACCTATCGATATTGTTGTGTTGGCTGTTATCGGCATTGCGTTTGTCGCCGTGTGTGTGCGTATCTACCGAAAGGGCACCTGCGCCGACTGCGCCCAGGGTGGCGTTTGCACGGGGCATTGCTCCAACAAAAAGACGTGCGCCGCACTTAAGGGCGTGGACAAAATCGCCGAAGACTTGGGCCGCGGGATCAAATAAGGCCCGGACATCAAAGCGCCCCGCGAGCATTCGTTCGCGGGGCGCTTTGCGCATTTGGACGCGAGCGCGGCGAGTTGAAGAGTAATTTTGGGCATCGTTAAATCAGTTGCGGTGAAATGCGGACTGTTTTGGCTGTCAAAGGCCTTATCTACTCCGTATTCCACCGCAACTTTTTGTGGGGTGGGCTAGAGACGCTGCATGCGGTACCCGACGCCCATGTGCGTCTGAATCATCTTGGGGTGAGAGGGGTCTGCCTCGATCTTCTTGCGCAGGGTGCGCATGAACACGCGCAGGCTCGCCAGATCGCTGTCCCAGCTCGTGCCCCATATCTCGCGGGTGATGAAGGTGTGGGTGAGCACCTTGTCGACGTTTTTCGCCAGAAGGACGAGCAATTTGTACTCGGTTGGGGTGAGCGAGAGCTCGCGTCCGTCTTTCGTCGCGTATCCCGCGGCGTAGTCGATATGCAGCGGACCGTTGTCGAACGTGCTCGCTTCTGTCGACTCGCTCGACGCCATCGAGGAGCGCCTCAAATTCGCACGGACGCGCGCGAGCAACTCATCCACAGAAAAGGGCTTGGTGAGGTAGTCGTCTGCCCCTGCGTCAAGTGCTGCAATCTTGTCGGAATCTTCGGTGCGCGCCGAAATGACGATAATGGGGACTGCCGACCAGCTTCGGATCTTCGTGATGACCTCGATACCGTCAATGTCGGGAAGGCCGAGGTCGAGCATGATGAGGCTGGGGCCGTGCGACACCGCATCCATGATGGCGGCCTGGCCGTCGCAAACCTTGCTCACGACATAGCCGTGGAGGTCAAGCGCGGTCGAAACGAGGTTTTGAACGGTCAGGTCATCTTCGACCAGGAGGATGCGTGGCTTAGCGGCATTATTCATGAATCTCGATCTCCTCAGCGGGCAGGGTAAAACGGAAGACGGCCCCATGGGGGTGGTTGTCGCGAACTTCGATGACGCCGCCATGCGCCTCCACGATGGAGCGGCAGAGCGACAGCCCAAGGCCGATGCTTCGACGCGAATCCACGGGCCGCGTATTGCTTGAGGTGAAGAAGCGCTCAAAGATATGAGGCTTGTCGCAGTCTGCCACACCCGGCCCATCGTCTGCGACGTCCACCACGACGAACGCACCCTCGCGACGTGCGCTGATGGTGACAGTCGAGTCCTCGGGCGTGTATTTGAAGGCGTTCATGATGAGATTCGTAAGCACCTGCATGATGAGATGGACGTCAATGCGTACCAGCAGGATGTCGTCAGTGTGCTCGATGGTGACGGTACGTCCATGCGATGCTTGGGCGGCATGGCTGAGGGCGGCCTCGATGACCTCGTCGATGAGCTCGGATGTGAAGTTGAGGTGAATGGTGCCGTCCTCGACGCGTGTGATGGCGAGGAGGTTCTCCACGGTATCAATAAGCCAGAGGGAGTCATCGTAGATGGCATCGGCAAGATCGCAGCGCTGTTCGAGGCTGAGCCTCTCGTCGCTCTTCCGAAGGATTGCCGCAGATCCGGATATAGCCGTGAGGGGTGTCCTCAAATCGTGGCCGATGGAGCGCAAAAGGTTGGCGCGCAGCTGCTCGTTTTTCGCCAAGACCGCAGCCTCTTCGCGCTCTTGCGCCGCTCGGTCACTTTCGAGCGCCAAGGCGCATTCACCTACGATAGATAGGACGATCGAATGCTCGAAGGCTTCGGTCTCGCGCCCCTCCAGGGCGATGCCGATGACACCGAATACCTTGTCGCCGGTGCGAACCGCGAGGTAGAGACAGCGCGCCTCAGGCAGGGTCCGCGTGCTTGCGCCCGCGCGCTTGTTGTTGGTGAAGGTCCAGGTTGCAACGGCGCGCTCGTAGTCGGTGAGCAGCGACGCGGATCGGTTTTCGGTGCCAGCGGACTCATAGAGCGCCTTGCCGAGCGTGCCGTGTTCGGCGGGGTAGAAGACCACGTCGAGTTTTAGCAGTTTGACGAGTTGGTTCATGGCGACGCGGGCGCACTCCTCCGCGCTATGGGCTTGCTGTAAGAGCTGGTTCGTTTCGAGGAGTACGCGCGTTTTGAATGCGTTCTCGGCGGAGGTACGGGCATTGTCGGCGATGCGCGCAGTTAACTCGCCGGCGACCATAGCGGTAGCGAACATGATGCCGAACGTGACCAGATAGCTTCGGTCGTAGCTGGCGAGCGAAAACAGAGGCGTGACGAAGCAGAAGTTGTAAAGCACTACAGAGAGCACGCTCGATACGATCGTGCAGATACGCCCCGTCGTGGTGACGGCGGTCAGCAGGGCCGTGAGGATATAGAGGGATATGATGCTGGAATCGGCAAATCCCAGATGGCGGAAAGCCGTGCCGATCGCCGTGGCGACAAGAGAGAGGGCCAGCGTGCGAAGCACGTTTCGGCTGCTGGGCGGCTGCAGAGCGAGCGCATGGCGGCGTCCTTTGGGTCGGGAGGGCGGAGTCGACTGGTCTGGAATGATGTAAATGTCGAGGTTCGGGGCGAATGCTATGAGCTGTTCTACGAGAGATTTGCGGCCAAAGAGGGCCTGACGGACGCTGCTGTGCTCGCCCGTGCGCCCCATGACGATCTTCGAAATACCCGACAGGCGCGCGAACTCGGAGATCTGAAACGCGACGTCGTCGCCATAGACGGTTTCCATATGTGCTCCGAGCTGCTCGGCTAGGGCGATATTGGCTGCAAGCTTGGCGCGCTCATCATCGCTCATGGCTTGCGTGCGCGGGCTTTCTACGAACAGGGCGACGAGCTCGCTGCGAAACGCTTTCGCCATGCGTGCGGCGGCACGGACGATGCGGGGATTGGTCGGCGCCGGGGAGACACAGACTAAGATACGCTCCTTGGTGTAGTAGTCACGGTTTCCCAGCACGCGTGCGGCGTCTGTGAGGTGGCCGGTGCGATCGGCGCAGCGGCGCAGCGCGATTTCTCGGAGTGCGGTGAGGTTTTCGACGGTAAAAAAATGCTGTTGCGCTCGGTCGGCTTGTGCGGGACGGTAGACGAGGCCGGCGCGAAGGCGCTCAAGTAGGTCTTCGGGCTCTATGTCGACGAGCTCGACCTGGTCGGCATCATCGAAGATACGGTCGGGGATTCGTTCGCTCACGACAACGCCGGTGATGGATGCAACCATGTCGTTTAGGCTCTCGATATGCTGAACGTTTACGGTCGTATAGACGTCGATGCCCGCATGTAGAAGTTCCTCGACGTCTTGATAGCGTTTGTCGTGGCGAGACCCCGGCGCATTCGTATGGGCGAGCTCGTCGACAAGGATGAGCTGAGGGGCGCGCTCGATAGCCACATCTAGATCGAACTCGCTGAGCGCAATGCCGTTGTGCTCGATGAGTTTACAGGGCACGTTCTCAAGCCCTTGTGCAAGATGGGCAGTTGCCGGACGTTCGTGCGGCTCGATGTATCCCGCGACGACGTCGACACCTCGCCGCTTGGCGGCGTGGGCGGCTTGAAGCATCGCATAGGTTTTGCCTGCGCCAGCAGCGTAGCCAAAGAAAATTTTGAGGTGTCCCCGGCTGGTTCGAGCGTCATCGGCGGCCTCGTCTTTCTCAATTGCCTTGAGGATGAGGTCTGGATTGACGCGAGTGTCCGATGCGTCGCGCTGCATAGCGTAGCCTTTCTGAAGCGTTGTCCATGCGTGCATACGCGGTGAGGACGCCACTGTATGCTCGCGAGGTCGAGTATAGGCGCACTGCAGCCGCAATAGTGCTTTCTACCTGCATCTTTACGGCATCTTAAGGTCGTGAGCCCCAGCCCTCACGCCTCTTTAACACCTAGAAGCGTTTACTGTCCCCAGACGCTTGCGAGGGCAGGCGTCCGAGACATCGGACCGCGCGTGAAAGGGGCGGTAATGGACATCCTCATTCCCATTATCGGAGTCGTCTGCATTGGACTCCTTATCTATTACATCTACATTCTGATGAGGAGTGATTCGTAAACTATGGACGCTGCGATTCAGTACATCTTGTACTTTGCCGTGCTCGTCGTCCTGGCCGTTCCGCTCGGTCGGTTCATGGCCCATATCATGGATGGTGAGCATACGTTCCTGTCGCCTGTGATTGCTCCTGTGGAGCGTGGCGTCTATCGTCTGCTTCGCATCGACGCGGCAGAGCAGATGGGGTGTAGGCGCTATCTGGCAAGCGTGCTGGCCTTTTCGGGGATCGGCCTCGTGGCTCTTGTGGCACTCCAGGCGCTTCAGTCCTTCTTGCCAGGCAATCCCCAGCACCTGCCGGGTGTGCCATGGGACCTGTCGTTCAATACGGCTGCTTCCTTCATAACCAACACCAACTGGCAGTCCTACTCCGGTGAGACCACCCTGTCCTACTTCGTGCAGTTCATGGGCCTCACCGTGCAGAACTTCGTTTCCGCTGGTACCGGTATCGCGGTCATGTTCGCGCTGATCCGCGGCTTCCGTCAGATCAAGGAGCAGGGTCTGGGTTCCTTCTGGGTCGACCTCACCCGCACCGTCCTGTATGTGCTCATCCCGCTGAACCTCGTGTTCGGCATCTGCCTGGCTGCCGGTGGCGTCATCTCCAACTTCCAGCCGGCTCAGAAGGCTGAGCTCGTAGAGCCCGTCGCTGTCCAGCCTAATGCAGACGGCGGCTGGAGCGTCATCGACGGCGCCCAGATCGAGGGCGACACGGTCAAGGTCGACGGCAAGGTTGTCGAGGGCGCGCGCGTGGTCACCGAGCAGTTCCTGCCCCAGGGGCCCGCGGCTCCTCAGGTCGCCATCAAGCAGTCCGGCACCAACGGCGGCGGCTTCTTCGGTGTGAACTCCGCCCATCCGTATGAGAATCCCAGTGCCTTCACCAACATCATCGAGATGACCAGCCTGCTGCTGATCCCGGCCGCCTGCTGCTTCACCTTCGGTATCGGCGTCAAGAACACCAAGCAGGGCAAGGCCATCTTCGCGGCGATGCTTATCCTGCTCGTGGTCTTTACCGGCATCATCGCCGTTAACGAGCATATGGGTACGCCGCAGCTGGCCGATGGCGGCGCGGTCAACATCGAGATGACCGATGGCCAGGCGGGCGGCAATATGGAGGGCAAGGAGAGCCGCTTTGGCATCGCCTCCTCTTCCACCTGGTCCGCTTTCACGACGGCTGCTTCCAATGGCTCGGTCAACTCCATGCACGACTCCTACACCCCGCTCGGCGGGTTTGTCCAGATGCTCCAGATGGCTCTGGGCGAGGTCGTCTTCGGCGGCGTGGGCTGCGGCCTGTACGGCATGATCGGCTTCGCCATCCTCACAGTGTTCATCGCCGGCCTTATGGTCGGACGCACGCCTGAGTTCCTGGGCAAGAAGATCGAGCCGGGCGAGATGCGCTGGGCAGTTGTCCTGTGCCTGGCAACTCCGTTTGCCATTCTGGTGTGCTCGGCCATCGCCTGCATGGTGCCCGGTCTTGCCGACCAGCTCAACAATGGTGGCGCGCACGGCTTCTCCGAGGTGCTGTATGCCTTCACCTCATGCGGTGGCAACAACGGCTCGGCGTTTGCAGGCATGAACTGCAACAATCCCTGGATCAACGTCATGCTCGGCCTCGAGATGCTGTTTGCCCGCTTCATGCCCATCATCGGTACGCTGGCTATCGCCGGCTCGCTGGCCAAGAAGGGTAGGGTCGCCGAGAGCGCCGGTACCCTGTCTACCACCAACGGCATGTTCGTATTCCTGCTCGTGTTCATCGTTCTGCTGATCGGTGCCCTGAGCTTCTTCCCGGCCCTGGCGCTTGGCCCCGTTGCCGAGTTCTTCCAGATGATTGCGTAAAGGAGGACGCAGATTTATGGCTATGCAAAAAGACATGATGGGCCGCGCGGTCCGCGACTCGTTTGCCAAACTGGATCCTCGCGTCCAGATTCAAAACCCGGTCATGTTCCTGGTGTGGCTTTCCGCCGTCATGACCTCCGTCCTGGCCGTCGCTTCCATCTTCGGTGTGCAGGACGCGGGTGTGCCCACCTACTATGTGGTCACCATCGCGGTCATCCTGTGGCTCACCGACCTGTTCTCGAACTTCGCCGAGGCGCTTGCCGAGGGCCGCGGTAAGGCTCAGGCCGATTCCCTGCGTGCGGCCAAGAAGGATGTCGAGGCCCATCGTATCGAGTCCGTTGAGGACAAGGAGCACTTCACCGTCGTTCCCGGCACCGAGCTCACGCGCGGCGACCTGGTGATCGTACGCGCCGGCGAGCAGATTCCCGGCGATGGCGACGTCATCGAGGGCGCTGCCTCCGTTGACGAGTCCGCCATCACCGGCGAGTCCGCCCCCGTGGTCCGCGAGGCCGGCGGCGACCGCTCTGCCGTTACCGGCGGTACCACGGTGCTGTCCGACTGGATCATCGTCAAGATCTCCAGTGAGCCCGGCCAGAGCTTCCTGGACAAGATGATCGCGATGGTCGAGGGTGCCGCGCGCAAGAAGACCCCTAACGAGATCGCTCTGGAGATCTTCCTGGTGGCCCTTTCCATCGTCTTTATCCTGGTCACGCTGGCCCTGTATTGTTACTCCTGCTTCTCGGCCGGTCTTAACGACATGGTCAACCCCACGGCCGTGACCACGCTCGTGGCACTGCTCGTGTGCTTGGCTCCCACTACCATCGGCGCCCTTCTGTCCGCCATCGGCATCGCCGGCATGAGCCGTCTGAACGAGGCCAACGTGCTGGCCATGTCCGGCCGCGCCATCGAGGCCGCCGGCGACGTCGACATCCTCATGCTCGACAAGACCGGCACCATCACCCTGGGTAACCGCCAAGCCGCCGAGTTCATCCCGGTCGACGGCGTCGATCCCGCGGAGCTGGCCGATGCCGCTCAGCTTTCCTCGCTGGCCGACGAGACCCCCGAGGGTCGTTCCATCGTCGTGCTCGCCAAGGAGCAGTTTGGGCTGCGCGGCCGCACACTCGAGGATAAGGGCATGGAGTTCATCCCCTTCACCGCGGCGACTCGCATGTCCGGTGTGAACTACGAGGGCAATGAGATCCGCAAGGGCGCTGCCGATTCCGTGCGCACCTATGTGGAGGCAGCCGGCGGCGTGTTCTCCCAGGAGTGCGACGAGGCCGTCGAACGCATCGCCAAGGCCGGCGGCACCCCGCTGGTCGTGACCAAGAACTGCCGCGTGCTGGGCGTTGTGTACCTCAAGGACATCATCAAGTCCGGCGTTAAGGAGAAGTTCGCCGACCTGCGCAAGATGGGCATCAAGACCATCATGGTGACGGGCGACAATCCGCTCACCGCCGCGGCAATCGCCGCCGAGGCCGGCGTTGACGACTTCCTGGCCGAGGCCACCCCCGAGGGCAAACTGGAGAAGATCCGCGAGTTCCAGCGTGAGGGTCACCTGGTCGCCATGACCGGCGACGGCACCAACGACGCGCCGGCGCTCGCCCAGGCGGACGTCGCCGTGGCCATGAACACCGGAACCCAGGCTGCCAAGGAGGCCGGCAACATGGTCGACCTCGACTCCAGCCCCACCAAGCTCATCGAGGTCGTGCGTATTGGCAAGCAGCTGCTCATGACCCGCGGTTCGCTCACGACCTTCTCGGTGGCTAACGACATGGCGAAGTACTTCGCTATCATCCCGGCCCTGTTCTCGCCGATCTACCCGGGCCTTGGCGCGCTCAACATCCTCGGTCTGGCAAGCCCACTGTCCGCGGTTCTTTCGGCCATCATCTATAACGCGCTCGTTATCGTCGCGCTGATCCCGGCCGCGCTGAAGGGCGTTAAGTACCGCGAGGTCCCGTCTGGACAGCTGCTGACCCACAACCTACTCGTGTGGGGTCTGGGCGGCATTGTTGCCCCGTTCGTATTCATCAAGCTCATCGACATGCTGCTCGCGTTCTGCGGCATTATGTAAGTGGAGGTTTGTATGTTCAAAGGTGTTGCATCGCGCGCACTTGGCGTGTTCGCGCTGTTTACCGTTGTCTGCGGCCTGGGCTATACGCTCGTCGTGACCGGCATCGCCCAGGTTGCGTTCCCGTATCAGGCGAACGGTTCGCTCATTACGGTCGACGGCAAGGTTGTGGGCTCCGAGCTCATCGGCCAGAACTTCGAGGACGAGGACCACATGTGGGGCCGCATCCAGAACGTGTCAATTGTCGAAGGCGAAGACGGCGAGCTCGTGGCGTATGGTGCCCCGTCCAACCTGTCCCCGGCGAGTGAGGAGTACCGGCAGCTTGTGGACGCGCGCGTCGAGAAGATTCGCGCCTCCAACCCCGACGCCGGCATGGATGCCGTGCCCGTCGACCTGGTGACGTGTTCTGGCTCAGGGCTCGACCCCGAGATCTCCCCCGATGCCGCCGAGTACCAGGTACCGCGCCTGGCGAAGGCCACGGGCAAGAGCGAAGGCGAGGTGCGCGACATCATCGCCCAGTGCACCAAGGGCCGTTTCCTCGGCGTGTTCGGCGAGCCCACGGTCAACGTGCTCAAGGTGAACCTTATGCTGGACGGCGCGCTGTAGGTGAGGGAGTGGCGGATGAGGGCATGACTGACTATCTGAGCCCTCAATTCCACCCCGCCCATCAGTTGCGGTGAAATACGGACCGTTTTGGCTGTCAAAGGCCTTATCTACTCCGTATTCCACCGCAACTTTTTGTGGGTTGAGTAAAAGCCGGGGGAGCGTGTACGGTCGGGTACAGCGCGGTTGCTGATACGATAGGTACGTTAGCAACTGCCGCCGAGCGGCTCAAATGAAAGGAACCCTGTATGGAGTCCTCCGCCTACCCGATGCTCTTTAGCCCGATCAAGGTCGGTACGACCGAGGTCAAGAACCGCGTCTTTATGCCGCCGGTGTCTACCAACCTGGCCGATCACGGCTATGTGACCGACGATTTGGTCGACCATTACCGCGCCCGTGCCAAGGGCGGCGTGGGTCTGATCATCACCGAGGTCGTGACGGTCGAGCCTACCTATACCTATCTGCCGGGTGACATGTGCTGCTACGACGACACGTTTATCCCTGGCTGGGAAAAGCTCGCCGCCGCCGTCCACGAGTACGGCTGCAAGATCATGCCGCAGCTCTTCCACCCCGCCTACATGGCCTTTAACATTCCGGGCACCCCGCGCCTGATCGCTCCGTCCTTTGTGGGCCCGTCCTATGCTCGCGAGGCGCCGCGCCCCATTACGGTAGATGAGATCCACGAGCTCACGCATCAGTTTGGCGACGCTGCCGTGCGTATGCAGAAGGCCGGCGTCGATGGCGTCGAGGTTCATGCGGCGCACGCCCACGGTATGCTCGGCGGCTTTTTGACTCCGCTCTACAACAAGCGCACCGACGAGTACGGCGGCTCACTCGACGCCCGCATGCGCTTCCTGCTCGAGGTCATCGCCGAGATTCGCGAGCGCTGCGGCAAGGACTTTATCATCGACGTCCGCATCTCGGGCGATGAGTACACCGATGGCGGCCTGACCCTCAACGACATGATCTACGTCTCGCGTCGCCTGGAGAAGGCCGGCGTCGACATGATTCACGTGTCGGGCGGCACCACTATCAAGCGTGGCTCTGCGATTCCCGCCGCCGGCACCCAGCAGGCCTCGCACGCCGCCTGCTCGCGCGAGATTAAGAAGCACGTCAACATTCCCGTCGCCACCGTCGGCCGCATCAACGAGGCCTGGATCGCCGAGGAGCTGATCGAGGACGGCGCTGCCGACATCTGCATGATGGGCCGTGCCAATCTGTGCGATGCCGAGTTCTGCAACAAGGCCGCTGCCGGCAACGCCGACGACATCCGCCCCTGCATCGGTTGCCTGCGCTGCCTGAACGGCATCATGTTTGGCAAGCGCATCTCCTGCACCGTCAACCCGGACGTGGAGCGCGACGAGGCCGGTTACGAGCCTGCCGCCGAGGCCAAGAACGTGCTCGTTGTGGGTGCCGGTCCCGCGGGCATGGAGGCGGCCTATATTGCCGCCAAGCGCGGCCACAACGTGGTGCTCGTGGATAAGCAGAACGAGCCGGGCGGCGAGATGCGCATCGCGGCCGTTCCGCCGGCAAAGCAGGAGCTCACCCGCGTGATCAAGTATCAGTATCGTCGCCTGGCCGAGGCCGGCGTCGCGTGCGTCTTTGGTACCGAGCTTTCGGCCGAGGACATTCAGCGCGACTACGCGGGCTACGAGGTTGTCCTGGCTTATGGCGCCGAGCCCATTGCTCCAGCCTTTATGCAGGGCTTTAAGCAAGTTATGACGGCCGATGACCTGCTGGGCGGCAAGGCTTTCCCGGGCAAGAAGATTGTCATCGTCGGCGGCGGAACCGTCGGTTGCGAGACGGCCGACTACCTGGCCCCGCTGGTCAACGACCTGTCGCCGGCCAACCGCGATGTCACCGTCATCGAGATGACCAAGACGCTTGCCGCCAACGAGGGCGGTGCCGGTCGCGCGGTGCTCATCACGCGTATGCTTTCCAAGGGCGTTCACGTGCTGACCGAGGCCAAGGTGACCGAGATTACCGAGGACACCATCAGTTACGAAAAGGACGGCGAAGTCCATACCATCGCCGACGCCGATACGCTGGTGCTTGCCATGGGTTACCGTCCCAACACCAAGCTGGCCGATGACCTTGCCGCTGCCGGCGTTGTCACCCACGTGCTGGGCGATGCCCAGAAGTGCGGCAACATCCGCGACGCTATCGGCGATGGCTACAAGATCGCCTGCGAACTCTAGTCAACCCCTTGGCGCATGGGGGCCAGGTTACTTTGCGCTAAGTTGATGCATGTAAACCTGACCCCATTGCACCATTTGATAAAACGCAAGCGCTCGCTGCCTGCGTTTTATCAAAGAAAGATTATTGTCGAGCCTTAAATGCCTTTTGTTTGTGTGCCTTCCGCAATCATATTGCGGTTGTAGACCAGGTGCAGATACATCGCATCGTGAGCGGCGGTGGGGTTGCGCGTCTCAATGGCGTCGGCCACACCGTGGTGCGTGCGGATGGTCTCCTCGACGAACTTTTTTGCCTGTTACGTCGATAAAGAGGGGAACGGATGCCTTGAGCACACCCATCAGACGGGTAACGGCGAGGTTGCCGCCATCCCAGGGCGGCTTCATGGGGTAGCGCCCGTACGCATCGAATTTTTCCTCTCATAGATGTGCGGCACAAAGAGCCCCGAGTTCATACGAGCTCGGGGCTCTTTTCGTTTGGATTTCAGACGTATTGACAGACGAAAACAGTCTGCGTCCGGTATTGAGCCATACGAAAGCGAAATTATGCGTCTTAATTCCGTACGCAAATCAAGACGAAAACAGTTTGCGTCTTATATAAATCAGTACGCAAACGGTTTTCGTCTTATAATACGGTTATGAATGGTACGAAACGAGGGGGTTGTGCATATGGTTGTTAGAGAGAGCCCTACAGTCGAATACAAGGAAAGCGTTACGCCGACGTTTCTTAAAACGGTGAGCGCCTATGCAAACTACGGGACGGGCAAGATTGAGTTTGGCGTTGATGACGAGGGCGTGGCTGTCGGCCTTGCAGATCCGGTCGCAGAGTGTCTCCGCATTGAGAACATGATTAATGACAGCTTGGATCCCGCTCCCCGTTACACGCTCGAGTCCGATGAGAAACACGGGACCGTAATCCTTACGGTTTATGAGGGACAGGACAAACCCTATCGAAGCAAGGGAAAGGCCTACAGACGAAACGATTCGGCAACGGTGGAGGTCGACCGGTTTGAGTATGGCAGGCTGACGCTCGAAGGCAGCAACGTGACGTTCGACGCGCTCACGTCGGCTCGCCAGGACTTGGGCTTTCATACGCTCGAGCATAAGTGTGTTGAACACCTCGGCATTTCCGAGCTAACGCCGGATATCATGCGTACGCTCCGCTTGCTCGGCAAGGATGGCTATACCAATGCCGCGGCGATTTTAGCGGATAAGAATGATTTTCCAGGCATCGACTGCGTCCGTTTTGGCGATACCGAGGATGTGATCTTGGATCGCGAGGCGGCGACAAATGTATCCGCAATTGAGCAGGCGGACAGGGCGGTGGCTATGTTTGCACGCTACTACCGTTATGAGCGTATCGAAGGGATGGAGCGCGTCCAAACCGATCGAATTCCTCTTGAGGCATTCCGCGAAGCTGTTGCAAACGCTTTGGTGCATCGGACGTGGGACGTTCGAGCGAACGTTCAAATTGCCCTGTACGATGATCGTGTCGTTGTGACCTCCCCTGGATCGCTGCCCGCCGGGTTGACGACGGAACAATACCTGTATGGGCAGATATCCGTGCTCAGAAACCCCATCGTTGCAGAGGCCTTCTTAAAGCTGGATTACATCGAGAAATTTGGTACGGGAATCGCGCGCATTAGACGTGCCTATCGCGATTCGATCAATCAACCAATTTTTGATGTTCGCGGCGGCATGGTGGCCGTCACATTGCCCGTTACCGATGCCTTTGAAGGGTCCGAGGAAGAGGTCCAGGTTCTCAAGGCCTTGTCGGGCGGGCGAATTATGTCGCGAAGCGAGATTGAAAAACAGACGGGGCTGAGCCGCATGCGGACGTTGGCGGCACTCGAATCTCTGCTTGAACGGAATGCAATCGTAAGGCAGGGAACCGGGCGGGCCACGAAATACGAGCGCTCATAGTCCAAAAGAGCCATGGTACAAGACGGGCCCCAAGCCAGCGTTGGCTTGGGGTCCGTTATATCCCGGATGGTAACGGGCCGATTATTGTCAAGTTAAAGCAAAGTACAGCGACGTACAGCAAAGTATAGTGAGATATAGCAAGCCGTATAGCGCGCCTTGATTTTCAACCCTTGATTATCAACCGTCCGTATTTCACAGCAACTTATAACAGGCTCGGGGTGCCAATTTGGGGTGCAGTAGTGCTGCGCCACGAAAAGGGCCTATCTACTACGTTTAAGCCGCAGGGGTCAACCATAGTCGGTTTTTTCGAAAATCGACAAGCTATCTACCTGCGGTTTTGTTTTCACGGTTTTCGGTATGGCCGAGGCTATCCGTGTTAACGTAGTAGATGGGCCACTTTTGTGGCAAGGGGGGCCGATCTGCGGGCCAGGGTAGCTAAAAGAGCCCCGTCCCAAAAAGACTGATTGGGAGCTGGGGCGTGTCGATGCGATAGTATTACGTGGTGATATTCGACAAACCGTGGGCTTCATCCGAGGGCTTTATGGAACAGCACCAGCATTATCAGAGCCTGCAAGATCAGGCATACAACGCACTGCGCTCTAAGATCATCTATGCCGAGCTCAGGCCCGGCACGCGCCTTTCGGCGATTGGTCTGGAAAAGGAGACGGGAATCGGGCGCACGCCCATTCGCGAGTCCTTTGTGCGCCTGCGTGAGCAGGAGCTAGTGGAAACGCGTCCCAAAAGCGGCACCTATGTCTCAAAAATCAGCATGGAGCGCGCCGAGAACGCCTGTTTCTTGCGTGAGAAACTCGAGAGAAGCGTACTCATTAAATGTTGCTCTGCCGCCACGCCTGAGCAAAAACATCGGCTCGAGCAGATTCTTGCCGAGTCCGAGTCGCTCGACCATCGAGAAACGCGCCGCTTTTTCGACCTGGACAACCTGTTCCACGAGACGTGCTTTGAGATTGCCGGCCGCCACATGTTGTGGGATTGGATGAAGAGCGTCAACACGCATTTTGAGCGATACAACTGGTTACGTATGGTGTCGCAGGATTTGGATTGGGAGCCGATCCGTCGTCAGCATCGCCGGATTCTCGAGGCCATTAAGAAGGGTGATACCGACACGGCGAGCTATCTGGCAGAGACGCACTTGCATCTGATGCCGGAGGAGCAGGGCCCGGTTATCGCCTTACATCCCGACTATTTCGAGCTGCCCAAAGACTCGGCCATCTAACTCGCTCCCTTACTTAGTTGCGGTGAAATATGGACTGTTTTGCGGTTCTGGCGGCGTAAACAGTCCGTATTTCACCGCAAGTGCGGGGGTGCTATTGGGGCGTAAAAAGGCTGCGGCGCCGCTTGGAGGAAAAGACCGGAAGCAGGGGCCCATTCCTCCAGACGGCGCCGCAGCTGTTTTGGCGGGTTGGTTTTTGTCAAAGTGGCTTAGCTGAGCACGGCTGCCAGTCGAGTGGGAAAAGCGGCTCGGGTGCGTGTCGCTTCCGTCACGTTCTATCAGCATACAAGACGGTTTCGGTTCTTGTTCGTGACGGAAACGGCGCGCTTCCGAGCCGTTTTAAAGGGGCGCAACCGTGGCCGCGCCCCCACGATAGAGAGCGGATCAAACGGGGAAGTCAAGCAGAAAACCTACCATATCTACCCCGTACCCAAATGGCAGGGTTAGCCGCGGACCTTCTTGACGACGTCCATGGCCTCGCGGGCGATCTGCTCGACCTTGGAGAAGTCGCCGTCGGCGAACAGAGCCGGCTTGACCATCCAGGTGCCACCACAGGCGATGATGGCGCTGGAGCTCAGGTACTCCTCGACGTTGGCGGTGCTCACGCCGCCGGTGGGCATAAAGCGATGACCGACAAACGGAGCGGCGAGGGCCTTGATGGTGTTCAGGCCACCATACTGAGCCGCGGGGAAGAACTTGGTGATCTTGAGGCCCAGGTTCTCGGCCGCGGTGACCTCGGAGGGGGTCACGGTACCGGGAAGGACGGGCAGGTCGATGTCGATGCAGTGCTTCACGACGTCCTCGTTGTAGCCCGGGGAGACGATGAACTTGGCACCGGCGGCGCGGGCCTGCTCAACCTGCTCGACAGTCAGGACGGTGCCGGCGCCAACGCACATCTCAGGCTCGGCCTCGGCCATGGCGGCGATGCACTCGGCGGCGCAGGCGGTGCGGAAGGTGACCTCGGCGGACTTCATGCCTGCTGCCATAAGGGCGTGGGCGAGCGGAGCGGCGTCCTCGACCTTGTCGAGCACGACGACCGGCACGATGCCCAGGGACTCAAGCGTGGTGTAGAACTGATCGAACGTGATGTTCCTTTCGATGTACGGCGCGCGCGGGCGCGTGATTGCCAAATATGCTGGTCATGAGCCGGTTTTGGATTGGTTATCGGAGGCACTGCTTGGGGTCACAAGCAATTCCAAAACCGGCTGCGCGACCAGTCGTGTAGGAAATGCCAGGCAAAACCGGAATGGGACTGGTGGTTTTGCCCGACCGGAGGAATCGGGGAGCGGGCCGCAGAGGTATGGGTATGGAAAGCTGCGGCCCGCGGAATGGGGACGGCTTAGCGCGCGACGCGAGTGCCACCGTCGGCGGCGGATGCCACGGCTGCGATCTCGTCTGCGGTCACCAGGTTGGAATCGCCCTTGATGGTGAGCTTGAGGATCGAGGCCGCAATCGCGTAGTTGACGGCGTCCTGCGGGTCGAAGTCGTTGATGAGGACATGGACGAGGCCGGCGTTAAAAGCGTCGCCGGCGGCAACGCCCTCGAGCACGTGCACATCGTGAGCAGGGGAGAACCAGTGCTCGCCGCTCTCGGCGTCAAAGAGCATGCCCATCCAGATGGAGCGCTCGACGCAGGAGATGTTGCGGACGACCGAGGCGACCTTCTTGCAACCGTACTCGGCGCAGATCTGACGGGCCATCTCGACGTAGGTGTCGCGCTCCTCGATGCCGTGGGCAAGGGAGCCGGAGACGCAGGTCATACCGAGGCCGGCAGGAGCGTCCTCGTCGTTGGCAATGCAGATGTCAACGAGCGGCAGGAGTTCCTTCATGGTGGCCTGCGACTTCTCGGGCGACCACATCTTGCCGCGATAGTTCACGTCGCAAACGGTGGTGATGCCCTTGGCGCGGCAGGCGGTGAGGGCATCCTTGCAGGCGGCGGCCATCTCGTCGGAGACGGCGGGCGTCACGCCGGAGAAGTAGAAGACATCGACACCCTTGAGGATCTCGTCCCAGTCAAAGACGTCGCGCTTGGCCATGTTGATGGCAGAGTACTTGCGGTCGTAGACGCAGCCGTTGCCGCGCTGCGAGGCGCCGACCTCAAACACATAGGAACCAAGACGGTCGCCCTGGCGCACGACGCGCGAGGTATCGACGTCGTAGACCTTCAGCGAACGCAGGGCGCACTCGCCCAGACGGTTGGCCGGGACAACGGAGACGTAAGCTGCCTTGTCACCCTGGTAGGCCAGGGAAAGCGCGGTGTTGGCTTCGGCGCCGCCGTAGCGGACATCAAACTCGGTCGCCTGCTCAATGCGCAGATGGTCTTTGGGCGAGAGCCTCATCATGATCTCGCCGAAGGTAAGAACCGTTTTACCCATGGTCGCGCAGCTCCTTCTTACTCGTGCGTACACCTTTGATATGGCGTTGGCACGGAGGTGCCAAGACGGTAGGGTACATCTTTGCACCTCCGTGCCAACGCTTGCCGAAATCGGTTTACGAAATCGGTTTCGTTTCGAGTTGTAGTATACTCACCTAAAGCGTTTTGCAAGCGAGATTTTTAAAAAAATGCCTAAAATGGCTCAGACTGCCGACAATTGGGAAACGGGGTGCGCTATGGCGCAGATGAGAATCAAGGACATTGCCGCCGAGGCGGGCGTGAGCCCGGCCACGGTCTCGCGCTATCTCAACAACCGCCCCGGGCAGATGACCGAGGAAACTCGCGCGCGCATCGCGGCGGTTATCGAGCGCACCGGCTATCGCCCACGTGCCGCCGCGCGCAATCTGCGCAGCTCGCGTACCAACCTCATCGGCGTGATCCTGGCCGACATCGCTAACCCGTTCTCCAGCGCCATGCTCGAAGGGCTTTCCGCCAGTGCCGCCGCGCGCGGCTGCTCGCTTATGACTGCCATTAGCGGCAACGACCCCGCCAAGGAGGCAGAGTCGCTCACCAGACTTATCGATGCCGGCGTGGACGGCCTGGTCGTCAATACCTGCGGAGGCAACGACAAGGCGATTGCCGCGGCTGCGGGGCGCCTGCCTGTCGTGCTGCTCGACCGCGATGTCGCCGACGGTGGCATCGATCTGGTGACCTCTAACAACCGCGAGCTGGTTGCCGGCCTGGTAGGCGCCTTGGCCGCTGCTGGCAGCGAGCGCCTGTGCCTGCTCACCGAGGCAAGCGATGACAGCCCCGTGCGTCGCGAGCGCGCCGAGGCCTTTGCCGACGAGCTTTCGCGACGCGGCCTTGCGGGTGAGGTCGTCACCCTGGCCGATGGTGGCGTCGAGGGTGTCAGTCGCCTGGACGAGACCATCCGCGGCTATGCGGGCAAAAAACTCGGCCTCATTGCCGTCAACGGCTTGGTTTTCCTGCGCCTGACCGAGGCGCTGGCCCAGCTGGGGCCCTCGTTGCCGGCGGGTCTCAAGATTGCAACGTTTGACGACTATCCCTGGAACCACGTCCTCTTTGGCGGTGTGACCACGGCAGCGCAGGACACTCTTACCATTGCCGAGCGCGTAGTCGAGCGCCTGTCCGAGCGTATCGACATCGTTACCACTACGGTGGGCGATGCCGCAAAGCTCGCCCCCAAGCGCATCGAGATCCCCGGCCACATCGAACACCGCGCTTCGACCTCGCGCTAGTCTCTTGGCCTCACGGCCTGTTCGCACACGTTTTTTGGGCGCTTGATACGCTTTAACCCTGCGGAAACATTTTTCTGCGATAGTATCTGCGATATAGATCAGTCGAAACCCGCCCGAAAGAAAGGGGAGCGACATGAACCAGCAGAACATCGATTACGTACTCCGCTCTGTAGAGCAGCGTGACATCCGCTTTGTGCGTCTGTGGTTTGTCGACATTCTCGGCCGCCTCAAGAACTTTGCCATTAGCCCCGAGGACCTCGAGGTCGCTTTTGAGGAGGGTATCGGCTTTGACGGCTCCGCCATCGAGGGCTTTGCCACGCCCGAGGAAGCCGACATGCTGGCGTTCCCCGATGCTTCGACCTTCCAGATCCTGCCGTGGCGCCCGAGCCACAACGGCGTCGCCCGCGTGTTCTGCGATGTGTGCACTCCCGATCGCAAGCCGTTTGCCGGCGACCCGCGCGATGCCCTGCGCCGCATGTTCCGCAAGGCCGAGAAGGCTGGCTATCTGCTCAACGTGGGTGCCGAGCTGGAGTATTACTACTTCCCCGACGAGCACACCCCCGAGCCGCTCGACAACGTGGGCTACTTCGATCTTTCGGTGAGCGATGCCGCCCGCGACCTGCGTCGCAACACGGTCCTCACGCTCGAGAAGATGTCCGTGCCCGTGGAGTACACCTTCCACGCCGCCGGCCGCTCGCAGCACGGCATGAGCTTGCGTCACGCCGAGGCCCTGAGCATGTCCGACGCTATCACCACGGCCAAACTCATCATTAAGCAGCAGGCCTACGAGAGCGGTTGCCACGCCTCCTTTATGCCCAAGCCGTTGGCGGGCGAGGACGGCAGCGCCATGTTTTTGCATCAGTCGCTGTTCGACCACGATGGCAACAACGTCTTTTGGGGCGAGGACGACGAGAAGTACCACCTCTCCGAAATCGCCAAGCACTACATGGCCGGCATCTTGGCGCACGCGCGCGAGATCAGTGCCATCACCAACCCCACGGTCAACTCGTACAAGCGCATCACTACGGGTGGCGACTCCGTGCCGCAGTACGCCACGTGGGGCCTGCGCAACCGCGCGAGTATGGTCCGTATCCCGGTCTACAAGCCCGGCAAGCCGCTGTCCACGCGCATCGAGCTGCGCAGTCCCGACCCCATGGCCAACCCGTACCTGGTCAACGCCGTCACGCTGGCGGCTGGTCTGGACGGCATCGAGCGCAAGCTGGAACTCCCGCCCGAGGCCACGGCCGAGACGCTCAAGCTTACCGACCGTCAGATGGTCGAGGCCGGCTACGCGCCGCTGCCGCGCTCGCTCAAAGAGGCGCTCGACGTGTTTGAGGACTCGCAGTTTATGAAGGATGCTCTCGGCGAGCACATCCACAGCTTCTTCCTCAAAAAGAAGCGCGACGAGTGGCATAAGTTTGAGTCTACGATCACCGAGTGGGAGATCAAGCACTACCTGGCGAACTCCTAATCGCGCTGGCTTGTTCCAGTACGATTGAGCTCATTTCTTTGGAGGCCGATATGTCCGAAAAGAGTGCCCTGTTCATGGCGCGCACGACGCGCTTCCACGAGTTTGCCCGCAGCTTGACGACTACCCTGGGTGTCGAGGTGAGCCTGGCAACCCCTGATTCGCCAACTGCGGCGCACGACTTTGACCTGCTGATTCTCGATTCCGATGGCATCCGCAGCGACCGCATCGATCAGATTGCCAAGTGGCTTGACGACCGCGGCGGCGTTCCCATGCTGGTGATCGTCGACGACGAGGCGCTCGGCACCCTGCGCCTGCCGAATCACGCGCATGCCGACTTTGTATGCCCCACGGCGACGCCCAACGAGCTCAAGGCTCGCGCGCAGCGCCTGATGGGCGAGGAGGAGACCGTCACCGCCGACGATGTGCTCAACATCGATAACCTCGAGATCAACCTGGCTACCTACCAGGTGACGCTCGATAACGAGCCCATCGACCTGACGCTGATGGAGTACTCGCTGCTGAGCTTTTTGGCGACGCACCCCAACCGCGCCTACAGCCGCGAGGTGCTGCTGCACCGCGTGTGGGGCTTTGAGTACTGCGGCGGCACGCGCACCGTCGACGTGCACATCCGACGCATCCGCTCCAAGGTGGGCCCGCAGATCGCGGCACACATCACCACCGTCCGCGGCGTGGGCTATCTGTTTAAGGACTAGATTTCCGCCACAAAGGGGACAGACACCTTTGTGGTGGTTTTGACGCAGGTGCGGGCTCCTTTCGAGTTTGCAGCAGAACTTAAGCCTTCCTAAAAGATTGCGTTCTCGTACACGTACGCCCGCATATTGGGGTACAACTCAACGTGAACAATGATGGCCCGCCACGTGTTTGGCGGGCCTTTGGTTATTTGACGAAAGGATCGCAGCTATGAGCGAGAACGATTCCCAGCGTCCCCAGGATGTTGGCAATGCCGGCGAGACTCAGCAGCAGCCGCGCGTGCAGGTGGAGTCGACGCCTGCCGGCAGCAACATTCCCTACGTGCAGGCCTATGACACACAGACCGGCCAGCCGCTGGGCGGTCAGCAGGTTGTAAACAAGCACACGGTGGTCAAGACCAAGACCAAAAAGCTGCCGATCTTTATTACGGCACTCGCCGGTTGCGCCTGTGGCGCCCTGCTGGTCATTGCGCTCATTATGAGCGGTACGCTCGATATCGGTGGCGGCAAGAATGCCGTGACGGCGGGCGCTTCGGGTTCGTCGACGCAAAAGATTACGATCGACTCCGAGGACACCACGTTGGCCGAGGCCGTTTCTGCCAAGGCCCTGCCCTCCGTCGTTTCCATCACCGCCACGTCGAGCGGCAGCCAGAATGGCTCGCTTTCGCAGTCTGCCGATGAGTCGGACAACTCGGGCAGCGTCGGTTCGGGCGTTGTGCTCGATACCGAGGGCCATATCCTCACCAACAACCACGTGGTCGATGGCTATGACCAGTACGTGGTGACCATGGACGACGGCACCACCTACGAGGCCGAGTTCGTGGGCAACGATGCCTCGAGCGACCTCGCCGTTATCAAGCTCAAGGACGCCGATGCCTCCAAGCTCACCCCGATTGAGATCGGCGACTCCTCCAAGCTCAACGTGGGCGAGTGGGTCATGGCGATCGGTTCGCCGTTTGGCAACGAGCAGTCTGTCTCCACGGGCATTGTGTCGGCGCTGTATCGCTCAACGGCCATGAGCTCTACCAACGGTAACACCATCTATGCCAACATGATCCAGACCGATGCCGCCATCAACCCGGGCAACTCCGGTGGCGCGCTCGTCAACGACAACGGCGAGCTCGTGGGTATCAACTCGCTCATCGAGAGCTACTCGGGCTCCAGTTCGGGCGTGGGCTTTGCTATTCCCGTTAACTACGCCAAGAACATTGCCGACCAGATCATCGGCGGTAAGACACCGGTGCACCCGTACCTGGGAGCCACGCTTTCGAGCGTCAACGCGCTCAACGCCCGCACCAACAAGCTGAGCACCGATAGCGGTGCGTATGTGGCGAGCGTCGTCGAGGACGGTCCTGCCGCCAAGGCCGGCATTCAGGAGGGCGACGTCATCACCAAGCTGGGCGACGACGAGATCACGAGCGCCGATGGCCTGATCATCGCGCTGCGCAGCCACGAGGTGGGCGAGAAGGTCGAGATCACGCTCATGCGCGGCAAGGAAGAGAAGAAGGTCACCGTCGAGCTGGGCTCCGACGAGGAGCTGCAGAACCAGCAGCAGAACGACAGCGCAACCGACACTGGCAACGGCGGTATTACCGATGAGCAGTTGCGCCAGTACCTGGAGGAGCTGCTCGGCCAGCAGGGCCAGGGCCAGGGCTACGGCCAGGGTTTCTAACGAGCTGTATCGCACATATCGAAGCCAGAGGGGCTGTTCCGCCAGCGCGGGACAGCCCCTCTTTTCTCGATGATCCCTTGGAGACGGAGGAAAACGGATCATTTAGAAACGGCAAGGGCATGGTTTAATCGCGCGATCCACCCCGGTCTGGCGGCTGCCGATTCGGTGCGGTTCGAAAGGGTTATTCGGCGCCATGGTGACCGGTGGTACTCTTGTATCCGTTTGAAATCGAGCGAAGGAGTGCCGCTATGGAGCAATCGAGCCTGTTTGGTGACGGCGTGGACATCGATACCGAAACGCCCGCGAGCGCGGATGCCGCTGCACCGGCCGACGCCCATGCCCAGGCCGCCGCGCGCGCGGCTGAGTTGCGCCACGAGCTCGATTACCACGCATATCGCTACTACATGCTCGACGCGCCCGAGATCACGGACGCCGTCTTTGACAAACTGCTCGTTGAGCTCCAGCAGATCGAGGCGACCTACCCCGATTTGGTAACACCCGACAGCTATACTCAGCGCGTGGGCGGCTATGTGAGCGAGCAGTTTACGCCGGTCACCCACATGGCGCGCATGTATTCCATGGACGATGCCATGGATCTAGACGAACTCGACGCCTGGCTCCAGCGCGCCGAGGATGCGCTCGGTGCCGGCAGCGTCACCTATACCTGCGAGCTCAAGATCGACGGCCTGGGCGTGGCCCTTACCTACCAAAACGGCACCTTCGTACGCGCCGCCACGCGCGGCGACGGCACCACGGGCGAGGATGTATCGCTCAACGTGCGCACCATCAAGGATGTGCCCATGCACCTGTCCGAGCCGGCGCTCGCCCACATGGGCGCCGACCGCGAGCGCACCATCGAAGTGCGCGGCGAGGTCTATATGCCCAAGGGCAGCTTTGTGCGCCTGAACGACGAGGCCGATGCCGAGGGCCGCGACCCCTTCGCCAACCCGCGCAACGCCGCCGCCGGCAGCCTGCGTCAAAAGGATCCCAAGGTCACGGCGCGCCGCGATCTGGCCACCTTTATCTACGCCATCGCCGATACCGACCCGCTGCACGTTCACAGCCAGCGCGAGTTCCTGGACTGGCTGCGTAGCGCTGGCTTTAGCGTCAACCCCAACGTGGCTCGTTGCGCCACGCCGTCCGAGGTCCACGAGTTCTGTGCCCAGGCCCTCGAACATCGCGGTGACCTGGACTACGACATCGACGGCGTGGTCGTAAAGGTCGACAGCTTCCAGCAGCAGCTCGACCTGGGCTTTACTGCCCGCGCACCGCGCTGGGCCATTGCCTTTAAGTTCCCACCCGAGGAAAAGCAGACCGTCCTGCGCGAAATTCGCATCCAGGTGGGTCGCACCGGTGTGCTCACGCCGGTCGCCGAGTTCGACCCGGTGACGGTAGCCGGCTCCACCATCGCGCGCGCCACGCTGCACAACATCGACGAGATCCGCCGCAAAAACGTGCGCGAGGGCGACACTATCATCGTGCATAAGGCAGGCGACGTGATTCCCGAGGTCGTGGGCCCCGTGCTCGACAAGCGCCCGGCCGACAGCGTTGACTGGCAGATGCCCGAGGTCTGCCCCGTGTGCGGCAGCCCCGTGGTGCACGAGGACGGCGAGGTGGCCTACCGCTGCGTGTCCATCGACTGCCCCGCACAGCTCAAGGAGCGCCTGCTCCACTGGGTGAGCCGCGGTTGCATGGACGTGGACGGCCTGGGCGACGAAATCGTCGACAAGATGATCGCCGCCGGCCTTATCCACGATGTCGCGGACTTCTACCAGCTCACAGTCGACGACATCGCCGGCTTGGACACGGGGCGCACCTATGCCAGCTCCAACAGCAAAAAGGGCGTCAAGAAGGGCGACCCCATTCCGGTAGGCCTCAAGACGGCCGAGAAAATCATCGCCGAGCTCAATAAGTCCAAGAGCCAGCCACTCGGTCGCGTGCTGTTTGCCCTAGGCATCCGCCACGTGGGCAAAAGCGTGGGCGAGGTCATCGCCGAGCGATTCCTGTCGATTGACAAGCTCATCTTGGCGAGCGAAGAGGATATCGCCGAGTGCGAGGGCATCGGTCCCAAGATTGCGGCGAGCGTCAAGCAGTTCCTGGCCGTGCCCGAGAACCTTGCCGTGCTGGAACGTCTGCGCCAAGCGGGCCTTTCGCTCGAGGTCGACTTGGGCGCCGCTCATGCGCAAGCCGCGGCCGAAGCTGGCGTGGCGGGCGAGCTCGCCGACGCACAGCCGCTTGCGGGTCTGACCTTCGTGCTCACCGGCACGCTCGTCAACCGCACGCGCGACGAGGCGGGCGCGGCGCTCAAGGTGCTCGGCGCCAAGGTTTCGGGTAGCGTGTCAAAGAAGACGAGCTATCTGGTCGCCGGTCCCAAAGCGGGCTCCA
Source organism: Collinsella sp. AF15-51 (assembly GCF_003462845.1). Taxonomy (NCBI): domain Bacteria; kingdom Bacillati; phylum Actinomycetota; class Coriobacteriia; order Coriobacteriales; family Coriobacteriaceae; genus Collinsella; species Collinsella sp. AF15-51. Next base: position 78,111 of record NZ_QRYG01000002.1, on the reverse strand, counting down.
AGCTCACCAAAGCCGAGCAGCTGGGCGTACCCGTACTGGACGAGGCGGCACTTGAACAGATTTTGGCGACGGGTAGGGTCCCGGAGGCATAATGATTTGTTGAGGAACTGCGCAGAGGCTCAGTTCCTCAACATCTCCTTATAGTGTTTGCCTGTTCAATTTCGATATCGTTTCCCTCGTATGATCCAGATGCGTCTACCGAGTCAAAGCGTGAGTAGGAAACTCTTGTCCCAACTTTGATTTGGGAAAGCTTGTCTTTGATTCGGCCAGATGAGGGGAATGTAATCCGGGTTTGCTTTCCAGCGTCGGTGTAGCGGGGACTGTTGTCTGTTTGGATTACGAGTTCCGTTCCCTCAATAGAATGAACGCTGCCGGCTCCAAAGACAAGGTAATCATCTCCTCCGCTATAGCGGGCTCTATCTGTGCATGAAGAAACGGATGCAAACATAGCGAAAATCACCAATATCGTAACTAGGGCAAAGGCCGTGGTGCCATAGCATTTTGATGGTGCCATCCGGTCTACCAAAAGACTGTTCCGTTCAATTTGACCATATTGGGCGTTGCATAGTTAATCGCTCGGGGATAAGTGTTCCATCCGTCGAATACTTCGAGCCACTGCAGTTCGATGCCAGAGCTTCCATTACGCCCAGTAAAATAGCCAGTTACCGTGACTGTATGACCTGATAGCTCGACGGATCCTTCACTGTTTCGGCTGTTGATCCACATATGATACAAGCCGATATTCCCTTGATCGATAGTTGCTCTGTACTGAGCGAATTGAGGCTGATAACCGAAAAATTGAGTATTAAGTGCTCTACCCTTTTGAGCGGCAAGACTTTTAAACGGAACAATTCCATCTGGGATGATCGTTCTTCCGTACTCGACGCCCTGATCATTGGTCTTATACGTTGTTGTGCCAGTGACGTTCCATATTTCTTTATAATAATCGGGATTAAATTGATTAGCGTTTGAACTGGTGAGACCGTAATGCATTGATACAGCGTACAAGGCAGAAACGACGCATGCATACTTATTAGTGCGGGCTTCAACTAATGATTCCGAGACTCCTCGGAACGGTATTCCGTTTAAATCGTCTATTTGGAAATGCAACATCAAGTCATCTTCATTGATAATGACTGCATCCCATGAAGTTGGGTTATTGCTTTGAGGTGCTATACCCTTTTCGGTGACAATCGGGACAGACCGTATATTGTTATAGTTGGTTACACAGTCTCTAGTTCCTGGCACCAAAGTTCCATATTCAATATCGTTGTACGAAATTAGTACGGTTGGGTTTGTGGCCTGTTGGCCGGAATAAGTTGAAATGGCGTTTGATAGAGAAGCTGAAATCGGAAGAATGGTATCGCCGAGGGTTATCTCCTTCAGAAGCCCAGGATATGATGCGTCAAGTATTAAATAACCGTAAGGGCTTCCTTCCCTTGTGACACTGATTTCATAGCCACAGATAAGGCCGATTTGTTGGCATACGGGAACGATTTGCTCGATCTCTAAGTTCGCGGATCCGTCGACGATGGGCAACAGGGAAAGCGCGTAGTCTTGTGCTAGGTCTGATGTAAAAGCGACGGATGAGTTTGAGTCGGCAGCGAATACTCTTGTTGGGCGTGACGCGGATAAGCCAATGATCGAGGCTAGGCCGAGAAGAAACGAGCGACGTGATTGAACTCTGGGCATAATGTCTCCTGCCTATGGGGGGCAATATGCTGTCATTTTATTTGCTACAAAATACAATCTAATTCGGATTAAGGTAAATGGATGGAATTGCTCGATAAATGGTAGTGATTAGCGGACCGGTATCGCGATCCTCGTCACATACGCTCCCGGATCGTCGCTGATGATGTCGTCGATGAGGGCGATTTCGCGCGAGGGACCGGCGGGGGACAGGTCGCGCTCGTGCATGTAATCGAGTAAGCGCTCATAGCGCGGGGCCGCCTGACCGTGCGTGCCGCGGAAGCTGACCGTCAGACACCGCGCGGCGGGACGTACTTCGACATCGCCCAGGTAATCGTCCGTGTCATCCAGCAGCAGAAAGACCTCGTCGTAGCCATCAAAGTCGCCGGCGGCAAGGCGTTCGGGCGCGATCCCGACGCCCAAGTTGCCCAGAAAGACAAAGGTCTCGTGCTGACCCTTCTGCAGCTGACGAATCTGCCATTCCAGCGCATATGCGTCGGTAGGGTTGACGCGTTCGCTCAGCACGGCGCAGTGAAGCTCGGGCGCATCGATTGTGCAAATGGTATCGAGCTCGGTGTTTAGGGCATCGTGCAGCAGGGCAAGTCGGTTATCGATCTTGCGCGACACGCGCTCCAGCTCGCTGCGCTTGCGCTCGATGAGCTCCTGCTGCTGAGCCAGCTGCCGCTGCATGAGGTTCACATCGCGCGTTGTCACAAACTCGCGGATTTGTGCGAGCGGCAAGTTGAGAACACGCAGGTGGCTGATGGTGTTGAGGGTGGAGAGCTGCCGCGATCCGTAGTAGCGGTACCCACTCGTCGGATCGACATATGCCGGTTCCAATAGCCCCATCTGTTCGTAATGGCGCAGTGTGCCCACGCTCAAATTGAGCAGGCGCGCCACCTCGCCAATGCGGAGCAGGCCCTCGGTGTGTTCACTTGGCATGTCGGTCACAGGACCGCTCCTTTCAATAGGGTCGGGGAGGGAGGCCAGACTCGCGTCGCCTCGCTACGCCACCAGTTTGTCAAAAGCCCCGCGCCGGTTGAGCACGGTAAATGCAATCACGCAGATGACCGCCGACAGAATCGAGCCGCACGGCGAGGCGATACCCATGGGGAACAGCGTGTCGGAATAGGCGTTCGACAGCAGCCACGCGCCCGGCACGCGAATGAGTGCCACAGCCAGCACGTTGTGCGCAAAGCCGATGTAGCTCTTGCCGTATGCAGCGAAAAAGCCGCTAAAGCAAATGTGGATGCCGGCAAAGATTGCATCGAAAATATAACTGTGCATATAGCCGGTACCGGCCGCGACCACCGCGGGGTCCTTGGCAAAAAAGCCAATAAACGCCGGCGCCACCAGCCACATCAGCACCGTGATCAGGCAGCCGTACACCACCGAGATCGTCATGGCGTCCTTGAGTACCTGACGCGCGCGGTCGCCCTTGCCCGCGCCGGCGTTTTGCGCCGTGAGTGCGCTGACGGTGGCACCCATGGAACTCGGCACAATGAACAAAAAGCTGATCATCTTCTCGACCAGGCCCACGGCGGCGGCGTCGACCAGACCGCGGTGGTTGGCGATGACGGTGATAAACATAAACGCCACCTGGATGCAGCCGTCCTGCACAGCCACGGGCACGCCGATTTTAAGAATGCTGCCGAGCACCTCGGGCTGGGGGCGCAGGTCGCTGCGCTTAACGTGGATGTTTGTGCGACGACTCTTGAGCCACACGAGCGCGAGAGCCACGCTCGCCGTCTGCGCGATGACTGTGCCGAGTGCCGCGCCTACGGGGCCGAGCCCCATGTGGCCGATAAACAGAAAATCGAGCGCGATATTAATGATGCACGCCACGCCGATTACGTACATGGGCGAGCGCGAATCGCCCAGCCCGCGAAAGATGGCCGAAAGAATGTTGTACGCGGCGATAAAGGGAATGCCCATAAAGCAGATACGCAGGTAGGCGGCGGTGCCTTCGACCGCTTCGGCCGGCGTGCCAATGAGTGCCACGATCTGCGGACACAGTGCGAGCAGGACAGCGGCCAGCACCACCGAGACACCCATAAAGAGCGTGATGGTATTGCCGATGGCGGTCTCGGCGCGGTCAAACCGGCGCGAGCCCACGGCGTGGCCGACGATGACCGTCGTTCCCATGGCCAGACCCACGAGCGTCACGGTAATGATATAGAGCGTCTGCGCGCCATTGCCCACGGCGGTGATACCGGCAGCACCGCTAAACTGCCCCATCATGTACAGATCGGCCATGCCGTAGAGCATCTGCAAAAAGTACGAAAGCATATAGGGCAGGGCGAAGACCGCGATGGTCTTGAGGACATTGCCGCGTGTGAGGTCGTGTTCCATGGGCGGGGCACTTTCTGGCTGAGATCGTTTACGTACCAGTGTAGTGAAAACCCTATAACGATTGTAGAGTCAAGGTTTATGTTGGCAGCAGGGCGAAAAAGTCACGCTCGCGTTCATTTCCAATTGAATACGGGCGTGCGCCCTGCGAGCATGGCGCCTGCACTAGCCTTGCAGAAATCGATTTCGGAGCACTTGACACCGCCGCACGGCGCGCCATAATACGTGGGTTTGCGAACAACGTTTGATGGGGGATGAACCTGCGTGCGCAATCTCAAGATTCTGTTTTCCTATCTGGGGGCATACCGCCGCGATGCCATGCTCGGCGTGCTCTTTGTGACGGCCGAGACGGCGCTCGAGCTGTTTATCCCGGTCATCATGGCAAATATCATCGATGTAGGCGTGCCCGCGGGCGACATCGACTACATGCTGTTGCAGGGCACGTATATGTTGGTATGTGCCGCATTTTCGCTGGTACTTGGCTTGGGCTATGCGCGCACATCTGCTCGCGTCGCCTCGGGGCTGGGCGCTAACCTGCGCGAGGCCGAGTATCGCAAGATTCAGACGCTCGCTTTTGGCAATCTGGACAACTACGACGCCAGCTCGCTGGTCACTCGCATGACCACCGACATCACTGTTATTCAGAACGCTATCGGCAACGGCTTTCGCCCCATGGTGCGCGGCCCCGTGACGCTCATCGTCGGCTTGGTCTATGCGCTGGTGCTGTCGCGTCCGCTCGCTACGGTATTCGCGATCATCCTGCCGGTGCTGGCGATCGTACTGGGCGTTATCACCTATCGCGTCAGTCCGCTCTACCGCCAGCTACAGACCTCGATGGACCATCTCAACGGTGTGGTGCAGGAGGACCTCACCGCCGTGCGCGCCGTCAAGGCGTACGTGCGTGCCGAGCACGAGGAGGCCAAGTTCGACGCCGTCAATACCGAGCTTGCGCATACGGCGACGAAGACCTTTGGCAACGCTGTGCTCAACTTGCCGGTGTTTCAGCTGTCGATGTACGTGGCGGCGCTTTCCATTCTGTGGATCGGCGGTCGCATGATTCTTGCCGGCGAGCTCGGCGTGGGCTCGCTCACGGGCTTTATGAGCTACGTGCTGCTGATCATGAACTCGCTCATGATGATCTCCAACGTGTTTTTGCTGCTCACCCGCGCACTTGCCAGCGTGGAGCGCATCTCGCGGGTGCTCGACGAGCGTTCGCTTATCCAAGCGCCCGACGCTGCCGCTGCCGTGCGCGAAGTGGCCGACGGCAGTATCGAGTTTCGCGACGTTTCCTTTAAATACCGCGCGGATGCAGCCGAGGACGTGCTCGAGCATATCGACCTTCGCATCGAGAGCGGCTCGACGGTGGGCATCCTCGGCGGCACGGGCTCGGGCAAGAGCTCGCTTGTGCAGCTGATTGCGCGCCTGTACGACGCCACCGAAGGCGCCGTGCTCGTGGGCGGGCGCGATGTGCGCGACTACGACCTCGCGACCCTACGCGACACCGTGGGTATCGTGCTGCAAAAGAACGTGCTGTTTACGGGTACTGTGCGCGAGAACCTGCAGTGGGGCAATCCGCAGGCGTCGGACGATGAGCTCCTCGCGGCTTGCCGCGCGGCGTGCGTGGACGAGTTCCTTGATCGAATCGGCGGGCTGGACGGCGAGTTGGGCCAGGGCGGTGCCGGTGTCTCGGGCGGGCAGAAGCAGCGCCTGTGCATCGCGCGAACGCTGCTCAAGCATCCGCGCGTGCTCATTTTTGATGACTCCACCAGCGCGGTCGATATGGCGACCGACGCTAAGATTCGCGAGCATATTGCTCAGATTCCCAATACGACGGTGATTGTCATCGCACAGCGCATTGCGAGCGTCATGGATGCCGATCGCATTGTGGTGTTGGACGACGGTCGTGTCCATGGCGTGGGCACGCACGAGGAACTGCTGGCGGGCGACAACATCTACCAGGAGATTTACGCCTCGCAGATGGAGTTTGCGGGGGATGCGGACGCCGGTGACGGCAGCGACGATGGCTGCGCGAACGATCCGTTTTCTTCCGTCCCCAGCGGATCGACCTTGGAAGGGGGTGAGCGCCATGCCTAAGACATCCGCTCAGGCCCGTCCCACCAATCTGACGCAGACGCTTCGCCGCTTGCTCTCCTACATGGGTCACGCCAAGTTCTCGTTGCTGGCGGTGGGCGTGCTCGCCTCCGTCGCCGCCATCGCAAGCCTTACCGGTACCTACATGGTGCGCCTCATCGTCAACGGTTTGGCAACGGGCGGCGAGGAACTGCTCGCCAGGCAGGTTATCTTTACCGCTGTCATCTACGTCGCGGGCGTGCTCTCGGCTCTGGGCTACTCGCAGATCATGGTGCGCGCGGCCCAGCGCGTGGTCTCCGACATCCGCCGCGACCTGTTTGCACACATCCAGACACTGCCGCTGAGTTACTTCGACAGCACGCGCTCGGGCGACATCATGAGCTTCTTTACCAACGACGTCGACACCGTCTCCGAGGCGCTCAACAACAGCTTTGCCAACGTGATTCAGGCCGCCATTCAGGTTGTGGGCACCACGGCTATGCTCATCATCCTCAACTGGCAGCTCACAATTATCACGCTCGTGTGCGACGCGGCCATTGTGCTGTACGTGCGCTACTCGGGTATGCGTTCCAAGCGCTTCTTTGCCGCCCAGCAGGCATCGCTGGGCGATTTGGACGGATACGTCGAGGAGATGGTCTCGGGCCAAAAGGTCATCAAGGTCTTTAATCACGAACAGGCCAACGTGGCTGGTTTTGACGTGCGCAACCAAGAACTGCGCCGCACCGGTGGCGCCGCGCAAGCCTACGCCAACTCGATGGTGCCCATGACCGTGGTGATCGGCTATGCCAACTACGCCGTCGTCGCCGTGGCGGGCGGCATGCTCTGCATCAAGGGACTCGCCGACGTAGGTGCGCTTGCGAGCTATCTGGTCTTCGTACGCCAGGCCGCCATGCCCATCAACCAGTTTACGCAGCTGGGCAACTTCTTGCTCAATGCGCTGGCCGGTGCCGAGCGCCTGTTTGCGGCTATGGACCTTAAGCCTGAGGTGGACGAGGGCTGCGTGGAGCTGGTGCAGACGGGCGACGCCTCGTGGGCGTGGAAGATTCCCGAGGGCCAGGGCGTGGGCGCGTACGGGCACTTGCATGATGTGGCTGCCGTTGATGAGTCGGGCCGTGCGGTGGCTGCCGACGGTACCGAGCTCACGTGCGGCTTGGTCCCGCTTGCCGGCGACGTGCGCTTCCATGCCGTGGACTTTTCCTACGTGCCGGGCACCCGTGTGCTCACGGACCTCAACCTGTTTGCCAAGCCGGGGCAAAAAATCGCGTTTGTGGGCTCGACGGGCGCCGGAAAGACGACCATCACCAACCTCATCAACCGCTTTTACGAGGTCGATGACGGCGAGATCACGTACGACGGCATCGATGTCAAGCACATTGCCAAGGCCAGTCTGCGTGGGTCGCTCGGCATTGTGCTGCAGGACACGCACCTGTTTAGCGGCACCATTGCGCAGAACATCCGCTTTGGCAAGCTCGACGCGACCGACGAGGAGGTGCGCGCCGCTGCCGAGGCCGCCTGCGCCGACTCGTTTATCCGCCGCCTGCCGCAGGGCTATGACACGCTCGTGACCGCGGACGGTGCCAACCTGTCGCAGGGTCAGCGTCAGCTGCTCGCCATCGCGCGCGTGGCCGTCGCCGACCCGCCGGTGCTCATCCTGGACGAGGCCACGAGCTCTATCGACACGCGCACCGAAAAGCTCATCGAGCGCGGCATGGACCGCATCATGCGTGGCCGCACCACGTTTATGATCGCGCACCGCCTGTCCACCGTCCGCGACGCCGACGCCATCATGGTCCTCGAACACGGCCGCATCATCGAGCGCGGCACGCACGAAGAGCTGCTCGCCCAGCACGGTGAGTACTGGCAGCTGGCGCATGGCTTAAAAGAGTTGGATTAACCCGTTCGAGCACGATGCTTTGGCCCCTCTATGCTCCTCACCTCGCCTCAAACCATCACAACATTCGAAGTTTTTTGCCAAAAACGGGAAAAGCATCGAATGTTGTGATGGTTTTTCTACCACTCGATCGGGTGGAATCGCTTTCTTGCGCACGAAGGTGTGCGGACCCGTGGGCAGGGGAATAAGGTTGGTTATCCGACTCCATTGGAGGGTTCATGGACCTGCCGATCGTCCTGTCCCATAAGACTGCCTGGCTGTACCACAACGTGGCGCGCCCGTCCGAGCCGCTCTCGCGAGCAAGCAGCCTATACGATGAGGACTCGCCTGCTAACGAGGCGGAGCCGACTGCGGGCCTGCCCAAATTGGGACTCGATGCCAAGGGGCTGAGGGCTTCAACGGCAGTTGGGATCGTTACCGACTATCTGGTTTCGCTTGGTATTCCACGAGAAGAGCTCGATCATATCGATACGCTCGTCAACTTCGATTTTGAGCGCTCGACGCCGGCTGGATTTAGGTGCCACGTGTTTGGGGCGCCGGTACCTCCAGACCATCTTCTTGAGGTGGCAGAGGGCCTTCTGGTGGTTGATGAGGTCATGTGCTTTGTCCAAGCGGGTTCGTGGATGAGCGAGCCCGAGCAGCTGGAATATGGGTATGAAATCTGCGCCCGATACCATTTGAATCATCTGTCGACAGACGATTATATCGAGATGGGGCAGAGGTATACCGTTGCCGACTTGATTGCTTATTGCGATGAGAATCGATCTCGTCAGGGGGCTGTACGCGCGGCCGCCGTGCTCAAGCGCGTGCACGATGGCGCGCGGTCGCCCATGGAGACGGCCACCGCAATCATGGTCGTAGCAAAACGTTCCCAGGGAGGGCTGGGATACGCCAAGATCGAGCTCAACCGTCGGGTCGATGTTCCCAACGAGTTCAAGTATCTCGCAAAGGCCGGGTATTTCGAGATCGACGTATATGCGCCCGCGAGCGGTACGGGGATTGAATACAACGGCTCGGACCATCTTGATAAACAGCGCAGCGCGTCGGATGCGGAGCGTATGACCGTGCTGAGCACGCTGGGCTTTAGGATGATCGTCCTCACCGGGACTCAGTTTGCCCACCAGCTGCAATTGCACCGGGCGATGAATGCCATCGCGCTCGCTATGGGTCTTAAGTGCGACCGAAGCGAAGCGTTCCAAAAGCGGCAGAACGACCTGCGAGAATTCGTGATTCGACACTGGGACGGCGGCCTCTAGGGGCGTTCCGGTCCTTCTGCGGGGTGCCGTGGGCAGGCAAACCATCACAACATTCGACGTTTTTTGCCAAAAACGGGAAAAGCATCGAATGTTGTGATGGTCTGTGCTGAGGATGGGCTTGGAAAGTCCGTTTTGCTCGAAGCGGCCTGTCCTGTCGTACGGGTGTCGGCATGATTCTCCCGTAGGGTATTATGTTTTCCGAAGAATAAAACGCCGCGTGAGGGGAGGGCTGCGTGGACGGGCACGTGCAACATGACGGCTTTGGCCGCGATATCAACTACCTGCGCATTGCCGTTACCGACAAGTGCAATTTCCGCTGCATTTACTGCATGCCGGCCGATGGCGTGGCGCCCCGCGCGCACGACGAGCTGCTCAGCGCCGAGGAAATCGCCCGCTTTGTGCGCCTGGTGGCGGGGGAGGGCATTCGTCGCGTGCGCCTGACGGGTGGCGAGCCGCTGGTCAGCCGCCGTATCATCCCGCTCATTCGTGACATCCGCGCGATTCCGCAGATCGAGGACATCTCGCTTACCACCAACGGCGCCTTGCTGCCCAAGCTGGCGCCGCAGCTCAAAGATGCGGGGCTTAACCGCGTCAACATCTCGCTCGACACGCTCGACCCTACGCTCTTTGGAAAGATCACGCGCCTGGGTCGACTCGAGCAGACCATGGCTGGCATCGACGCGGCGCTGGCCTGGGGCTTTGAGCCCGTTAAGGTCAACTGCGTTGTGGTGCGCCGGCTCAACCAAGATGTGGCGGCCCTCGCGCGGCTCACGCTTGACCGCCCCATCCACCTGCGCTTTATCGAATACATGCCCATTGGCGACGAACACACGAGCTCGCATTGCGCTGTGGACCCGCATGCGCCCGCGCTCAATCCCGAGTTGTGGGATGCGAGCGACACCGTGCCGAGCGACGAGCTGCGGACGCGCATCAATGCCGGGGCCGCCGCGGCGGGACTGGGCGAGCTCGAGCCGCTCGACATCAACGACGCTCCTGCCGGCGCGGGCCCTGCGCGCTATTGGCATTTTCCGGGCGCGGCGGGAACGGTCGGCTTTATTAGTGCCATGTCCAATCATTTTTGTGCGAATTGCAACCGTCTGCGCCTGACGGCAGACGGCAACGTGCGTCCGTGCCTATTCAGCGATGCCGAGTATTCGGTGCGCGACGCCCTGCGCCGTGGTGATGATATGCAGGTGCTTTCGATTTGGCGCGATGCCGTGGCCCACAAACCGCAGGAACACGCGATAATTGAGGGCACGCAACGATTTATGTCCCAAATCGGAGGATGATCATATGGCCAAGAGCAGGTACGCCGATGCCACCAAGGCCGCTCGCAGGGCCGCGATGTCTGCCCATAAAGTCACGGCTGCGGTGAATGCTGGCAGCTCCGACGCGTCCGCGCAGCCGTCTGCCAGCGCTGCCACCGAGCCCGCCCGCGACGCCCGTCGCGACGAGCTGACGCATGTGGACGCCAAAGGCGAGGTGCGCATGGTTGACGTATCCGACAAGGCCGAGACCCATCGCATTGCCATCGCCGAGGGCACCATCCTCATGCACCCCGAGACGCAGGCTATGGTGCTGCAGGACCGCGCCAAAAAGGGCGATGTGCTTGCCTGTGCGCGCGTGGCGGGCATCATGGCCATCAAGCGCACGAGCGATATCATTCCCATGTGCCATCCGCTGCTCATTACCAAGAGCAAGTGCGACATTGCGCCCATCGCTGCGGCGGGGACGCCTGTCGAGGACGTGCCCGAAGGCTGGGCGCCGGCGCGCGCGGACGGGCAGGTTGGCTTTCACGTGCTGGTCACGGCGGGCGTGACGGGCAAGACGGGTATTGAGATGGAGGCTCTGACTGGAGCGAGTGCCGCGTGCCTAACGATCTATGACATGTGCAAGGCGGTCGATCGCGGCATGGAGATCGTCGACGTGCGCCTGCTGCACAAGGAGGGCGGCCGCTCGGGCGTGTGGGATCGTGCAGGGCGTCAGGCCGCTGCTGTTGAAGCCGTGGGAGCTGCGGGCAACGCGCCCGCGAGCGCATCCGTCGCCGTCGCGCCCGCAGCTCCGGCCCCGGGCGTCCCCGCGATCGCGTTTATCGGCTACCAAAACTCGGGCAAGACCACGCTTGTCGAGAAGGTTATCGCCGAGCTCACCCGCCGCGGTCTGCGCGTGGGTTCGCTCAAACATCATGGGCATCATGGCTTTGATATTGATGTGCCCGCTAAGGATACGTGGCGCCATCACCAGGCCGGGTCCAAGCACGTGGGACTCATCTGCGCCACGCGCTGGGCGGAGTACGCCGACACGCGCGAGGAGGACGAGATGCCCGCGCGCGAGCTGCTGTCGCGCTACAACGATGTCGACGTGGTGATCATCGAGGGCTACAAGACCGAGGGCTTCGACAACATCGTGGTCGCGCGCTCCGGTGTCGACCGTCTGCGCGGCAAGAGCTCGCTCGACCTGGTCGATGGCCACACGCTGGCCCTTGCCTGCAACGAGGCACTGGCGCGTCAGGCCTTCGACGCCGGCTTTGCGACCCGAGCCATCAACATCAACGACGCCCGAGCCATCTGCGATCTGATCCAAGACCATCTGGCCTAAAACCTGCCAAATAGGGACAGGTTAATTTTGGCAGGTTTTATCTGGGCAAACGTCACTTCCACCACAAAGGGGACAGGCACCTTTGTGGTGGTTTTTGCCAAAGAGGCTTTGACTTAAACCTACCTCAAGGTGCAATAATCGCTGACAAACGATTGCGATTACGGAGGTCTCATGCCAAAACTGTACTTTATGCGTCACGGTCAAACGCTCTTTAACCTGCTTCGCCGCAAGCAGGGTTGGTGCGACTCGCCGCTTACCGAGCTGGGGATCGAGCAGGCTAAAACTGTCGGCGCGACCCTGCGAGAGCGTGGCCTTGCGTTCGACCATGCGTACAGTTCCACGTCCGAGCGTGCGTGCGACACGCTTGAGCTTGCGTTTCCTGATCAGCCTTACGAGCGCGTCAAGGGCCTTAAGGAGTGGAACTTTGGCAAGTTTGAGGGCGCGAGCGAGGATTTGAATCCGCGCCTGCCGTACGGCGATTTTTACAAGCAGTATGACGGCGAGGGCGAAGACGAGTTTCGCGAGCGCATCATGGCGACCATCACCGAGCTCATGCAGCGCCCTGGACATGAGAGCGTGTTGTGCATGAGCCATGGCGCCGCAGCGGCTCAGGTCATGCGCGGCGTGGGCGTGGAACCGCTCAAGATGAAGAACCGTATCGGCAACTGCTGTGTACTCGAGCTCGACTTTGATCCCTCTACTAGCACATTCACTCTCGCAGATTTGTACAACCCCTACGGCACCCCGCGCGAGTAGCATCGGGGCATCTGCCAAAACCACCGCAAAGGGGCCAGGCACCTTTGCGGTGGTTTTGCCGTTTACGGGCGATTTCCTACCGTTCGGCGGACTTTCGCGCCAATGGGGCTTACACCGCATGCAAGTTTCATCCTACAATCGCCCACGTGCTCACAAGTTTGTTACTCCTCGGGAGGCATCACTTGCGCATAATAAAAGACGAGGAATAGCACCCCCGTCGTCTAGCGCCGATGTCCGAGGAGTTTTTTCATGCTCATTTTAAAGAAGATCAACAATAACGTTGCTCTTGCCGCCAGCGATGACGGCCGAGAGGTTGTTGTCTTTGGCAAGGGCATCGGTTTTCACGAGATGCCCTACGAGCTTGCCGATGAGTCCCTTATCCAGCGCAAATTCTATAACGTTCCCGAGAGCCTGCAGGATATGGTGGGCACCCTTCCCGACGACGTCCTGCTCGCCGCGAGCGACATTGCCTGCTTCGCGTCGCAGCAGCTTGGCTGCAAGCTATCCGGTGGCCTGCCCTTTATCCTGGCTGATCACCTGCAGTTTGCCGTCCAGCGCGACGACGACCAGCTCAGCGCTCCCAATCCGCTCGAGCACGAGGTAGCCTTCATCTACCCGCGCGAGCTCGAGATCGGCCAGGCCGCGCTCGCCATCGTGCAAAAGCACACCGGCGCCAAGCTGGGTCAGAACGAGGCCACGAGCATCGCGCTCCACATCGTTAACGCCGAGGTCGATGGCATGGGCCGCGCCAAGGACATGGACTTCATCATGAAGAGCACCCGCGTGCTCGACGAGGTGACCCATTCCGTGGAAAAGCAGCTTGGCTGCTCGCTCGACACGGCGTCGTACTGCTACATTCGCTTTCTTGCGCACCTGCGCTTTTTGGTTCGCCGCCTCTGCAAGGGCAAGTGCACGCAGACCGAGAATTCCTCGCTGTTTATGCAGGCCGCCCGCGATTTTCCCGAGGCCTACCAGTGTGCATATGCCATCAACCGCGTGTTCGAGAAAGAGTTCAAGCAGAGCTGCTCGGACGAGGAACTCTTGTATCTGATGATGCATATCAACCGTCTGCGATCGGCTTCGCAGACCGAGTGAGTAAAGCCACCAGTCCGGCGGCAATCGCAACAATACTTTTTGGTTTCTAACTGCGGGCAAGGTACCGGCTCGCGGTAGGGGATATTTTTGCCGAAATTTGGAAAAGAGAGGACAGATCATGGCAGGTAAATACGACGATCTTGCTGCCCAGATCGTAGAGCTAGTTGGCGGCAAGTCCAACGTCAAATGCGTCGCACACTGCATTACCCGTGTTCGTTTTAAGCTCAAGGACGAGTCTCTGGCCAACGACGAGGCAATCTCTCAGCTGCCCAACGTCATCAAGGTCATGCGCGCCAACGGCCAGTACCAGGTTGTTGTGGGCAACATCGTCGAGGACGTCTACGATGCCGTCCTCAAGGCCGGCGGTTTTAGCGACGGCGGCGCCGTCGACGCCGATGACGACGAGGCCGCTCCCAAGAGCGCTACCGATGTGATCATCGACCTCATCTCGGGCATCTTCGCCCCCATGCTCGGCACCTTCGCCGCCGCCGGTATCATGAAGGGCCTGCTGGCGCTCGCTACCTTCCTGGTCCCGAGCTTTGCCAACGACGGCGCCTATACGCTGCTCTACACCGTCGCCGACGGCATGTTCTACTTCCTGCCCGTGGTGCTTGGCTACACCGCGGCCAAGAAGTTCAAGATGAGCGAGTTCAACGGCATGGCCATCGCCTTTGCTCTGGTGTACCCCACCATGGTTGCCCTGACCTCGGGCGAGGTTGTCGGCTCCGTCGAGCTCGGCTTTGCCGGTACCTTCTCTTGGTACACCACGTTCCTGGGCCTGCCGCTCATCATGCCTGCCTCGGGTTACACCAGCTCCGTTATCCCCATCCTTCTCATGGTCTGGTTTGGCTCGACCCTCGAGCACTGGGTTAAGAAGTGGATGCGCGCTTCTATGAAGATGTTCTTCACCCCGCTGATCGTCGTCACTGTCACCGTCACCCTTGGCTACCTGGTCATTGGCCCCATCGCCACGCTCATCACCAACCTGCTCGGTGAGTTCTTCGCACTGCTGTTTGGCCTGCCCATGATCGGCTCCCTCTTGGGCTGCACCCTCGTCGGTGCCTTCTGGATGTGCTTGGTCATCTTTGGCTTCCACTGGTCGCTCGTGCCCATCGCGCTGGTCAACCTGTCCACTCTGGGCCACGACTACATCCTGGGCTCCGTTATCGCCCACTCCTTCTCGCTGGGCGCCGTGCTCTTTGCCATGTATCTCAAGAACAAGGACGAGAAGTTCCGCGGCATCGCGCTGCCGGCCATGATCTCCGCCTTCTTCTTTGGCGTCACCGAGCCCGCTATCTACGGTGTCGCCCTGCCCGATAAGAAGGCCTTCATCAACGCCAGCATCGGTTCTGCCGTGGGCGGCCTCATCATCGGTATCTCCGGCGCCGTGGTGTACATGTCCGGTGGTCTGGGCGTCTTCAACTGGCTGTCCTTCATCGATCCCTCCGGTGTTAACGGCATCAACCACATGATCTGGGCTATCGTTGCCTCGCTCGTGGGTGCCGCCGTGGGCTTTGCGATCGAGTTTGCCACCTACAAGCCCGAGGCTGCCAAGTAGCCCAAACGACAAAGACTCGGTACCAAGCCGGCGGGGGAGCGCCCCGCCGGCTTTTTCCAAATGGACGAGGGGTCCCGCACAGGCGTCGATAGAGGCCTCGCCACGAAACTGGCCTATCTACTACCTTTTAACGGTAGGGGCCAACCATACGGCGGTTTACCAAAAATCGCCAAGCCGTCTACCTGCGGTTTTATTTTTGGCAATTGCGGTGTGGTCAGGGGTTTGCGGTAAAAAGTAGTAGATAGGCCGGTTTCGTGGCGGCGGTTCCTGCGCGGGCCTCGCTCCGGACGCAAATTTCCCTGCGGACGCCGCTTCGACGTCCGCGCAACCACCCCCAACACGTACGAAAGGAGCCAACATGGCTTTTCCCGATGGATTTCTGTGGGGCGGCGCCACTGCCGCCAATCAGTGCGAAGGTGGATACAACGAGGATGGCAAGGGCCTCGGCGTTCCCGACATCATGACGGGCGGCACGGTCTCCGAGCCGCGCCACATCACCGACGGCATTCTGCCCCAGTACCACTATCCCAGCCACGAGGCCGTGGATATGTACCATCATTATCTTGACGACATCAAGCTCTTTGGCGAGATGGGCTTTAAGTGCTACCGCATGTCCATCAACTGGAGCCGCATCTTCCCCAACGGCGATGAGGCCGAGCCCAACCAGGCCGGCATCGAGTTCTACCGCCGCGTGTTCCAGGCCTGTCAGGAGCAGGGCATCGAGCCCATGGTTACCCTCAGCCACTACGAGCTGCCCTATGGCCTGTCCAAAAACTACGGAGGCTGGAAGAACCCCAAGCTCATCGATTTCTACCTCAATTACGCCCACACCGTCATGACCGAGTACAAGGGGCTGGTGCGCTACTGGCTCACCTTTAACGAGATCAATTGCCTGCTCATGGGCGGCTTTGGCGGCGTGATGGGCGGCGGCATGGTGCCCAAGGCAACTGACACGCCCATGGCCTTTGGCAACTGCGACTGGGACGATCCACAGGCGCGCTTCGATGCCCTGCACCACCAGTTCCTGGCGAGCGCCAAGTGTGTCACCATGGGCCATCAGATCGATCCCCAGAACAAGATCGGCTGCATGATCGCCGGCAACGCCTGCTACCCGCACACGTGCAATCCGGCAGACGTTCTGGCTGCACAAAAGCAGCAGCGCGAGATGAACTTCTACTGCGGCGACGTGCAGGTGCGCGGTGCGTATCCCTCGTGGGCGCCCAGCGTGTGGCTCCGCGAAGGCGTGCACGTGGAGGTTTCGCCCGAGGACGCCGCCACGCTGGCCGCCGGCAAGGTCGACTTCTACAGCTTTAGCTACTACATGAGCGCCACCGCCACGGCCGATCCGGTGCTGCTGGAGCAAGGCAACATTTTTGGTGGCGCCGGCAACGAGTATCTCAAGAAGAGCGATTGGGGTTGGGCGATCGACCCCGAGGGCCTGCGCTACTACCTGGAGGAGGTCTACGACCGCTACCAGGTGCCGCTGATGATTGTCGAGAACGGCCTGGGCGCGGTGGACGAGGTCGAGGCGGACGGTTCGATTCACGACAGCTACCGCATCGATTACCTGCGCGAGCATATCAAGCAGATGGAGATTGCCATCGAGGACGGCGTGGACCTGATGGGCTACACCATGTGGGGCTGCATCGATTTGGTGAGCGCCTCGACCGGCGAGATGAAGAAGCGCTACGGCTTCATTTACGTCGACAAGGACAACGACGGCAACGGCACGCTCGCCCGCAGCCGCAAGGACAGCTTCTTCTGGTACAAGAAGGTCATCGCCACCAACGGTGCCGACCTGGCCTAGCCAAGTCTCAACCAGCGCAAACGTCGCAACCACCACAAAGGGGACAGTGCACCTTTGTGGTGGTTTTTTCTTTGGTAGATGCGTGGGACATGCCTTACAATCTACCAAGTAGTTCATGACGGGCGAAAAACGGAGAAAAGGGGCTTGATGTGTCCTTATTGTTTCATGCGGATAGATTGATTTGACAGACGGTGGCGAATGCCCGCCGTCCGCATTCGTACGAAACAAGGAGTCTCCATGCTCGCCTCTCTTTTCTCAAAGCCTCAATCATCGCTGTCCGTGCAGGCCAAGCGGCTGGTGGCGATGCGCTTTCTCATCTACACCGGGTTTCAGACCAGTTATTTTATCGGCGTCATCGGAACGCTCACCTATGCAGACGATGCCTCAGTCGTGGCGACATCGCTGGCCGTTCTGTTTATGAACGTTTTCGTGATCCTGGGATCCTTTGCGGGTGGCGCTGCGCTCGACGCATGGGGTCCGCGCCGCCATTTCTTGCTGAGCATCATCGGCGCTCTCGCAACTGGCACGGCAATCATCGCCTTTGGCAGCGCGACCGGCGTCGTCCTGCTCGGCGCGGTGTTTCTAGGCTTTACGATGGGATTCGCCCAGCCCATTGCTACATCCTATCCGGCCTACCTCACCGATGACCCTGTCGAGCTCAAAGACATCAACTCCGCCATCGCCATGTTTTCAAACGTGAGTATCATCGTTGGCCCCACGCTGGGCGGCTTTGTCGCGGCGGCTGCGTCGTCGCGCGCGGTGTTCGTGCTCATGATGCTCTTTACCGTGCTGGCGTTCGTCGCCGGTTGGGGCTTTAGGCCGCAGACCAGCCATGTCGCCGGGGATGCGGATGCCGATTCGGCAGAGGAAGGGGAGCGTGCGGGACAAAGCTCCAACCCCAGCGCATCCTCCCGCGCTACCTTCGCAGCCAGCATCAAGACAGTCTTTACCAACAGCGTTCTCGCCCTGCTGTTTTGCATCATCTTCCTCTCGAACTTTGGCTACGGTGCCTTCGATCCGCTCGAGTCGTTTTTCTATCGCGATGTCCT
Organism: Collinsella sp. AF15-51; assembly: GCF_003462845.1. Taxonomy (NCBI): domain Bacteria; kingdom Bacillati; phylum Actinomycetota; class Coriobacteriia; order Coriobacteriales; family Coriobacteriaceae; genus Collinsella; species Collinsella sp. AF15-51. The sequence continues at coordinate 59,972 of NZ_QRYG01000002.1, read as the reverse complement.
ACACGTCGGCGTTGAGTGGATGGGCTGGCTCTCGTCTGCCTGCGGTGTCGGCGCGGTGCTGGGTGCCGTGGTCGCGCTCCGCTTGCCGCCGCACCTGGTCAACCTTAAAACGCTGCTCGTGGCGCTCATGTCCGTGGGTCTAGGAAGTCTGCTCTATGTGGGGACGCCGTACGTGGGCGTGGCCCTCGTCGGCCAGATCGCCCTGGGCATAGCTTGGGGTGTCGTCAACCCGCTCCACAACACCATCGTGCAAACGACGGCACCGCTCGAGCAGCTCGGTCGCGTGAACTCGGTCATGGGCTTTGGCAACATGTTTGCCGGCGTGGCCCCGCTGGCGATTGCCCCGTGGCTGGCGGCGACGTTTGGTGTGCAGCAGACGCTCGTTGGTGCGGGCATGGTCGTGACGGCGGTTCCCGCGGCACTGCTGCTGTTTGGACGCCGACATTTTGATCGTGCCGCAAGGCAGTAAAAACCATCACAACATTCGATGAAAATTGCGATTTTGCCGAAAAACGTCGAATGTTGTGATGCTTTGCACCTCGGGCCAGGCCACCCTTCTGGTCCGGCCACCACAAAGGGGCCAGGCACCTTTGTGGTGGTTTTTGCTTTGACGGACCGCGGCTGCGCCTTGGTATACCATGTACGCCGTTCACGACCACACCCCACACCGCCGCACAACCCAGAAAGGCCCCCATGGACACCACCTTCAGCCACATCAAAGCCGTGTTCTGCGATATCGACGGCACGCTGCTCACGAGCCAGCACACGGTGTCCCCGCGCACCGTGGCGGCAATCCGCGCCCTGCGCGAGCGCGGCGTGCTCTTTGGCCTGTGCACCGGGCGCGACGCCCACGCGACCGAGGCCATGTACGAGCTCTGGGGCATCGAAGGCCTGGTAGACGTGCTGGTGGGCTGTGGCGGCGCCGAGGTCATCGACCGTGCGCACGGCATCAACGAGCTGAGCTATCCGCTGCCGGGCGAGACCATCGCGCGCATCTGCAAGCACATGGCGGACCTTCCGGCAACGCCCGTCTGCCCCCGAGACGGCGTGTTCTACGTGCCCGAGAGCAACGCGTGCGTCGAGCACCTGTCGCGCGTCGACGGCGTGCCCTACCAGGTGGTCGATTTTGCCGAGTTTTTGCGCGAGCCGCAGCCCAAGGTGATGTTTACCACAGCGCCCGAGGTAATGCCGCGGGTGATTGAGCGGGCGTCGACGCTCGTCGACGACACCGTTAAGGCGGCGGCTCTGCAAACCACGCAGCGGCTCTACGAGTTCATGGATCCGCGCGTGTCCAAGACGCGCGGCCTCGTGCGCGTGGCGGAGCTCAACGACATGGAGCTCCAGGACGTCTGCGTGTTTGGCGATGCGGACAACGACACCTGCATGGTGGCTGACGCCGGCGTGGGCGTGGCCATGGCAAACGGCAGCGACGCCACCCGCTCCGCCGCCGATTTTGTAACCGCCAGCAACGACGAAGACGGCATCGCGATCTTTATCGAGGAACATCTGCTGTAGCGCCGGGGGAGAGCCACCGCAAAGGGGACAGGCGCCTTTGCGGTGGCCTCAGGCGATTTGGGCGAATTGATGCCTAAAATCTGCGCGAAAATTCAAATTTAGTTGTCTGAACATTACGCTTCTAACCACCGATGGGTTAAAGATATTCTCATCAGTTTGGTAGGGTATTCCTCCCAGTTGATGACCTACCGCTCACTGTCGTTATTCGACCGTTCACAGGATGTTTGCTCTTGAGCAAAAGGTTGTGCAAATAAATAAAATGCTATTAAAAAACTGATAACTAACTTAATTACCAGTAGAAACAGATGTTTTATAGCGAATAAACGAAGGCAAATCTAAACAATTGTCAAGAGAATTAAGAACTTGCACAAAAATGTCGGTTTTGCTGCTCAGATGTTTAAACAATCGTTATAATTGCATCACTTAGCGAGCGCAATTACAGATTGCGCAGATACGTTTGATAGGGAAAGAGCAAGATCGCGGTCTCTTGGGGAGGAGACATCGATGAAAGCGAATTCGGACAAATCTAAGCAGAGTAATAAAGCGACGCGCCGTGTACTGGCAGGCGTTTTGTGCGGAGCCTCCGTGTTGAGCCTGGTACTGTCGCTCGTCATGCCTCCGATCTCGCAGGCCATCGCCAACGATGCCGAGGCGGTTTCTACCGAGGAAACTGTGATGGGGGGGGGTTCCTCAAGTGAGTCTACTGGTATAGACAACAGTACTAACGGGGATGCCGGCACAGACGCCGATAACCAGAACAGCGACGATGCTGCGAGCGACGACGATGCTCGGCCGGAGGAGCAGTCCAAGTACGAGTCGCAGGCGGAAGATAATGATGCGATGGATGTTAACGCTGTCGCGTCAGCCGAGGAGGCTGCAGAGAGCGAAGAGACAACCACAGCTATTACTAACATTACTAACGCCGATGATTTGTCAGCTAAGCTTCAAGGCGTTGGGGAAAACCAAACTGCCTGCTTCGAGCTTACAGCTGATATTGACTATGCTGGTGAAATCAAACTTGAGAAGAGCGGCAGCAATATAACGCTGAACTTAAACGGTTATAAGATCAAGTGCTTGAACACCGAAATGCCGTTATTTGATGTTGCTAACGGCGCAACACTTACAATTAAGGACGAAATTAAGGACTCCGCGCCGGTGACTGAGACGGTCAACGATGTCCAACAGCTGACTAATCAGGGGCAGAACCCGAATCCCAATAATTATGGCAAGAAAGTCGAGCTAAATTACGTTGGTGGCATTCCGTCTAATCTTACCTACTACGTGACCAAATCGACTCCGAGTGGTACAGGGACAATCGAGACGCTTGTCAGACATAACGTCGATATTAAGGGCGCCATCGTGGCGTGCGACGGCAACGCAAATCTAAAGCTCATCAATCTGTATAACAACAACGGCAAGGGTGGCACGTTTAACCTTGTGAGCGGCGTGATCACGCAAAAACAAGGCAGCAGCGTTAGCAGCTTGGTCTATGCCGAGAACGGCTCTACCGTCAACATGCGCGGCGGCTATGTGTGTGGAGCTTCTGGCTCGGGTGCGGGCGGCGGAATTGAAATACACGGTAATTCGACCCTCGAGGTTTCCGGTGGCGTAATTGCCGGCAACAGTGCTCCTAGTGGCGGTGGTGTGTATGCTAAAGACTCCACGGTCAACATAACTAATGGCGTAATCTCCGGCAACAGCACGCTTGCTACTGGTGTTGGTTTCGGCGGCGGCATCATGGCCGAAGGCGGCAGCGTTACTGTTTCTGGTGGCTACATTACTAACAATAAATATGCCAATTACTGTGGTAACGATGGTAATGGCGATCATGGCGGTGCTGGACTTGCCGCTAAAAACGGTACTCATGTCACCATTTCTGGTGGCCAGATTACGGGCAACTATTCTGAGGAAGCTGGCGGTGGCGTCTATGTGACCGACATCGGACACCAAGGGGGGAGAACGGCATGGCTCAACATTACGGGGGGAACTATTGCCTCTAACGTGAGTTTTCGCTCTGAGGGTGCCGGCATTCGCGTGGGCCAGATGGTTGACGCGATGATAAAAGGAGCGTCAAATTCAAATCCAGTCTATATCACTAATAACCACTGCATGTCTCGCTTTGACTGGGGTGGAGGCGGCATCTTCGTCCAGGGCGATTCTAAGGTCGCGTCTAATGCTGGTAGGCTATTTGTCTATAACTCCTATATAAGCAGCAATGAGGCCGGTGGCTACGGTGGCGGCGTTGCGGTTTGCCCGACGGGTAAGACTTTGGTGACAGGCACCGACGGCACGGCGATTTTCGGTAATACTTCTGCCGGAAATGAGCAAAACGCGAACGATTACGAATCCGTGAGTAATACAGGCAATAACGGCACCCCCCATCTTTCCGGCGGTGGTCACGGTAAGGACCAGGACTCCGACGCCTACAATGCCGAAGTGTTTCGCGAAAACGGCCACGCGGACTTCTTCCTTGCGGCGGAGGGTCATACGACTCCGATCGCGGCGGTGATTGGCAAAATGCTTGGCGGCGGCGATGCTAAGTATCGGGGAAGCTTAGAGCTTCAGAAAGCCATTACTGTCCCCGCTAACGGTGGCGTGCAGGTATATAACAGCATCGGCCTGAGTTCGAATGTTAAGGCTCAAGACCCCGAGGCGATCAATGCGCGAAAGGCTGCGCTAGAGGCGGGCGCGACGTTTATCACGGGCAATTATTCCTGGAACCATGGCGGCGGCATCATGTCGAACGGCGACCTGTACATGGGCGCGCCTGAGGACACGTATGTCTATCCGAGCCTCAAGCTCAAGGCGACCAAGAAGCTGGAAGGCCGCAAGCTCAATGATGGGGAGTTCTCCTTTACGGTGTATCGCAAGGATTCAGACGACCCTTTGGCTGGCACGACAGCTGGCACGACATTCAATCGCGACGTTTGCACCGAGGTTGGAACAGCAGCAAATGATGCAGAAGGCAGCATTACGTTTGACCTTGGTGAACAATTCGCATCGAGTGGCGCGGGTAACGAAATCACATACTACTTGGTCGAAGATCCCGGTGGTGATTCTGACATCACGTACGACTCCAGCGTGTATAAGATTGTGGTGACGGCCGAAGATACCAAGACCTTGCTCATGTCTGTTCCGAGTAAAGAAAACTCAAGCCAACTGAAGGATCTTTACATCCATAACTACACGATTAAAAACGTCGGTGTAACCAAGTACGAATTCCGCGAGTCGTCTGGGAAGTGGGAGAACGTAAAAGCGAGGAGCAAGGTGCAGAAGAGTGGAGACTATTATCCAATTATCTGTGAGGGTGACTCCACGACTTTCACTAACAAGTTCACTCCGTACGACTCGAAGGGCTCCTGGACGCCTATGGCGACTAAGGTCGTTGAGGGTGGCGAGATGAAGGGGTTCACGCTCCAGCTTGCGACCGACACAGATTTTACGGATATCGTTAGCAGCAAGTCCACCACTGCCGACGGCGACAAGTCCCAGACCCTGAGCTTCGACAAGATTGATTACAAACTCGATCAACTCGACCAGCTCGCGTCTGGCCCCACTGGCCGTGGTGCTTCCAAGACCTTCACGTACTACGTGCGCGAGAAAGACGACGGTTCGCTGTTCTCGCACTATACGTACGACAAGTCGGTCTATCAGATTACGGTTAACGCGACTGACGACTCTAACCACCATATCGACGTCACTGCGACCTACAAGCAGATTCAGGATCGTGATGGCAGTGAAGTGACCACTGACACGCCCCACGACCTCACCGGCAAGTCCACTCCCACCTTCACCAACACCTACTCCACCTCTTTGCCCCTTTCTGGTATGTCGGGCGTCACTCTGACGTACCTTGCCGGCGCGGCGGCGCTTTGCGCTGCTGCGGCCTGGATGCACATTCGTCGCAAGGCGAATGCGAAGGGAGGCGAGCGTCGTGAATAAGAAAGTTTGCTCCTTCCCGATCTTGTTTGCGCTGCTCGCCCTCTTGATCGGCACCTGCGCGGTTGTGTTCCCCGCATCCGCGCAGGCCGCGCCGAGCGCGACCGGATCCATCACGGTGACAGGCACCGTGGCGCGCAGCTACGACGCCTACCAGATCTTTGACGCCAACGTCGTCGATGACGACAACGACGCCAAGATCGCCACCGACCTTGTCTGGGCAAGCGATGCCGTGCGCGACGCCGCGCTGCCTGTGTTGCACAGCGCCGGCATGCCCAATTCCCAGACCACCGCACAGGAAGGTGCCGAGTGGCTCAACACCGATTCCCGCCTTACGAGCGCGCTGAGCGCACAGCTCGCTCGTTCCCTCCAGAGCTCTGGCGCCGTGTCCGTGGCCCTTAACGCGGGCACGACGGCCGAGCTGCCCTGTGGCTACTGGCTCATCGTCGCCAAAGACGACGCCATCTCCCAAAACGAGGCCGGCACCGCGCCGATCATGGCCCTGGTCGGCGGCAGCGCCGTCACCGTCAAGCCCAAGGCCGCGACGCCCAAGGTCCAAAAGCACGTGCTGGAGGACAGCACCGCCGCATGGCAGAAGGCCGCCGACGCCACGGTCGCCGACGACCTGTACTGGCGCCTCTCGGCCACGGTCCCGGCCGGGCTCACCGCCTACGACACCTATACGGTGCGGTTCGTCGACACCATGAGCGCGGGGCTCGACCCCTCCAAGGTGGCCGCGAGCATGCGTGTGTACGTGGCGGCGGGCGCGGACGGCGGCTTCGACGCCGTCTCGGCCGGCAAGGACGGACGCGCCGGCACCGAGCCCGCGAAGGGCTGGACCGACATCACGGCCCAGTGCGCCACCAAGGTAGCGGCTGACGGCAAGACCTTCACCGTGCGCACCGGCGACCTGATCGCCGCGCTCGGCGGGGCCGACGCCTTCACCGCGGGCGCTCGCGTGGTCGCCGTGTACAATGCGCCGCTCAGTAGCGCGTGCAACCACGGCATCGCGAAGGGCAACCCCAACGAGGTCTACCTGCGCTACCCGCGCTCTCCCTTTGCCGACCAGTCCGGCGACGCCGGCTTCACCCGCACGCCGAGCGACGACGCGTGCGCCTACACCTGGGATCTCGCACTCACCAAGCGCGGCAGCGACGGCGACAAGCCGCTTGCCGGGGCGGTCCTGAGCATCGCCGACGACCGCGGCCGCACACTGGCGGCCGACGGCACGTGGGATGCGGAGGGCAAGGCCACCGTCACCACGGGCGAGGACGGCCACGTGACCGTCTCGGGCGTGGACTCTGGCAAGCTGGAGATCCGCGAGCTCAAGGCGCCCAAGGGCTACACCGCCTTTAAGGGCACGCGCTCCGTGACGGTCAAGGCCGAGGGCCTGGACGTCGACCAGGTGGCCGCTGCCAAGCCCAAACTCACCATCACGGCCGAGTCGCCCCTGCGTGCCGACAGCGCGGACGGCTCGACGGGCAGCCTGGAGGCATCGCTCATCAACACGCCCACCGGCACACCCCCTAGCATTACCACCGGAGGCTTTATGCCCTCGACTGGCGATATGGCAATGTACGCCGCGGCCGCCGCAGCGGTCGCCGGAGCCGCGCTCATCGTGGTCGCGCTCCTGGTCAAGCGGGGAGGTGGCAGCCATAAAGAGTAGCTGGCAGCCCCACAGAGAGCGGGGCGAGACGTAGCGAAGCAGATGCTAAGACACAGACAGATGATGATCGATCGAATGAGAACCAACCGGAAAACGGAGGAAAAGAAGATGAGCATGAGCAAGAACATCGCGCGCCTGGCAGTAACCGCCGGCCTCACAGCGGCGCTGAGCTTTGGTGGCGTGATGGCCCCGGTGACCATGGCGTTTGCTGGGGGCGTGCCGACGGTGGCCCAGAGCGGCGACGTGACGATTAAGGATTCGACCTATACGGATACGACTTTTAAGGGCATCCAGATTTTCAAGGCGAAGGTTACGCAGGATCAGGAGGATAGCGCCTGGAATGGGCCTAAGACGGTTTCTGACATCGAGTGGGCGTCGGATTCAGTTAGGGATGCTGTGACGGGGGCGTTTACCGACGACGATTCCACAAAGCCCTCTGGCAACGATGCTCAAGAGTGGGCAGAATGGATTAAAAAGAAAACCAAAGCTGAGTACACGTCTGGTACAGACGCGAGCACTAAGCTTGACGCCGGAACGACCCTCGACAAGATTGCCAAGGCACTGGAAAAAGCCACAATCGCTGAAGGGACGAATGGCTGGAGAACAGGCACCGACGGCAAGTTCAGCAGCCTGGATACCGGCTACTGGCTCTTTGTGACTGCGAGTGTCGGCGAAACCGCAAATGCCACCGCGGGCAACACGGATACTTTCACCTCGCCGATTTTCGCCGTTGTTGGCGGTTCCGCCGAGAACTTAACTCCCAAGAAGCAGGTCCCCACTGTGACCAAGGCCGTCAAGGATGACGCTACGGATGGCGCATTCGGTTCATTCTCGAAGCCCAACATGGCTGCCGACTCTCGGATGGACCAATATGTCGACTACCAGCTCACCGGTACCGTCGCGGGCAACATCAACAGTTACGGCACCTACAAGTACACCTTCACGGACAAACTCCCCAATTCCATGACGCCCAAGTTCAAGGATGACGACACGACGCCCGATGTTAAGGTCAAAATCGGCGATGCCGTGGTCGCGTCCGGCTATAACGCCAAGTACGAGGATAATACGCTTACTGTCGACTTCCCCGATCTCAAGAAATGCGGGGATGAGGGCAAGACTGCCATTGCGCTGAACGGCGACTCGAAGGTGACTGTCGAGTACAAGGCCAAGCTCGACTCTACCAAGATCTTTGAAAACGGTACGATCAAAATTGAGTTCAATGATTTGGTTGGTAAAGCCCAGAAAAATACCGTTAAGCTGACTTATTCCAACAACCCGCACACTACTGATGGTACTGGTACCACGGTCGAGCACCACGCCTACGACTACACCTACGGCATCGACGTCACCAAGGTTGGTAGCGACAAGGATGGAGACGGTAACCCCAAGAAGCTCGAAGGTGTTGAGTTCACCTTGCAGGAGATTGTTAACGGCACTGCTCAGAACCAATACATCGACGCCCAGGGTGTAAAGCACAGCGACGCCAAGGATGCGACGCTCAAAACGACGAACGAAGGCAAGATCAACGTTGTCGGTCTCGACGAGGGCATTTATATTCTCAAGGAAGTTAAGCCTGCTCCTGGCTACAACAACTCCGCAGCAAGTGGTGTCACGTTCACCATCGCGAGCGATAGCCTGCCCACTAACGGTGATTCTTTTACTCCTAGTTGCACACTTGCTGAAGGAACTGACAAGAATCTTGTTCAGGTGTCTAACGCTACTGATGGTAAGGTTCACCTCACCGTTACCGACCAGAAGGGCTCCGGCCTTCCCCTCACCGGCCTTAACGGCGTGACCTTCACTTGGATCGCTGGTGGCGCGGTGCTGTGCATTGGCGTGGCGCATCTCATTCGCAGCCGTAAGCAGGCTGAGGAGTCCGAGCAGGAGTAACGCTCGCTCACCCATCCCTTTGGCAGGTGGGATGTGATGGCCATGAGACTTGCGGACACTTTTCTCGTCTATTTACGTTCTTGCTTTGCCATTCTCTTTTCGGGGCAGACTCCGCACTGGAGTCTGCCCCGTTTTTTTGGGATAACGCAGCCAGCCTCCATCGTCCGATGCGGGCACGTTCGTCATCGCGTTTCTTGACTCGTATGAGGTTCGGTTTAAGGTCCGTAGGCGCACGCGCGGTGCGGACGGTAGAAGGCATTTGCGCCGCAACAAGCGCAAATAAGAATGCCCGGGGGTCGGATCCCGGGCATTTAACAAAACCAGAAAACTAGGCCGCCCGCGCTCTCGTACACTTACGCGGGGTGCGTCGTTTCCTGTGGCTATTGTATTCTGAATCGCCCCGCCGATTCGGGACATTTTGAAAACGCAAACACGTCGGGCAAACCCGGACAATGCGGCCAGGCTCCGCCGGGCGAGGAGCCGTGTGTGTAACTATCGAACAAATGTTTGTCAAAATAGCGTTTACCAGCTGTGAGCGCATGCGCTCGCAGTAAAATGGCCTTGCGACGCATCCCGTGCGCGGGCGGCCGACGACTCGATCGGAGGTCCCCAATTGCTGAAATTCCTTAACGTGCTCGCCGCCCTCGCTGCGGTGGGCTCGTTCGTCATCGCGTTTCTTGACTCGTATGAAGTTCGGTTTAAGGTCCGTAGGCGCACGCGCGGTGCGGACGGTGGACGGCATTTGCGCCGCAACAAGCGCAAATAAGAATGCCCGGGGTTAGAGGCCCGGGCATTTAACAAAACCAGAAAACTAGGCCGCCCGCGCTCCCAAACATTTACGCGGGGTGCGTCGTTTTCTATTGACATTGTATCCCGAATCGCCCCGCCGATTCGGGATATTTTGAAAACGCAAATGCAGACCCATGCTCGCGCCGCGCAGTGCTGTTTAGCTGCGTTGTCCGGCGCATGAGCTCGCGAATCGGCTATTACTTGTTTAGACAACCTGAGCTGTAGAGGAGTGACCGGCGATGGTGCAGGGCGCCAAACATATGAAGAGCAATAACGCTGCGGCCAACGGCGGCTCAAACCCTCAGCCCAAACCTCAACCAAAGCCCAAGCGCCGTCGCAAGCGACTGCCGCGCTGGGCCGACCGGCTCATCACCATCGTCATCATCCTAATTGGCGTGGGCCTTATGACCTGGCCGTGGATTTTGGACCGGCTCGAGGCCTCGGGCGTGTTCAACCAGATCAGCACGGTGTCCAGCACCGTGGACGCGCTGTCTGCCGAGGAGCGCGAGCGCATCCTGCTCCAGGCGCGCTCCTTTAACGAGCAGCTGGCGGGCGAGGCCACCGAGCTTCCCGCCGACCAGATTGAGCCCTACGCCCAGCAGCTCATCTTTGATCGCGACCCCATGATGAGCTGGGTCGAGATTCCCTCCATCGACGTGAGCATGCCCATCTACCACGGCACGAGCGAGGAAGTCCTTATGGCGGGCGTCGGCCACCTGGAGGGCACGAGCCTGCCGGTGGGCGGTACCTCGACGCATTGCGTGCTCACCGCGCACTCGGGCATGCGCAACCTGAGCATGTTCGACGACATCCACTCGCTGGAGCCCGGCGACCTGGTGCTGCTGCACACCATGAACAAGACGCTCGCCTACAAGATGGTGGACTCCGAGGTGGTGCTGCCCGAGGAGATGGAGTCGCTGACCATCGAGCCCGGTGCCGACAAGGTGACGCTCGTTACCTGCACGCCCTACGGCGTGAACGACCATCGCCTGCTGGTGCATTGCGTGCGCACCAAGTACAACAAGAAGGACGTCGACAAGCAAAAATCACTGGCCGGCCGCCACTGGGGCAAGCGCGAGTTTGCCGTGCTCATCGTGGTCGTAGCCATTGTGCTGTTGCTGTTGGACATCGTGATTCACGCGGTCCGCAAGCGCCGAAAGGCCAAGGCCTCGGCATAAGACATCGTTCGGAACCACCACAAAGGGGACAGGCACCTTTGTGGTGGTCGGGGCTTCCAAACCATCACAACATCCGATAAAAATCTCGATTTTGGCGAAAAGTGTCGAATGTTGTGATGGTTTTCGTTGTGGGCGGGACGGTTTTCGTTGCGGTCGGGATGGTTTTCGTTGCGGGCGAGACGGTTTTCGCTATGGACGGTGCGGTTTCGCTGCAGAACCGCCAGCCCGCCGCCTGCCAACCGCCGCTCTCGTTACGTTTTCGCTGCATTTAGGTAAAGCGCCTGCTCCAAGTGGCGTTGCCTTGTATACTAGAGCGGTTTATCTGTTATGCGGAAGGGAGCGCCTATGGCACTCAGCGAGAAAGACGTGCGCGGCATCGCCGAGTACGCAAAGATCGCACTGACCGATGACGAGCTCACCCAGATGACGTCTTACCTGAACGACGCCGTCCAGATGCTCGAGCCCGTCTTGCAATATGACTTGCCCGACGTGGAGCCCACGTTCCATCCCATCGGAAGTCTGTCCAACGTGATGGGCGATGACCTGCGCGAGCCCGAGCGCGACCTGCCGCTCGATGTTGCGCTCGAAAACGCTGGCAGCGCGCGCGACCGCTACTTCCGCGTGCCGTCCATTTTGGGAGAGGGGGAGAGCGAGTAATGGCGCTAAGCTTCGATTCCCTTACCGCCGCCCAGATCGCCGCGGGCGTTGCCGCCGGCGACTTTACCGCTACCGAGGTGGCCCAGGCCTCCCTTGCCGCCATCGAGGCGCGCGAGGGCGGGGTCCAGGCATTCCTGCAGGTGGCGCCCGAGCTTGCGCTCGAGGCCGCTGCGCGCGTGGATGCCGACCGTGCCGCAGGCAAGCCGTTGCCCCCGCTCGCGGGCGTGCCGCTGGCCATTAAGGACAACATGAACCTCGTGGGCACGCGCACCACCTGCGCCTCCCGCATGCTCGGGGACTACCAGAGCGTCTACACCGCCACCTGCGTCCAGCGCATGCTCGATGCCGGCTGCCTGCCCATGGGCAAGGCCAACATGGACGAGTTTGCCTTTGGCAGCTCCACCGAGAGCTCGGCGTTCCACCGCACCAACAACCCCTGGGATACCGAGCGCGTGCCCGGCGGCTCCTCGGGCGGCTCCGCTGCAGCCGTCGCCGCGGGCGAGGTCGCGCTCTCGCTGGGCTCGGACACCGGCGGCTCCATTCGCCAGCCGGCGTCGCTGTGCGGCGTGGTGGGCTTTAAGCCCACGTATGGCGCCGTGAGCCGTTACGGCGTGGTGGCCTTTGGCTCGTCGCTCGACCAGGTGGGCCCCTTTGGCCGCACGGTCGAGGATGTCGCGCTGGCCATGAACGCGCTCACCGGCGCGGGCTACGATCCGTACGACTGCACCAGCCAGGATTGCGCCGTCGACTTTACCGAGCATCTCAACGACAGCATCGAGGGCAAGCGCGTGGGCATCATTCCTGCGTTTATGGAGGCCGAAGGTCTGACGCCCGAGGTCAAGGCCGCTGTTCAGCGCGCCGCTCAGGAGCTGCAGAACCAGGGTGCCGAGCTCGTGGAGGTCGACCTGCCGCACCTGGACGCCGCCATCGCCGCCTACTACGTCATCGGCCCGGCCGAGGCGTTCTCCAACCTGGCCCGCTTCGACGGCATTCGCTACGGCTACCAGGAGGAGGGCTGCGCCAACCTGTCCGACCAGAGCTCGCTTTCGCGCGCCCACGGCTTTGGCGCCGAGGCCAAGCGCCGTCAGATGCTCGGCGCCTACCTGCTGAGCTCGGGCGTGTACGACAAGTACTACTACGCCGCGCAAAAGGCCCGCACGCTCATCACGCAGGACTACGACGCCGCGTATGCCAAGGTGGACACCATCCTCATGCCCGCCTCGCCGCGCACGGCCTTTAAGTTTGGCGAGATCAGCGACCCCACGCAGATGTACCTCTCCGATCTGTACACCATCTCGCTCAACATTTGTGGCAACGGCGGTATCTCGGTGCCGCTGGGCCTGGGCGAGGATACCCAGCTGCCCGTTTCTGCTCAGCTGGTGGGTCCGGCCTTTAAGGACCGTCAGCTGCTCACGTTTGCCCGCGCCCTGGAGCGCGGCTTTGCCGATGCCGCCACGGGAGCGCCCGCGCTTTCCGTCGCGCCCGATTTTGCCGGGAAGGGAGGCGAGCTGTAATGAAGGAGCTTTCCGAGGTCCTGCAGGATTGGGAGGCCGTGATCGGCCTGGAGATCCATACCGAGCTCACCGCACTCGATACCAAGATGTTCTGCAACTGCAAGCTCAGCCACGATGACGAGCCCAACGCCAACGTGTGCCCGGTGTGCCTGGGCCTGCCCGGCGCCCTGCCGGTGCCCAACAAGCGCGCCATCGAGAGCATCGTCAAGGCCGGTCTTGCCACCAACTGCGAGATCCAGCGCCACTCGATGTTCTACCGCAAGCACTACTTTTATCCTGACATGGCCAAGAACTTCCAGACCACGCAGGGTCCGGTCGCCTTTGCCATGTACGGTCACCTGGACCTGGACGTGACCGGTCGCGGTGCCGCCGAGCGCCCCGACTGCGCGTTTGGCGAGGCCGAGGCTCGGAGCCTGGCGAGCGCCTCGGCCAACGCCGAGGGCCTGTCCACGTCCATGACGTCGACCATGCGCGAGGGCAACCAGCGTGCCGGCCATCTGGCCAGCTACGACGCGTCCAACCTGCAGATGCCCGAGCGTCGCGAGGACGGTTCCTACACGGTGCCCATCCGCATCCTGCGCATCCACATGGAGGAGGACGCCGCCAAGATGGTCCACGTGGGCGGTGCCGAGGGCCGCATTACCGCCGCCGCCGAGTCGCTCGTCGACTACAACCGCTGCGGCACGCCTTTGATTGAGCTCGTGACTGAGCCCGATCTGCGCACGCCCGAGGAGGCTCGCCTGTTTATGGAGAAGCTCCGTCGCATCTTTGTGACGTTGGGCATTTCGGACTGCTCCATGGAGAAGGGTTCCATGCGCTGCGACGGCAACGTGTCGCTGCGCCGCCGCGGCGAGACCAAGCTGGGTACCAAGACCGAGCTCAAGAACCTCAACTCGTTTAAGAGCCTGCACGATGGCCTTGCCTACGAGATCTGCCGCCAGGCCGAGGTGCTCGAGGAGGGCGGCATCATCTATCAGGAGACCCGCCACTGGGAGCCCAGCCGCAAGCGCACCGTGGTCATGCGTGTGAAGGAAACGGCAGACGACTATCGTCTGTTCCCCGATCCCGACCTGGCGCCGTTCGATTTGGACGACGAGTTTATCGACCGCTGCCGAGGCGAGATCCCCGAGCTGCCCGATGCCAAGCGCGCCCGTTTTGAGACCGACTTTGGTATTAAGGCGGCCGATGCCGAGCAGATCGCGGGCGACCCCGAGTTTGCCGAGTTCTTTGAGGCGGCTGCTGCCGGTATGGCTGGCAAGGAGGCCCAGACGGTTGCAAACTTGCTGGTGAACGAGATGATCGCCTACCTTAAGGGCGCGGGCGTGTCGCTCGCCGAGTCCGGCATTGCGCCGGCTCAGGTGGCCGCTCTTGCCAAGTTGCTCGCGACCGATGCCATCAGCTCCAACCAGGCGCACGAGGTCTTTGAGGCCATGGCCCAGACCGGCGACGACCCCAACAAGATTGTCGACGAGCGCGGTATGCGTCAGGTGAGCGATGCCGGCGCGCTGCAGCCGATCGTGGACGAGGTGCTGGCAAACTGCGCCGATCAGGCGCAGCAGTATCGTGACGGCAACCAGAAGGTCATCGGCTTTTTGGTGGGCCAGTGCATGAAGGCGAGCCGCGGCAAGGGCAACCCGAAGCTCTTCAACGAGTTGCTGAGAACGTCGCTCTCGTAGCTGCGAGGCCGGGGAAGCCCCGAGTCGCCGGGGTGTTTGCTCCAAATTTCAAACAGTCCTATGCAAGACGAAGGCCACATTTAGTGGCCTTCTTTGCATGCGGAACTCATTTGGAGCAAACACCCCGGCGACTCGGGGCTTCCCCGGCCAGACGACTCGGCCGTTCGGGTCAGGCGGGCTGGATGGAATAGAGTGAATGGGCGTGCCGTCGGCACGCCCATTGTTTTGAAGGGAACTCATTGAGAGGCAAGGCCCTGCGCCCGGCCCCTCGGTTCCGTGACGACTCGGCCGTTCGGGTCAGGCGGGGCTGAATGAAATTTGGTGAATGAGGGCGCTGATGGCGTCCTCATTCTTTATATATGTTGGGAGCGCCAGGTGGTGGGGGTGGTGCCGGTGTGTTGCTTGAAGGCTTGGGCGAAGGCGGCCTGCTGAGGGTAGCCTAGACGCTCTGCCACCTGCGCTATCGTGAGCGCGCTATCGGCCAAAAGGTCCTGTGCTCGCTCCATACGGCGTCTGCGAATGTAGGCGCCCAGGGACTCGCCAGTTTGGGCCTTAAAGGTGGCGCATAGCTTGGAGCGGCTTGTGTAGAGCCTCTCGGCCACCTCGTTGATACCCACATGTTTGCCCTTGTTGAGCGAGTGTTCTACAAGGCTCGTCGCTTCCTCGGCAATGGTCACGCTGGCACGTGTGTCTGCCGCCTGCCGCGCCTGCTTGTGGGCCGCGCGCGAACAGGCGAGCTCCGCGACCATGGTCTCCACGATGCCTTGCATATAGACGTGTCCGCCTACGGTGCGGGCGCGGTCCTCGTTAATCCGGTGCAGTGTGTGGCAGATGGCGGACGTCGCTTCCTCGTGCCATGGCTCGGCAAACGCCTCAAAGACCCCTGCGAACTCGGTGGGATAGCGGTGCTCCAGTTCGTCAAAATATCCAGGCAAAAAGAGCACCGAGCGCGAGTGATAGAGCCGCCCTGCAAACAGTGGGCTTAACTCCTCGCCACAGTTATCTTGGATAAAGCTGCACACGGCATTGTTTGGCCACGGTCCATGCAGGGGTTTAAGGTTCGCAGGCGTTATGCCGGCTTCGGGCATGCACATGAGCGTGGGCGCGCTGACCTCGCTCACGCACGCGTACGGTTCGGGTGTGTATTCGGCCAGGTACATATCGTGCATCGGGGTAATGAAATGCTCCATAACGATGCAGGCGGGGGAGAGAGGCATGATCCATGCGCGTCCGTGCGCCCGATCGTTTGCCACCTCGCCGGTAAAGACGGCGCCCTTGCCGGTAAGCTCCAGGCCAAACTGCTCAAACTGCGGTGCGTAGAGCTCGGTTATGTCGGTCGCTGCCCGCCGTATTTGCAAAAGCGTCCCTTTCCTTTGCAGAAACGTCCACGCATGGCTCGATTGTGAGCCATGGCTAACACATCAATGATAAGTTCATTACGGTTAACTCTCAAGCCGTTAGAAAGGAATCTTATGGCAAAGGGGTCAAAAAGGGAAGGCGGCGGTATCGGCGAGCTGCTTGCATATGCCGGCGACCGCAAATTCCTAACGTATTTGGGCATGGCTCTCTCGGCGCTCTCGCAGCTGCTGAGCTTTGGCCCGTTCGTGTGCATTTGGCTTGTCGCGCGCGATCTGATCGCCGTGGCACCTAACTGGAGCGAAGCCTGCGGCATCGCGACGTATGGCTGGTGGGCCGTGGGGTTTGCGCTGGCAAGCATCGTGGTCTATTTCGTGGGGCTCATGTGCACGCACCTGTCTGCGTTTCGCTGCGCGTCCAATATTCGCAAGACTACGAGCGAGCACCTGCTTAAGCTGCCGCTTGGCTACTTTGACACACACGCCACCGGTGAGCTGCGCCGTATCGTAGACGGATGCGCCGCCTCCACCGAGACCCTGCTCGCGCACATGCTACCCGATATCGCCGGCGCCACCGCCATGGTCGCAGGTCTGCTCGTGCTGCTTTTCGCCCTCGATTGGCGCTTGGGCGCGGCATGCCTTATCTCGGTCGCCGTTTCGCTTGGCGCCATGGCCACCATGATGAGCGGCAAGGGCGCCGAGTTCATGAAGGCCTACATGGGCGCGCTGGTCAAGATGAACAAGACCGGTACCGAATACGTACGCGGCATTCCCGTGGTCAAGGTGTTTCAGCAGACGGTCTATTCCTTTAAGGCGTTCCACGACGCGATCGCCGAATACGCCGACATGGCACAAAGCTATGCGGGCACGTTTTGCCGAGGTCCGCAGGTACTCAACCTTACCGCGCTCAATGGTCTTGTGACATTCCTGTTGCCCGTGGCGTTGCTGTTGGCGCCGGGCGAGAAGGACTTCGCGCATTTTATGGCCAACTTCACGTTTTACGCGATATTTTCGGCCGTGGTGCCGACGGCCATGACCAAGCTCATGTTTGTGGGCGAGGCCTCTCAGATGAGTGCCGATTCGCTGGCTCGCATCCGAAGCATCATGGATTCCAAGCGGCTCTCCGTGCCCGCGCAACCCAAGCACCCTGCCGGCGGCGACGTGCGATTTGAGGACGTGAGCTTTACGTACGAGGGTGCCGAAGCACCTGCCGTTAGCCATGTGAGCTTTAACGTTTCCGCGGGTAGCACCCTCGCCCTGGTGGGTCCCTCGGGCGGCGGTAAGTCAACCTGCGCCAGCCTGATCCCGCGTTTTTGGGATGTTTCTTCGGGTCGAGTGCTCGTAGGCGGTGTGGACGTTCGCGACATGGACCCGCACGAGCTTATGGACCAGGTTGCCTTCGTGTTCCAGACCAACCAGCTGTTCCGGCAAACACTTGCCGATAACGTGCGTGCCTCCAAGCCCACGGCCACTGACGACGAAGTGCGTGCGGCCCTCTCCGCAGCTCAGTGCGACGACATTGTGGCCAAGCTTCCACAGGGCATCAATACCATGCTCGGTGCCGGCGGAGCATATCTTTCGGGCGGCGAGGTGCAGCGCGTGGCACTCGCCCGCGCGATCCTTAAAGACGCGCCTATCGTGGTGCTCGATGAGGCCACAGCGTTTGCGGATCCCGAGAACGAGGCGCTCATCCAGCGTGCCTTTAGCAAACTGGCGGCGGGTCGCACAGTCATTATGATCGCGCACCGGCTTTCGACCGTGGTGGGGGCCGACAAGATCGTGGTGCTCAACCAAGGTAGCGTGCAGGAGGCCGGCACCCATGCCGAGCTACTGTCCCAAAACGGTCTATACGCCAAGATGTGGGCCGAATACGAACAGGCCGCGAGCTGGAAGATCACTGCTGCCGCGGATGCCGCCGTCACGAAGGGAGGCGAGGCCTAAATGTTCGCCTCATTCCAAAAGAAGTATTTCCTATCCGATAAAGGCGTCGCCGGCGTAAAACGCGGCATTTTCTGGACCGCGCTCACCAATCTCATTACCATGGCCGGCATGGGCTTATTGTTCCTGGTCATGGCCGGTTTTGTCGAACATCTCGCCACCGGTGCCGACCTGCCGGATGCCCTGCCGATTGTGGGCGGCCTCCTGGTCTTTTTCGTGTTGCTCTTTGCCTCTAACTGGCAGCAGTATTACTACACCTACTGCATCTTTTACGAGGAGTGCGGCAAGCAGCGTATGGAGATTGCCGAGCGCTTACGCAAGCTGCCGCTGTCGTTTTTTGGCCGTCGTGATCTGGCCGATTTAACCGAGACCATTATGGGCGACGTCCAGGCCATGGAGCACGCCTACAGCCACGTGCTGGGAGAGCTTTGGGGTGCCATCATCGCAAGCGCCATTGTGTTCGTGGCGTCGCTGTTCTTTTGCTGGCAGCTGGCGATCGCGGCGTTTTGGAGCGTGCCCGTGGCCTTTGCCGTGCTGTATCTGACACGCGGCCCCATGACCCCGGTGTTCGACCATGTGCGTGCCGAGAAGGTCAAGGTTACCGAGGCGATCCAGGAGACGCTCGACTGCGTGCGCGAGATCCGCGCCACCAACCAGGAGGCTCATTATCTTGAGGGGCTCAACGCCGTGATCGATGCCGAGGAGCGCGAGACCACCAAGGGCGAGCTCGCCAATGGGCTTTTGGTTAACTCCGCCTTTGCTATCCTGCGTCTGGGCATTGCCACCACGTTGGTCACGGGCGCCGCGATGGTCGCCTCCGGCCAGGTCAACTTTTTGATGATGTTTGCCTTCCTGCTTATGGTGAGCCGCATCTATGCGCCCTTTGATCAGGCGCTGATGCTGATGTCCGAGCTGTTTGCCGCCGAGTCGTCTGCCAAGCGCATGCGTTCCATCATGGAAGAGCCTGTGGCGCGGGGTAGCGAGCAGTTTGAGCCCGTGGGCCACGATGTGGTGTTCGATCATGTGGCATTTGGCTATGGTGCGGGCGAGGACGGCCGCGCCGGCGAGAAAGTTCTTACCGATGTGAGCTTTACCGCCAAGGAAGGCGAAGTTACAGCGCTGGTCGGTCCTTCGGGTTCCGGTAAGTCCACGGTGAGCCGCCTTGCCGCGCGCTTTTGGGATGCCACCGCGGGCAAGGTTACCGTGGGCGGTGTGGATGTTGCGAGCGTCGATCCCGAGGTGCTGCTGCGCGACTACGCCATTGTGTTCCAAGACGTGCTGCTCTTTGACGACACGGTGATGGGAAACATCCGTCTTGGTCGTCGCGATGCCACCGATGAGGAAGTGCTTGCTGCCGCGCGTGCCGCCAACTGCGACGAGTTTGTGAGCCGCATGCCGCAGGGCTATGACACCATGATCGGCGAGAACGGCTCCAAGCTGTCCGGCGGCGAGCGCCAGCGCATCTCCATCGCCCGTGCGCTGCTCAAAGATGCGCCGATCGTGCTGTTGGACGAGGCGACGGCGAGCTTGGATGTGGAGAACGAGACCGTGGTTCAGCAGGCGCTCTCCCGTCTGCTCGCAGGTAAGACGGTTATCGTTATTGCCCACCGTATGCGTACGGTGGAAAATGCCGACAAAATCGTTGTACTCAAGGATGGTGTGGTTGCCGAGCAGGGCACTCCGGCGCAGCTCAAGGCGGCAGGTGGAGAATTCGCCCGCATGGTGGCGCTGCAAAAGGAAGCAGCTACCTGGCAGTTGTAAGAAGGGGCAAAGGGACAGTCCCTTTGTCACATTGACAATCGGTTACTCCGCATCGTTAATTTTCAAAAGGTTAGCCATGGCTGACCTAGATAGTTAGATAAAATTGAGATATTTCAAAAGCGTGCTCGAGCAAACTTGTTTACTCGGGTGCTGAGGCACCATGCCGCGTCCAATGCGGCAAAAGGGAGAAGCAACATGAAGAAGTCGACGTTTAACACCCTGCTTGTCGGTGGCGGTTTTCTGCTCGGTACGGCCGGCATCAAGCTGCTTACCAGCGCTCCGGTAAAGAATGCTTGCGTGCAGGGTATCGCGTGCGGCATGCGCATCAAGAACGGCTACCAGGACATGGTCGAGCAGGCCAAGGCTAATGTCGACGACATGGTTGCCGAGGCTGCTTACATCACCCAGAGCGAGGCCGCTGCTGACGAGGCAGCCGAGTAACGCTCCCAGGCACAAACTATGAGATTCTCGATTATTAGCGAGATCCCCGGCAGGACCCGTCTTCAATTGGCGGGTCCTGTGCCAGAGAGCGATCTCGATGCACTTCTTAAGCTTGGCGGCGACATCGACGGCGTGCACAAGGTGCGCGTATATGGCCGTATTGGCCAGATGGCGCTCGAATACGACGAGCCACGTCGCGCGAGCGTGCTCGACGCCTTGGGCGCACTCGATGCTCAAGCTATCGCCGATGCCAAGTCGGGCTATGTGATGCAGCTTGAGCCGCGCAAGCACAAACTCGTTATGGACCTGGCGACACTCGTCGGCGCCCACTACGCGCGCCGCTGGTTCTTGCCGACGCCTCTGCGTGCGGTGTTTGTCGTGGCCGGTTACATGGCATTTTTGCGCGCTGCCCTTCATGAGCTGGCGCAGCCGCGCCTGACCGTTCCCGTGCTCGACGCTTCGGCCATCGGCATTTCGTTCGTCAAGCGTGATGTCGACACCGCGGGCCAGACAATGTTCCTGCTCAACGTGGGCGAGCTGCTCGAGGACTACACCCGCGCCATGAGCGAAAACGAGCTCATCAACTCGCTGCTCGATGTACCCGACAAGGCGCAAAAGGTCGTCGGCGATACCGAGGTAAGCGTTGCTGCGACCGAGCTCGAGCCCGGCGATCTGGTCGCCGTGCGCACTGGCATGTCCATTTGCATCGACGGTGTCGTCGAGCAGGGGAGCGCTATGGTCAACCAGGCGACCCTGACCGGCGAGCCGCTGGCCGTTGAGCGCAGCGTGGGCGACGACGTGTTCGCCGGTACCGTCGTGGAAGACGGCAGCATCTTGGTGCGCGTGCGCGCCAACACGGCGCAGACCAAACTGCGCTCGATCGTCTCGCTCGTGCAGACGGCCGACTCGCTCAAATCCGAGGGCCAGTCGCATATGGAGGACCTCGCCAATAAGATCGTCCCGTGGAACTTCCTGCTCGCGGGCCTGGTTGCGCTCACCACGCGCAGCCTTATCAAGACCTCGGCGGCGCTGATGGTCGACTACTCGTGCGCACTCAAGCTCACGGGTTCCGTCGCCGTCATGACCGCCATGAGCGATGCCGCCAAGATGGGCGTCATGGTCAAGGGCGCGAAGTACTTTGAGTCGTTTGCCAAGGCTGACACCATCGTGTTTGATAAGACCGGCACGCTTACCGAGGCGCAGCCGCGCCTGGCTTGCGTGCTGACGACAGATGGCTGGAGCAAGGACGAGGTCCTGCGTCTTTCCGCTTGCTTGGAGGAGCATTTCCCGCATCCGGTGGCGCGTGCCGTGGTCAACGCCGCCCTCGAGCGCGGGCTCGAGCACCGCGAGCGCCATGCCGCGGTCGAGTACATCGTGGCGCACGGCATCGCTTCGTCCATCGAGGGGCGTCGCGCCATTATCGGTTCGGCGCACTTTGTATTTGAGGACGAGGGTGCGCAGCTCGAGTCCGACATCAAGGAGCAAATCGAGCTCCAGATGCAAGGCCTGTCGCCGCTGTATCTGGCGGTCGACGGCAAGGTCGTCGGCGTGCTCGGCATCGAGGATCCGCTCAAGCCCGGCGTCCGTGAGGCCATCGCCGACCTACATGCGCTGGGCGTCAAGCATGTCGTTATGCTCACGGGCGATTCGGAGCGCACGGCCGAGCGCATTGCGCGCGAGGCGGGTGTCGACGAGTTTAAGGCCGAGCTGCTGCCCGAGGACAAGTACGCCTATGTGGAGCGCATTAAGGGTGAGGGGCGCCACGTTGCCATGGTGGGCGACGGCGTCAACGATTCGCCGGCACTCGGTTTGGCCGACGTGGGGCTGGCAATGGGTGGCGGAAGCGACATCGCCAAGGAGGTCGCCGATATCATCCTGACCGACACGGATCTGGCCGCGATCGTGCGTTTGCGCCGCATGAGCCAGGGCCTCATTGATCGTCTGACGAGCTCCTACTCTAAGGTGATGCTCACCAACTCGGCGCTGTTGGCATTGGGTATTACCGGCGCGATTACCCCGCAGACGTCGTCACTGCTGCACAACGGCTCGACGATTGCCTACAGCCTGAGCAACGCGAAGGCTTACCTGCGTTAGCGCTTTTGCTTGAGTTAATGGCCTGCATTCGGACGGTGTTGCAGCCGCCAGAATGCAGGCCTTTTGCGTTTGACCGTGTGCTAGCAGCAATATATAGTTGTGCTAGCTAAGATAGCAGGAGTCGAAGGTGAGGTTGAGATGGGTGCTGTTAGCGGCATGGCGCAGGTGAACGTTCGCGTAGATCGCTCGGTTAAAGAGCGCGCCGAGGAAGCGCTGCAGCTTTCGGGCAGGTCACTGCCCGAGCTCATCAAAAAGGTGGTGGCCAAGGTCGCGCAGGGCGGTGGTTCGTGCGAGGAAGTGCTTGCGGCCGTCGACGACCGGCGGCAATCCGTCGCGCCCGATACTCCGTTCGCCGCATCATGGGCAGCGGCAGACCGGCTTTATGCAGATTTGGGCATCGCTACGTCGCCCGTATCCGACGATCGCGATTGGGACACAATCTATTCCGAAGCCATGGACGAGCGCTATCGCCAAAAGGAGATGATCCTGTGAGCGGGGCTCCCCTCAAAATAATGGTGGACGCCAACGTATGGGTTGATTCGTTTTGCGTCGACCATGCCGAGTCGCTTGCCGCGCGTGCGTTTATTGGGCAGGCGGCGGAGGCAGGGGCATTGATGTTCTTTCCGGTGCATATCGCCAAGGACGTGCTGTACGTTGTCCAACACGAGCTGAAGCGTAGCGTTCTTGCCAGTGGGGGAGCGCTCGACGAGGCATCTGCCCGTGCAATTGGCGATGCGGCGCTGGCGTTTGTTCGGAACATGACCGAAAACGCCACGGCCGTGGGTGCAGATGCGTCGGACCTTTGGCTGGCCGACAAATACTTAGCGCTCCATCGCGATTACGAGGACAACTTGGTACTCGCCGCATGCAAACGCGCGCAGGTCGATTACTTGGTGACCAACGATCGCAAGCTGCTCGAACATGCCGATCTTGCAGCAAAGACCCCGCGCCAAATGATGCCGATTCTTGCTTTGGCCGAACGCGGCGGCGCGGCTATCGGTTGACGCAAACTGTTTGCGGGCCTCTTGGACGACGATGCGCCAAGGGACCCGCGTCTGCTATTTACAAAAGCTCGGCCTTAATGGCGGGACTTTCTGCGAGCTGCTCGACTGCCTTTTCGTCGGAGCTGTCGAGTGCTGCCAGACTGCGGTAGACCCACTCGTTGACCTGGGTGTTCTTGACGCCTGCGGTCTGCATAAGGGCGCCTACCTCGCGGATTGCTGCGAGCAGATCGGCTTTGGGACCCGCGAGCTCGAGCTCGATACCGTGGTAGGCGGCCACGCCGCGGTTCTCACTCACGTGGTCGATAAAGCCCTCGACGGTCTCAAGCTGCTGGGCGAGAGCTGCATCATCGTCAACGTCCAGCGCGACGAGTGCGTTCGATACCGTGAGGGCGGGATGTCCGCAGGGGACAAAGCCCTCGATGACATCCATAGCTTCGGTAATGGTTGAGCCCAGGCCTGCGAGGGCATCGACGAGTTGCTGCTTGGTATCCATAACGGTCCTTTCGACGGGTCAATTTTGCTTGGCGAAAATATACGTGACGCGATCGGTAACAAAAGTGCGAAGTGCGGCGCACATTGGGGTCTTCACAGCTCGTGCATAGAACAGCTGTCCGCTTTCAGAACGTGGTAAGATAACACTCCACAAGCGGGGCTCGCCCCGTATGTTCCTTGAAAAGTCGACGGTTATCGGGTGTTTGCAGGCCCGATACCATCCAGACTTTCCCGACATTCGGGGGCGACTGGTTTCGACACGATAGCTCTGAGAGAGGAAGCAAGCCGAGGTCTCCTCGCCTCGTTAAACAGGGGTACCGTCAAATTGAATTGACAACAACTCTTCTTTTGAGCCTATGGCTCTCGCTGCTTAATTTATAGCGGCGCGTCAACCCGGTGATTTCCCCGACACCGGCGCGACGTCATCTTAGGGGAATGCTCCTGCGCACGTAATCGGTATGGCGCGGGCTAAGACCGAACCGGTTAGGACGTCGCGAGCGTGTCGCTGCGCGCAAGGCGTCCGAGACTAAACCAGCGACTGAGCTTGGAGATGCCAATCAAGGGGCTTTCGTGGACCGGAGTTCGATTCTCCGCGCCTCCACCATAAGTAACAGGCAGGTAGATATTCGTATCTACCTGTCTTTTTATTTCTAGTCCGTACCGCGGAGAATCGAACTCTGTGCAGGGCGCGGGCGTTAAGCAAACGCGAAGCGTTTGTAGCCCGCGGGCGAGGGCGGCGGCAGCCGGCCGAAGCCGGTGCGTATTTGCGAAGCAAATACGCGGATTCTTCGCGCAAAGCCTAAGCCCAATATAGATGCGATGTTTATCGAATTTCAGCTGGCCTCGCCCAGCATCAACGGATCCCCCGTACCGCGGAGAATCGAACTCTATGCAGGGCGCGGGCGTAAAGAAAACGCCTCAGTGACGCAGAGTGGGACGCGTTTTCCCAATGACTGCCCAGGCGGAAACCGCATCCCGGAATCTAAGCTCGGAATGGGATACATTTTCCGGATGACGCCTCAAGTGGAAGCTGCGACCCGGAATCGAGCCGTAGAGTGGGACATGCTTTCCCCATGGCAACCCAGGCGGAAAGCGCATCCCGGAATCGCCCCTCAGAACGGGACGTGCTTTCCGCCAGCCGCCCCCTCAACTCCAAAACCCATGCGCCCTCCATCCCAAAACTGGGTAGAAGAAAGTCAAAACGCAATCGCAGGAGGTCAATATGACTGCAGAAGATAAGGCAAAGAACGCCGGCAAGGTCGCGCTCGTCTTGGAGGGTGGCAGTTTTCGTGGGCAGTTTACCGCCGGCGTGCTCGACGTTCTCATGGAGGCCGGTGTCGAAATTCCGGCGGTATATGGCGTATCGGCCGGTGCGCTCAACGGCGTCAACTACAAGTCACACCAGATCGGTCGCGTCAATCGCATCAACCTGACCTTCTGCAATGACAACCGCTACATGGGTGCCGCATCCTTCGCATCCACGGGCTCCATCGTGGGTTACGACTTTATCTTCAACGATATCCAGGACCGCCTGGATCCCTTTGACAACGAGGCGTTCGACGCGAGCCCCATCGAGATGTACGCCGTCGCGACGGACATGCTGTTTGGAACCGCTGCCTACCTGCCGGTCAAAAGCGCCGTGCTCGACCTCGATGCTGTGCGCGCCTCCACCTCGCTGCCGCTGGTGACGCCGCCGGTCGAGATCGACGGGCACAAATACGTCGACGGCGGCGTGGCCGATTCGGTTCCTATCGAGCATGTGCTCGAGGAGGCGGGCTTCGACCGTGCGGTCGTCATCGTCACCCAGGACCGCTCGTACGAGAAAAAGCCCTACGAGTTTATGCCTGCCGCGCGCGCCCGCTATGCCGACTACCCCTACCTGCTCGAGGCTATCGAGACGCGCCACGACCGCTATAACCTCCAGCGCATGCACCTGTGGAAGTATGAGCGCGAGGGCCGCGCGCTGGTCATCGCTCCGCAAAAGCCGGTCGAGGTCGGCCATGTCGAGCACGATCCGGCAAAGCTTTTGGACCTGTATATCCAGGGCCGTCAGGAGGCAAAGCGCCTGCTCGCGGAAATCCAAGAGTTCGTTGAGCGCTAGCGACGGCGAACCCTCAAAAAATGACAACAGCTAAAGAGTTGGAAAAATCACGGCTCGTGGATGACATGTGCAGAAACTCTGGTCGGAGCCAAAATACCTGTTGACTCGTACGGCGAGCGGGGTAATATGGACGGGTTACTTGCAGAGCCCCGTGAATCTCTGTAACAACACGTACTGTACATGGAGGAGTCTAAGTGATTTCGAAATCGACTCACTACGCCAAGCAGGGCGAGGTCCAGCGCAACTGGGTTCTCGTCGACGCCGATGGTGCTGTCCTGGGCCGTCTTGCCACCCAGATCGCAATGATCCTGCGCGGTAAGAACAAGCCCCAGTTCACGCCCAACAGCGACTGCGGCGACTTCGTTGTCGTCATCAACGCCGATAAGGTCCAGCTTACCGGTAACAAGGCCGACACGAAGACCTATTATCGCCACAGCGGCTACAACGGCGGCCTCAAGGCTGAGAGCTTCCGCCAGGCTATGGAGAAGCACCCGGAGAAGGTCATCGAGCGCGCCGTTCGCGGTATGCTGCCCAAGACCACCCTCGGCCGTGCCCAGATGACCAAGCTTAAGGTCTACGCTGGTGCCGAGCATCCGCATGCTGCCCAGAACCCCACGAAGATTGAGCTGGAGGCTTAAAGATGGCTGAGAACACCGTTGTCTACCAGGGTACCGGCCGTCGTAAGAACGCCGTCGCCCGCGTCCGTCTCGTCCCCGGCACCGGCAAGGTGACCATCAACAAGCGTGACGCCGAGCAGTATTTCGGCCGTCATCAGCTCGTTGAGAACGCCCTTGCTCCCTTCAAGGTGACCGACACCGCCGGTCAGTTCGACGTTATCGCTCTGTGCGATGGCGGCGGCATCTCCGGTCAGTCCGGCGCTCTGCGTCTGGGCATCGCTCGCGCTCTTCTGAACGCTGGCGACTACCGTGCTGACCTCAAGAAGGCCGGTTTCCTTACGCGCGATGCTCGCGTGGTCGAGCGCAAGAAGTACGGCCTCAAGAAGGCCCGCCGCGCTCCCCAGTTCTCCAAGCGCTAAGGTTTTATCTCCTTTCGAGATACAATGTACAAGCGGGGCCTGCCGATTCCTCGGCGGGTCCCGCTTTTCTTTTTCGACTAGGGTGGGCGGTTGTATATCGCCTGCTAGGGAAGGAGCGATCCTATGCCCCAGAACATCTTCGGTACCGACGGCGTCCGTGGCGTCGCCAATGCCGACCTCTCGTGCGACCTCGCGTTTCGCCTGGGCCGCGCGGCGACCAAGTTCCTTGGCCCGGACATCTGCATCGGCCGCGACACGCGTCTTTCGGGTACCATGCTCGAGAGTGCTCTGACCGCTGGCATTATGGCAGAGGGCGGCCGTCCGCATTGCTGCGGCGTTATCCCTACGCCGGCCGTGGCGCTGCTCACCGTCCAAAACGAGCTCGACGGCGGCATCGTCATCTCTGCTTCGCATAATCCGCCGGAGTTCAACGGCATCAAGTTCTTTAGCCGCAAGGGTATGAAGCTTCCCGATGCTGTCGAGGAAGAGATCAGCGCCTGGGTCATGTCCGAGGAGGCCATGGCTGCCGACACGCTGCCGACCGGTGCCGGCGTGGGCCACATTATCAAGATGAAAGACGCCCGCAAGGCCTATGTCGATCATGCCATCAGCACGCTCGACGGCCTTAAGCTCGATGGCCTGGTTGTTGCCGTCGACTGCGGCCACGGTGCTTCCTGCCAGACCACGCCCGCTGCGCTGCAGCGCCTGGGCGCCACGGTCCATGCCATCAACACTGATTACTGCGGCACCGACATTAACGTTGAGTGCGGCTCCACTCACCTTGAGCCCCTGCGCGAGCTCGTGCTGCGCACCCACGCCGATATCGGCCTGGCCCACGACGGCGACGCCGACCGCGTGCTGTTCGTCGACGGCGAGGGCAATGAGATCGACGGTGACTACATCCTGGCTATCTGCGGTTCTGACCTCGCCGCCCGCGGCAAGCTCGCCAACTCCGAGATCGTCTCGACCGTCATGTGCAACCTTGGCTTCTCCATCGCTATGAAGGAGCAGGGCTTCGAGATGGTTCAGACCGCCGTGGGGGACCGCTACGTTTTGGAGCGCATGCTCGCGGATGGCGCCGTCATCGGCGGCGAACAGTCCGGCCACATCATCTTCCTGGAGCACAACACCACCGGTGACGGCCTGGTGACGGCTCTGCAGCTGCTGGCCGTGCTCAAGCGCACCGGTCGTACCCTCACTGATCTTGCCGGCATCATGAAGAAGTACCCGCAGGTACTCGTCAACGTGCATTCCGACAACAAGGCCGGCCTGGACGATTGCCAGCCCATCTGGGATGCCGTCGCTGCCGCCGAGAAGGAGCTTGACGGCCGCGGCCGCATTCTGGTGCGCCCGAGCGGTACCGAGCCGCTGGTCCGCGTGATGGCCGAGGCCGAGACGCACGAGCTGACCCAGCGCGTTGTCGACGACATCGTCGAGGTTGTCAAGCGCGAACTTCCCTAATGGTCAAAAACGGGTGCCAAGTGGTAAACTGTTAAGGTTATTTGATTGATTGGTATGTCCGAGGGGGAGCATGTTCACTAAAGTCCTAAGGTCTTTTGGTATGCGTGGTCGAGTCCTTACGCTGGATGCTCCCATCTCGGGCGACGTCATTCCGCTCTCCGAGGTAAACGACCAGACGTTTGCCACCGGCCTTTTGGGCCAGGGCGTGGCGATTCAGCCTACCGGCACGCGTGTGATTGCGCCGGCAGACGCCAAGGTCGAGGCCATTTTTCCCACGGGTCACGCCGTTGCGCTCAACACGGTCGATGGCCTAGACGTGCTCATCCACGTTGGTTTGGACACTGTTCAGCTTGAGGGCAAGCATTTTAGCGTGCATGCACAGGTGGGCGATGTCGTCCATAAGGGTGACGTGCTCATCGAGTTCGATCGCGAGGCAATTGCTGCCGAGGGCTACGATGTGACGGTTCCCATCTTGGTGTGCAACTCCGTTGAGTTCTCGAGTATCAAGGGCTCCGTTGGTGCGCATGTCGAAGAGATGGACCAGCTCATCGTTGCTCGCGAGCGCTAGCAAGTGCACGTGGCCATTAGCCTACAATTCAAACACGTTTATGGAGGGCGCCCTTGAAAGAGGGCGCCCTCCGTGGCAAGATGGGATTTGTCCGAAGCTAAACGGCTTTGGGTCACCGTGGACGGGCAGGGGCCTCGACGCGGCTAGACACGAGACACATACATTACGCGACCTCGCCCTGGTGGCCGCACACGTTGGTTGCGGCCGACGCGGGCCGCGGGCAAGTGCTTGTAAGGGGAGCCTTGCCTCTCTTGTACGAGAAAGGACGCGTAATGAAGATCATTAAAGCTAAAGACTACGAGGATATGAGCCGCAAGGCCGCCAATATCATCTCGGCGCAGGTTATCCTCAAGCCCGATTGCGTGCTGGGTCTTGCCACCGGCTCCACCCCGATCGGTGCCTACAAGCAGCTCGCTGCTTGGTACGAGAAGGGCGACGTCGACTTTGCCGAGGTCAGCACCTACAACCTGGACGAGTATCGCGGCCTTTCGCACGACGATCCCCAGAGCTATCACTACTTCATGCGTGAGAACTTCTTCGATCACATCAACATCGACCTGAACAACACGCATGTGCCCGACGGTTCCAACCCCGACGCCGCCGCTGCCTGCTCTGAGTACGACAAGATCGTCGCCGCCGCCGGTTACCCGGATCTGCAGCTGCTCGGCATTGGCAACAACGGCCACATCGGTTTCAACGAGCCCGATGACCACTTCTCCAAGGGCACGCACTGCGTCGACCTCACCGAGAGCACCATTCAGGCCAACAGCCGCCTGTTCGACAGCATCGACGATGTTCCCCGTCAGGCCTACACCATGGGTACCCAGACCATCATGTATGCCCGCATGATCCTAGTCGTCGCCAACGGCGAGGCCAAGGCTCAGGCCGTGCATGACATGTGCTATGGTCCGGTTACGCCCGCGTGCCCGGCTTCGATCCTGCAGCTGCACACCAACTGCGTTGTCGTTGCCGACGAGGCCGCCCTTTCGCTCTGCGAGTAGCGCGAATCCTGCATCTCGACATAGCCTTGCCTAAGGCCTCCGCTTTGCGGGGGCCTTTTTGTTTTCAAGACTTTAGTCTGCTGGCCGCGCAGCGGCCAGCTTTAAACCACCCGCTACGCGGGTGGAGACAAACGGCTTTACAAAGCCACCCCTCCGACCGATATTGACGATTGTTCAGGCCGTCAAGAATTCGAGTCGAAGGGGTGGTCGCCATGGCCCAGAAGGCCTACAGCCTTTCCCACACGAAGTGGATGTGCAAGTACCACATCGCGTTCACGCCGAAGTATAGGCGCAAAGTGATCTACAACCAAATCAGGAGCGACATAGGGGAGATCCTCAGGAAGCTGTGCGAGTACAAGGGGATCGAGATAATCGAGGGGCACCTGATGCCCGACCACGTGCACGTGCTGCTGGCGATCCCGCCGAAGTACAGCGTCGCGAGCGTCATGGGCTACCTGAAGGGGAAGAGCTCGCTGATGATATTCGACAGGCACGCCAACCTCAAGTACAAGTTCGGCAACAGGAAGTTCTGGGCGGAGGGCTACTACGTGTCCACCGTCGGCCTGAACGAGGCGACGATCGCCAAGTACATCAGGGAGCAGGAGTCCCACGACATCGCGCTGGACAAGCTGAGCGTGAAGGAGTACGAGGACCCCTTCAAGAGGAGGTTATCCTGCCGGTTCGACCGGCGCGCCACGGGTCAAGATGCACTAGGCCTGGATGAAGTCCGGGCCCGCGCCTTTAGACGCGAGCCCGGGGCCCGTGGGTTATACCCTAAGAGCAAACCACCCTTTTTAAGGGTGGTTCTGATTATCCCTCTCCGCCCGCTTGACCAAAATCTTGCCGCAAGCTTGACGAATGCCGGATGCCCAACAGCTTGATTCATTCCATACCAGATTCTATGCAAAAATGCCACTAAAAGGTCGTAGACGGTAGCGGGTGCTAGGCGAGTTGAATGACATAGCTGAACCTTGTTCATTTGCGTTACACTGCCGCTTAGATGGGACAAGCTGACAAGCTCATTTACCTGCTTAAAGACCGATTAGTCGGGGGATTAATAACAATCGGCCCTCGCTGTACAAAAACTTGCCGCTTGCGTACCAAAAGACAACCTAAAACACAAGGTCGCTCTATTCATAGCGCGGCTTGTATGGTCTTGCGGCTACAGTGTCCATACGGTCGAGTTGAGGAGCGGGCATGGTAAACGATTTGAGCGGTATAGACGACCTCGAGCTGATGCCGCTGGGCGGAGGCTATATGGTGCGACGCGAACGCTTGATGAATGAGCTTATCACCAAGGGCCGAAAGGCCGGCATCGTGGTTCTTTATGCGCCCGACGGGTTTGGGAAGACCTCGGTGCTGCTGCAGTACACCCATGAGGTTAAATGCGACCCGACGCGAGGCCCCGTGCGGATTATCGAGGCCGATCGCGCCATTGGGCGCGAGGTGTTTATGCAGCTCGAGGTGGTTACCGAAGAACTCAAAGACAAACCGCACTCCCTTATCGCGATTGATAATGTGCCAAACCTCGATCAGCACGATACCGAAGACCTCATCGACAGGATTCGCGGCCTGCGCGCTATGGGGGTGGGGGTCTTTATCTCCTGCCGTCCTTCAAATCGTCAACTGATTCATGGGCTGGGCGATTCGGTTAAGATCAATGCGCAGATGCTCAAGGTGCATGCCTATGAGTATTCGGCGTGGGCATCGGCGTTTTCGATCAGCACATCGCTCGACTTTTATCAGCTCACGCAGGGCGTGCCCGAGCTCGTTTCGGCATTGCAGACGGGTCTGTATGGCCAAGGCGACGTAGCCGGTCTGCTCGAAAACGAGATTGTCAACGTATATGGCGCGGCACTTGTCGACCTGGCTTCGCTCGACAATAATGCACTGTTTTGCGTGGCATGTCTCATGATTTTGATGGGCGAGGGCAATATCGCAGAACTCGAGGCTTGCGGGGTGAGGCTATCGATGGTCGACCAGTCCTACTTCGTACGCGACTACCCGATCTTTGGCTTGGACCCCGCCGAGCGGAGTTTTACGTGTCTGGGCACGGAGGATAACGGACGCTTGCGTTTGCGTAAGTTGGTGGCCGAGGTTCGCCCCGAACTTGTTCCGAGGGCGGCCCGGATTTTGCTTAAGGCGGGCCGATGCGATGCGGCGATGGGCCTGGCGGACGCCTTTTTGGACCGTGGAGCGGTCCTTGAACTTGCTGGGCAGTATGGGGTCGATCTTGCTCTGACGGGGCACGGGGCCGATATCTGCCGAGCAGCGCTGGGTACGATCGATGCCGACGATCCGGCTCCAGAGCCAACGCCTGCCGAGGCGCTCGGCGTGTATTTGGCAGCGGTCAGCGTGTCCAATACAAAGCTCGCTCGCTATATGGCATCGGTCATCGAGCGCGGGGGCGAACGGGCGGCCTGCGAAATAGACCCTGTTTCATGGAGAGTGGCCCAGACACTGACGGCTGTTTGCTATGGGGACAACGGGCTTGGGCTTCCTACGAACCTGGCCGTGCCAGAAATCGAGACATCCCATACCGCACTCGATATGTTGTCCGCGCATATCGAGGTCAAGCGCTGCCTGACCGAGCGGGGAGATGACGGCGGCGTTCTACAGCAGCTCAAAACGAGCAAGGCCTACGACTGTGAGCTCGACATCGCGGGGATTGTTATACGGGCCGATAGCATGCTGGTGGAGCTCTTTGACGGGTCGTTTACGGGAACCGACGAGCGCGACGACGAGATGACGGTGGTGCGGGAGGCGCTCGACGTGCGTGGGCTTAAGGCGATGGCTATCTGGGTGCGCATGGTGTTGGCGGCACGGCGGCTCCTTTCCGGCCTGCCGGTAACCGACGACGCGGCGTTCAACGAGCTCGATCGTTTTGCCGTGCGCATGCGCGACAACCAGATTCAGCTGTTTGGCCTGTTGCTAGAAGGCTGGCAGTCGCTGGCAGAGGGACGGCCGGTTAATGCAAAGTTCCGTGCGGTCCAAGTGCTCAAACTTGCCGAGGAGTCGATTGCGTACATGCGCGATAACGCATTGCTGCTGGAGCGCGCGGCGTATCTGCGTAACACCTCGATGGTTTCGGTACGCGAGGAAGCGGAGTTGCTCGATATAAGCCAGACGCAGGTTGGTGGTGCAGAAGCCTGGATGGTGGCGCTGCATTTGGCTTGCGCGGGGCGAGATAGCGATCTCGCGGCCTGGATGTCCATGAATCGCGCGGGGATTCTGGAACCATCGTATCGGCTCTTTGCGCGCCTTGCCATGCATTGTCTGGGCGAGCCGGCGACCAGGATTCGCAAGAAGCTTCCCGTGCGCGAGCTGTCGCGGTACTCGCTGCGCGACGATTTGGAAGGGGAAGGCGAGCGCCTGTTCCAGGCTGGCGAGGTTGAAGCCGTTGATACCATCGACCATATCGAGATTCGCATGTTTGGTGCGTTCCGCGCCGAGCGCGACGGGTTTCCCATCACGGACAAAATGTGGCGCCGCAAGAAGGCGGCGACGCTTGCCGAGCGGCTTGCACTGGGCATGGATGCGCTCGTCGACCGCGAGACGCTGGCAATGGAGTTGTGGCCCCATGCCGAGTTCAATAGCGCCCGCAACAACCTGTACTCGACGATATCGCGCTTGCGGTCGGCTTTGGGACCGACGCCGGATGGCAAGTCGTGTGTGCTCATCCAAAATGAATGCATCGGACTCAACGGTGACTACGTCAAGACCGATGTACGGCTGTTTGACCAGATAAGCCGCGAGGTTTTGGGAAATCGCACGGGTGCGCGCGGGCCCCATCTGGTCGAGTTGTGCCTTAAGATTGAGCAACTTTATGCCGGACCGCTGCATGTGCCCAATGGCTGTAACCCCACCTACTTTTTGCGTATGCGACGCATTATGGAATCGAAGTATATCGACTGCATGATTCGGGGCGCGAATGCCGCCCTAGAAGAAAACGACCTGCAGTCGGCGGTATGGCTGGTGGAGTCGGGGCTGCGGCAAGAGACGGCGCGTGAGGATATGGTGCGCTGCGCCATGCGCGTCTACAGTGCGGCGGGGCGGCGGCGCGATATCGTCGAGCTGTACAGCGGGCATATGCATCATCTGAGGGAGCAGGTCAATGGCGTGCCCGAGCCCGAGACGCGGCGTCTATACGAGCGCTTGGTGGAGGGGCGGCTCAATCGCGTGCTGGTCGAGCGATAAAAAACGGGCGTCCGAAGTACTTGGGCACCCGTAAGCTTGCTATGTGTTCGCTCGCCGGATCATTGGCTCTTAGACGAGCTTGATCTTCTCAATGTCCTTGCGCGAGGACTCGCGATACAGCGAGAACTTGCGGCCGATGACCTGGACGACCTCGGCGTGGCAACGCTCAGCGAGCTCTTCGGCGGCCTCGCGGGCGGAAAGACTGGAGCCATCGAGCACGGAGCACTTAACGAGCTCGTGCTTCTCCAGGTAGGCGACCGTCTGCTCGACGGTGCCCTCGTTGACATCGGACTTACCGATGATGATAGCGGGGTTGAGGTGATGGGCCATGCTGCGAAGCTGCTTGACCTGTGCTCCTGTCAGTGCCATGGGTTCTCGCTTTCTATGTATGGGGCGCCCCGCGACGGGGCCTTAATCTACGTGAGCTGTCCCACGATAGCGCAGGAACGGCGCGGTGTGGAGCGCGTTTGCCCAGTTCAAAAAGAATGCGGATGCCGAGGTGATGGGCAGTGCGGGCTGTGAACGGGCTACGAGCGGGATTCAGAGACCGGTTCCCATACAATAAACGCCCAGCGAACCTTACGGATATGGTCGAGCATATAGCGCCCCTGCGGCACGCCCTTGGAGCCCGGCTCGCCGGCATGGGGGTTTTCGATCATGTGCTGAGCGATATAGTCGCGCAGGCGGTCGATCTTATCCTCGTTGCCATGCTCGAGCATACGGGAAAAATCCGCCACGCCTGCCTCAAGGCTATCGAAGGTATCGCGACGAGGCGATTCAAAGTATGTAACCTGCGGCAGGGCACCCATCTGAATGAGGATGTTGAAGGCGTACACAAAGCCATTGCTGCAGGTAACCGAGGCGCCGATAGCGTTCATCAAGTGCAGGTCATAGCGCGGGCTGGAGTTGGCGACCATTGTGACAGCACAACGCCGACGAGCCGTACGGTCGAGCTTGGCAAGCGCACCTTTTAGATTGGTCGTCGTAACCGACCGACTGGCAAAGGCAACATCCACCGCTTTCGCGACCGGTCCAACCAAATCCCAATCATCATCCCAAGCAAGCTCAAGCGGTGTAATGCGATTCTCGAGCCCATAGTACTCAATGCCAGCATCAAGCGTGCCCAACATGGCAGGGGAAAAGTCAGCAGCAATCACAGGATGTCCGTCTTGCGCAAGCGGAATAGCAATCGACCCAGCCCCACACCCCATATCCAGCACCGACTCACCAGGCTTTAACGCCAACAGCTTCATAAAGTCCCGGGCATACGGGGCAGTCTCAAGCGGCCGAAAATGCCGAGCCCTTTTATCCCACTCAAAAGAATCATCAGCCCGCCGCCGACCAGCCTGCAAGCGCATCCATTCCTCATTCCAATCCGCAGAAAGCAGCTCAGATTGAATTACACCATCAGCCACGGGCCAACCTCCTAGCAACAAAAAAGCGACTCCTCCCAAAAGAAGAGCCGCAACCAGCATATATCAGAAAAAGAACCGTTCCAACGCCAAACCGCCATACCAGCAAAGTAGGGCAGAAGCGAAGCGACTGCCAAAGGGATAGAACCCAACTGAGGTCCCGTTGTGCGGGAGCCCCGGGGAGGGCAAATATATAAGGTCGATCGCGAGTTCCGCACGAGCCGGAGAGCACTTAATGTGCTCTCCGTGCGAGTCAGGACTGTCCGAGCAGGCGACCTTATATGTCTGCCGCCCGGCGGCGGGGCTCCTCGCCAGTCCCCCTCAGCTAGTTCTTCAGCGAGTTCAGCGGCGCCGGGAAGCGTCCACCGCGATGGGCAAGCACGGTGCCGGCGTTGGGGTTCACCGGCATGATGGGTGCACGGCCAAACAGGCCGCCGTACTCGACGCAGTCGCCCACGCCCTTGCCGATGGCGGGGATCACGCGCACGGCCGTGGTCTTGTTGTTGATGACGCCGATGGCCATCTCGTCGGCGATGATGCCGGCGATGGTCTCGACCGGGGTGTCGCCGGGGATGGCGATCATGTCCAGGCCAACGGAGCACACGCAGGTCATGGCCTCAAGCTTCTCGAGCGAAAGCGCGCCGGCCTCGACGGCGGCGATCATGCCGGCGTCCTCGGACACGGGGATGAAAGCGCCCGAGAGACCGCCCACGCTGGAGCTGGCCATGACGCCGCCCTTCTTGACGGCATCGTTGAGCATGGCGAGCGCGCAGGTCGTGCCCGGGCCACCGCAGGTGCCCACGCCGATGATCTCGAGGATGCGGGCAACGGAATCGCCGATGGCAGGCGTGGGAGCCAGCGACAGGTCGACAATGCCCTTCTCGACACCCAGACGATGGGCGGCCTCGCGGCTCATGAGCTCGCCGGCACGGGTGATCTTAAAGGCGGTCTGCTTAATCTTCTCGGCGACTTCCATCATCGATGCGGAATCGGGCAGCGTCTCCAGGGCTGCGGCCATAACGCCGGGGCCCGAGACGCCTACGTTGATGACGGCGTCGGCCTCGCCACCGCCGTGGACGGCGCCCGCCATAAACGGGGAGTCCTCGACCATGTTGGCAAAGCAGACAAACTTGGAAGCGCCGACGGAATCCTGGTCGGCCGTGAGTTTAGCGGCATCGATGATGGTCTGGGCGGCCATGAGCACGGCATCCATGTTGATACCGGCGCGCAGGCTGGCGACGTTGACGCTGGAGCAGACGCGGCTCGTGGTGGCGAGCGCCTGGGGGATGGACTGGATGACGCGGCGGTCGGCGTCGCCGATGCCCTTCTGGACGAGCGCGGAGAAGCCGCCCAGGTAATCGATGCCGAGCGTCTCGGCCGCGCGGTCGAGGGCGTGCGCGATGGGGGTGAGGTCCTCATCCTTGCAGCACGCGGCGATCTGGGCCACCGGGGTGACGGAAACGCGCTTGTTGACGATGGGGATACCGTACTCGCGCTCGAGGTTCTCGGCGGTCTCGACCAGATGCTCAGCCGTGTGCGTCACGTGGTCGTAGATCTTCGTGCACATGCGGTCGAGGTTCTCGTCACCGCAACCCATGAGCGAAACACCCATGGTGATGGTCCTGATGTCGAGGTTCTGCTCCTCAACCATGCCGCGGGTTTCCGCGATTTCTGCGGGCGTGATCGCCATCCTTGCGCTCCTATCTGCCAAAACGAGCATAGTCTTTTCTATTCTAACGTGCCGCACGTGCCAAGTGGCGCATGCGGCACGTTTTGGTGCTCGGTTGTTTCCGTTGTGTTACTGCCCAAAGACCTCTTCGGCGATACGAGCGCTTTCGGCGGCGTCCTTGGCGTAGTAGTCCGCGCCGATCTGCTTGGCGTATTCGGGGGTGAGCACGGCGCCGCCTACGATGATCTTGACGCCCGGAACCTCGGCATGGAGCAACTTGATGGTCTCTTCCATGGCGACGACCGTGGTGGTCATAAGCGCCGAGAGGCCGACGAGCTTGATGTCACGCTCCCGCACGGTCTTGAGCACCTCTTGCGGGTCGACGTCGCGGCCTAGGTCAAAGACGGTATAGCCGTAGTTATCGAGCAGCATCTTGACGATGTTCTTACCGATGTCGTGGATGTCGCCCTTGACGGTGGCCACGCAGATCTTGCCCTTGTCGGCGATCTCGCCGGCGGGCATCAGGCGCTTGATGGTGTCGAAGCCCACGCGTGCGGCTTCGGCCGAGGCCATAAGCTGCGGCAAGAAGAACTTGCCCTGGTCAAAGAGGACGCCAACCTCGTCGAGGGCGGGGATAAAGTGATTGTTGATGAGGTCCATGGCGTCGTGGTCTGCCAGCAGACGCTCGGTCTCGGCAGCGATCTCGCCTTTGCGGCCCGAGACGACCATGCGACGAATCGGGTCGTCGTTGCCGTCGGTGCCGTCGGTGCCGGCAGCGGGCACGGTGTCGGTCGATGCGGCCTGAGCTGCTGCCGGGTTGGCGGCGATCTTATACGGATCGGTCCAGCCGGCATAGCGCTCGATGTATCCGGTCGAGCCCTCGTCCTCAACGCTCAGGACGCGATAGCTGTAGACGGTATCCATAAAGCGCTTGGAGCCCGGGTTCATGATGGGGGCGTCCAGACCCGCGCCAAAAGCGGCGGCCAAAAAGACCGAACCCAGCAGCGGGCGAGCGGGCAGGCCAAAGCTGATGTTCGACACGCCGAGCGCGCATTTGACGCCCAGGCGCTCCTTGCACAGGGACATGGCGCGCAGGATCTGCTCGGCCTGGCGTTGATTGGTCGAGGCGGTCATGACCAGGCAGTCGATGAGGATGCGGTCCGGGCCAATGCCGTAGCGGGCGGCCTCGGCCACGATGCGCTCGGCGATGGCGAAGCGGGCCTCGGCGGTATCGGGGATGCCGCCTTCGTCGAGCGTAAGGCCGACGACGTTGGTGCCGTAGTGGGCAACCAACGGAAAGATCTCATCCATGATCTGCTGCTTGCCATTGACCGAGTTGATGATGGGCTTGCCGGCGTAGCGGCGCACGGCGGCTTCGACGGCTGCGGGGTCGGTGGAGTCGATCTGCAACGGCAGCAGCGTGGAACCCTGGAGCTGCTCGGTGGCCTGTTGGATAATCTTGACCTCGTCGATCTCGGGCAGGCCCACGTTGACGTCCAGGATGTCGGCGCCCTGCTCCTGCTGGCTGATGCCCTGGCTCACCACGTAGTCCAGATCGCCGTCGCGCAGGGCCTGCTGCAGGCGCTTTTTGCCGGTGGGATTGATGCGCTCGCCGATGACGGCAATCTTGTGGCCGTCGCAGGGAAGGTCCACCACAGTCTGGGCACTTGTGACCGACATGCTGGGCTTGCGGTGGCGCGGACTGGGCGTGTGGTTATCGATAAGCGTGCGCAAGGCGGCCATGTGCGCCGGCGTGGTGCCGCAGCAGCCGCCCACGACGCTCACGCCGTCCTCAATCATGCCGGCGACGGCTTTGGCGTATTCGGGGGCCTGGATGTCAAAGACGGTATTACCGTCGTCGTCCACGTGGGGCAGTCCCGCATTGGCCTGCACCATAACGGGTTTGTCCGTAACGGTGAGCATACGTGCGGCGAGCCCTCGGAGCTCGGCCGGTCCCTGGCTGCAGTTGATGCCCAAAACGTCGGCGCCGATGGCGTCGAGCGTGATGGCGGCCACCTCGGGACTCGTGCCCAGGAACGTGCGACCGTCTTCCTCAAAGGTCATGGTGGCAAAGACGGGCAGGTCGGAGTTCTCTCGGCAGGCGAGGACGGCCGCCTTGATCTCGGCAAGGTCGGTCATGGTCTCGATAATAAAGAGATCCACGCCCGCATCGACGCCGGCGCGCACTTCCTCGGCAAAGAGGTCGTAGGCCTCGTCAAAGCTGAGGGTGCCCAGGGGGCGCAGCAGGGCGCCGATGGGGCCGATGTCGCCGGCGACGTAGTGGGCGCCGGCCGCGCTGGCGCAAGAGACCGCGGCGGCAAAGACATCTGCCACGGTGGCGGCGCCATCGAGCTTGTGCGCGTTGGCGCCAAAGGTGTTGGCGGTGATCACATCGCAGCCGGCCTCGACGTACTGACGCTGGATGTCGGTGATGACCTGAGGCTCCTCAAAGTTGAGCAGCTCGGGCAGGGCGCCTGCCTTCATGCCGGCGGCCTGCAGCATGGTGCCCATGCCGCCGTCGAACAGCAGGTGCCCCGTGCCCTCGATGGCAGCGCGCAGGCGATCGTCCTTAATGCGAAGGTCGTCGATTGTGCGCGTCTTGTACGTGGCGCCATTGCGGCGTGCGGCATCAACGGGCGCCGCCAGCGCGGCACCGTCCAGATCATGAGTGATAAGCGGAGTAAACATCAATGAGCTCCTAATGGCTGGAATAGCAGGTGGTGTGGGCGGCGCGGAAGCGACAGTGCTCGCGCATGCGGCAGATATTGCAGGTGGGGCGGCTCTGGGCGTCGTGGACCTCGCCGTCGAACAGACCGATCACCGCGGTCACGCTCTTGGTGGGCATGAGCAGGCTGGTGGGCGTGACGGTAAGCCCGATGAGCCGCGTGGCGTTGAGCGCGTCCACGATTGAGCGCTGTGCCGTAAGCGGGCAGTCGCCGTAGCCGGGACTGAAGCGCCAGTTACCGGCGAGTCCGTGTGCGGCGGCCGCAGCCTTAACCTGCTGGTCCATCTGCTCGACGGCGGCTTCTACATAGGCAGAGCATGCGGCGTCGAGCACGGCTCCCTCCAGGGGCTGCTGGGCTCCCGTGGTACGCAGGCGACGCTCGGCGTCCATGCCGAGAGTGCATGCCATGAGCGCGGCAAATCGGGCGTCTTTGAGATGTCGATAGATATCGCGACCCCGCAGATCAACGTTGGCGCCGACCAAGCGGATGCAGGGCTCGCCCTGCTCGTCCACGCCCGTGGCATCGACGGCAAACACGCGTCGCACGCCACGGGGTTCAATGTCCAGCTCCAGACGCTCAACGACAAGCTCAATACGCTGCGACAGCTCGGGCTCAATTTGCTGACCGCTGTAGCCCAGATAGCGCAGCATCTCGGCACGATCGACGCGGGGATGGTGGGCATCATCGATACGATAAAGCGCCGGCGACGCAAGGTCGGCCGGCACTTCGACAGCGGTTGTATCGATGTGCGGTTTTTCCATTACCCCAGGCGCTCCATAATGGTTGCGGCGATTGCAGGACGATTCATAGTGTACAGGTGCAGACCGTCGGCGCCGTGCTCCTTAAGGTCGCAAAGCTGACGGGCGGCATAATCTACACCGGCTGCCTGCAGGCTCTCGGGGTCGTTCTCGTACTTGGCGAGAATCTTGATGACGGGGGAGGGCAGCGACGCGCCGCACATAAAGACCATGCGGCTGATTTGCGACTTGCCCATAAACGGCATGATGCCCGCGGTAATGGGCACGGTGATACCTGCCTTGTTGGCAAGCTCGCGGAAACGGTAGAAGCACTCGTTGTCAAAGAAGAGCTGCGTCACAAAGAAGCTCGCGCCGGCGTCCTGTTTTTGCTTGAGGTATTCGACCGAAGCGTTGAGGTCCTCACAGGCAATGTGGCCCTCGGGGTAGGCCGCGGCGCCCACACAAAAGCCGGCGTCAACAAGCTCGGGGATGAGCTCGCGGGCGTAGGCGTAGTCCGAGGCGGGCTTGTCATCCTCGGTCGCGCCAGCGGGCAGATCACCGCGCAGGGCCAGGATGTTTTCTACGCCGGCGGAGCGGTATTCGTCGATCTTGGCGGCGATATCGGCGTGC
The DNA here is from genome assembly GCF_003462845.1 of Collinsella sp. AF15-51. NCBI lineage: Bacteria > Bacillati > Actinomycetota > Coriobacteriia > Coriobacteriales > Coriobacteriaceae > Collinsella > Collinsella sp. AF15-51. Next base: position 18,525 of record NZ_QRYG01000002.1, on the reverse strand, counting down.
GAGCGGCCCACGCAGGTGAGGTGCGCCACCGAGGGCGTATTGAATTCGCTCGTAATCATTTGCGCGATGGGGGCGGTGGTGGCGCCGTTGCCCGAGCCGCCGGCAGAGCAGGTGACCGAGACAAAGCTCGGCGAAAGCTTGCACAGATTGCCTGCCACCTCGCGAGCCGTGTTGAGGGTAAGCTCGCCCTTGGGCGGGAACATCTCAAACGAAACGGGTGCGGTGCCCTGGGATGCTGCCTGCTTAAAAACCTCGTCGACGCGCATATCGTGCTCCTTTAGATACGTAATAGTGTGATGTGTTGTAAGGATTCTACAGCACCACTGTGTCACGGTGGAGTTTCACTCGCTATTCGGGGATACCAATCAAAGATGCCTTGCTATCGACATTCCCTATAGCAGAGCGGTCAATCTGGGATGGGGCTATAAAGACTGGTATCTGATGCGAAATACCAGTTAATAGAGCCCCATCCCAAATTGACTACCCTTAAACCATGGGGAGAGGTCTGCAATTTATACAGTTGATTGGCTGTTGAGGGCGGCAACGCCGCCGCGATGCGGTAACCTCATTGATTGGTTTCGTGACAGCAACATAACGGTAATGTTGCGGAAACACGACGAGCCTAATCTATGACTCGTTCGTTAGTAATCAACACCGCTTCTCACGCGGTGCCGATACGAAGGGAGTTCCGTATGGCCGAACTTACTGACCGCTTCGGGACCATGGTGTTCTCTGAGGAAGTCATGAAGGACTACCTCCCCAAGGACATTTGGAAGCGCCTTGCTGCAACCCTCGAGGACGGTGAGCCGCTCGACCTGGATGTGGCCAACGCCGTTGCCCACGCCATGAAGGTCTGGGCCATCTCCAAGGGCGCGACGCACTACGCGCACTGGTTCCAGCCGCTTTCGGGCATTACTTCCGAGAAGCACGACAGCTTCCTCGAGCCCAACCACGACGGCACCGCCATTACCAAGTTTACGGGCAAGAACCTCATCCAGGGCGAGCCGGACGCCTCCAGCTTCCCCAACGGCGGCCTGCGTGCCACCTTCGAGGCCCGTGGCTACACCGCTTGGGATCCCACCAGCCCCGCATTCATTAAGGACGATGTCCTGTGCATCCCCACGGCTTTTTGCTCCTACACGGGCGAGGCCCTGGACAAGAAGACCCCGCTGCTGCGCTCCATGACCGCACTCTCGCGTGAGTCCAAGCGCGTTTTGGCGCTGTTTGGTAAGACCCCCAAGAAGGTCGTTCCTTCCGTGGGCGATGAGCAGGAGTACTTCCTGATCAAGAAGGACGCTTACCGCAAGCGCAGGGACCTGGTCATCACCGGGCGCACCCTCTTTGGTGCTGCTCCCTGCAAGGGCCAGGAGCTCGAGGAGCACTACTTTGGCGCTATCCGCCCCACCGTCTCGTCCTATATGAAGGACCTGGACGATGAACTGTGGGCGCTTGGCATTCCTGCCAAGACCAAGCACAACGAGGTCGCTCCCTGCCAGCATGAGCTCGCCCCTGTCTACGGCGAGGTCAACGAGGCCATCGACCAGAATCTGGTCATGATGGAGAAGATGAAGCTCATCGCCTCCCGTCACGACTTGGTCTGCCTGCTGCACGAGAAGCCCTTTGAGGGCATCAACGGTTCGGGCAAGCACAACAACTGGTCGCTTGGCACCGAGTCCGAGAACCTGCTCGACCCGGGCGACACCCCGCTCGACAACCTGCAGTTCATCGTCTTCCTCACCGCGGTGATCGAGGCCGTCGATAACTATCAGGAGCTCCTGCGTGCCTCCGTTGCCTCGGCCGGCAACGATCATCGTCTGGGCGCCAACGAGGCTCCTCCGGCGATTATGTCCATCTTCCTGGGCGACCAGCTTACCGAGGTTGTCGAGAAGATCATCGATGGCAAGGCTTCCGTCCATGCCACGCGCGGCGTGCTTGACTTGGGCGCCGATACCCTGCCCAAACTGATGCAGGACAACACCGACCGCAACCGCACCTCCCCGTTCGCCTTCACCGGCAACAAGTTCGAGTTCCGTGCCTGCGGCTCCGAGCAAAACGTTTCCGACTCCAACCTGGTGCTCGATGCTGCCGTGGCCAAGTCGCTCAAGTCTTTCGCCGACGCACTCGAGGGTACGCCCGAGGATAAGTTCCAGGACGCCGCGCTCGAGTACTGCAAGAAGGTGCTGACCGATCACCAGCGCATCCTGTTCTCCGGCGACGGTTACTCCGACGAGTGGCCCATCGAGGCCGAGAAGCGCGGCCTTGCCAACAACAAGACCACGGCCGACGCTCTTCCCGCCTTTGTTTCCGATAAGGCCATTGCGCTCTTTGAGGAGACGGGCGTCCTGACCAAGGCCGAGGCCCAGTGCCGCTATGACTGCAAGCTCGAGAAGTACAACAAGCTCATGAACATCGAGGCTACCACGATGGTTCGCGAGGCGCGTCGTACCTATCGCCCGGTCATTACCGCCTATGCCACCAAGGTCGCTAAGGGCCTTGAGACTATTCGTGCCGCCGGTGCTGAGGCCGCCATGCAGTGCGAGCAGAACACGCTCAACAAGCTCTGCAACGGTATCACCGCCATCAACGACTCCATCAAGGCGCTCGACGCCGTACATCAGAAGGCCGAGGCTCTCGATGGCCAGGAGCAGGCCAACGTATACGCGCACGAGGTCGTTCCCGCTATGGATACGCTGCGTGCCGCCGTGGACGCAATGGAGGAGATCGTGGCCGCCGACTACTGGCCGGTTCCGACCTACGACGACATTCTGTTCTATGTGTAACAGACACGTTTGATTTTGCGTGCGAAGGGGTCTCGCCTGTGCGAGGTCCCTTCTTTTTTGTCGCCACTGGCGAAGACGGCAGAGGTTCTTGGCTGATTTGGCGCACATTTGGCGCACATTTGGCGCGCATGCGCCGAAACGAAAACAGCCAAGACAAAAAAACGAACCCGCACGACTTAACATCGCACAGGTTCGCACATTTTCGGGTTGGTGCCCCCAGCGGGATTCGAACCCGCGATATCCACCTTGAAAGGGTGGCGTCCTTGGCCGCTAGACGATGGGGACAGCGGGAAAGAGTATAGCAGACTTTTCTATCCGTTCACAAATCGTTGGCAGATTGAAAAACCACCACACAGGAGTGGGTTTCTATTCCGATTTTCAAATATCTCAATCTGTAACATCTGGGCGGGCAAATCGGCTCTATCTGTTACAGATCGAGACAGACGGCGGCAGTCGGGGCGAACATCTCAATCTGTAACAGTAAGATGACTTTTAACGGTCTAAATGTTACAGATCGAGACAAACTACCGTGGCGGGTCGAAACCACCACAAAGGTGCCTGTCCACTTTGTGATGGTTAGGGGAGGAGCTTCATCGCGGCGTCGTGGGCGACGTGCTCGTAGGTGTCGTCGAGGGGCTTGAGCGGCAGCAGGGCGGCGGCCTGTGCGTCGCCACGGCGCTCAAGGGCGTGGGCGATGAGCCAGTCGGCGAGCTCGGGGTTCTTGGGTAGCGCTGGTCCGTGCAGGTACGTGCCGATGACTCCCTTGTAGATCAGACCCTCAAATCCATCGTCGCCGTTGTTGCCGGTGCCCGTGACGACGGACGTTCCGAGCGGCGTGGCATCGGCGTCCAAAAGCGTGCGGCCACCGTGGTTCTCGAATCCCACAAAGGGCTCGGGTGCCAGGTCGGTCTTGACGGCGACGTTGCCGATCAGGCGGTCGGAGCCGCGTACGGTCTCGGCGGCAATGACGCCCAGGCCCTCTATGCGATTTTCGCCCATATAGTACGAACGGCCGAGCAGCTGATAGCTGCCGCAGATGGCGAGCAGCGAACCGCCGTCCTCAACATAGGCTGCGACCTTGTCTTTTTGGGCGAGCAGCTCGTGTGCCACGGCTAGCTGGTCGCGATCGGATCCGCCGCCCATCATGACGATATCGGCATCATGCAGATCGAGCACCTCGCCCATGCGGACCTCATCCACGCGAACGGGGATGCCGCGCCAGGCGCAGCGGCGCTCGAGGGCGATGACGTTGCCGCCGTCGCCATAGAGGTTGAGGGCATCGGGATACAGGTAGACGATGCGCAGCGGGCGCGAGAGCTCGACTGGCGCGATACCGACAGGAAGAGCGCTGCCGTCGGCACGGACTGCGGCGCGGGCAGCAACCGTGGCTGCATCGGCACCCTTCAGCCCGTCGAGTTCTTTGACCAGCGGCGGGAAGGCCGTGTAGTTGGCGACGGCGTAGAAGGTGTCATCGGCGGCCTCGTCTGCCATGGCGCCAATTGCCTGCGCGACGTCCGAGATAATCGCGGCATCGATGCCGGCGTACTTGAGGCGCACCTGCATGTCGTGCGCGCGCGTGCCGCCGGCAAAGGCGACAAGACCCGGCGTGTCGGCGATGCGCTCAAAGTCGACGTCGTAGATCCACGATACATCGTGGCCGTCGGCGTCGTTGTCGTTGAGGAAGAAAGCGCAGAGTCTGCCGCCTGCCGTCTTGATGGACTGGATCTGGCGATCGAAGCCTACGGGATTCTTGGCCAGGTTGGCCTCGACGGTTCGGCCGGCGATATTCCAACGGCCCATGCGACCACCTGCCGGCACGTAGGCGTCGAGCGTGGGCTGCAGGCGTGCGGTGTCCACGCCCAGCTCGTGGGCGGCGAAGAAGGCGGCGGCGACGTTATAGACCATGTACAGGCCGTTGTAGCGCGTGGCGATGTGCACGGCGGGCGCGTTGGCCTCGGGTCCAAAGGCCAGGTCAAAGCCGTAACCGTCGCAGCCGAGTTCCACGCCCGTCACGCGACGGACAAGCGCAGGGCGGGCCCAGCCGCACGAGGGGCAATGGTAGGCGCCGAGTTGACCATACTGTACGTAGTCGTACTCCAACGGGGCGTTGCACTGCGAGCAAAAGCGCGAGTCGCTAATGCGGTCGGACTCGGTGCCCGTGGCGCCATCGATGCCAAAGGCAATACTCGCGTTGGGAACGCGCGCGGCAATCGAGGCGCACAGCGGGTCGTCGGCGTTGTAGATGAGCGTCGTTGCCGGCGAAAGCTCCAACGCGTGGGCGATGACCTCCTGGGTGTGATCGATCTCGCCATAGCGATCTAGCTGGTCACGGAACAGGTTGAGCAGCACGAAGTACGTCGGCTTGAGCTTGGGCAGGACGCGCACAGTGTAGAGCTCATCGCATTCAAAAACGCCTACGCGCTTGCTGCTGGCGGTTCGCTTAAGGTTGCCGCGGGCCTCGAGCAGAGCGCCCACCACACCAGGCTCCATATTGTTGCCGGCACGGTTGCACACCACGGTAGCACCGCTGGCAGCAACGGCGTCGGCGATGAGGTTGGAGGTGGTGGTCTTGCCGTTGGTGCCGGTGATCACCACGCTGCGGTCGACCAGGCTCGCGAGGTCGCTTAGCAGCTCGGGGTCGATCTTCATGGCGATGCGGCCGGGGAGTACGCCGCCCTGGCGCTTAAGGACGGAGCGCAGCCCCCAGCGGGCGATATCGCTCGAGGCACAGGCGAGAGATGAGCGGAAGTTCATGAAGCCGTTCCTAACGTGAATGACATGGTCGTGGCGTTTGCGCCGTTAAAAGCCGTAACGGCGCGCAAATTCCTGGGCAAGCTGCGATACATCTTCGCAGGCGTTGGCCCAGGGGGCAAAGTCGGGGGTGTCCGAGATGATGCCGTCGGCTTCCCAAACTGCCTGATGCGAAAGGTCCCAGGGGTCGTGCGGTTCGGGCCGGCAGGGAAGGTACGGTGTCTGATACATGGGGTTCAGCAAAAAGAACGCGCCGCCCTCGCAACGGTTAGCGAACTCACGCAGCGCGCGCGTCGCCGGGCGCATCTTGTTTGTTTTGAACAGCAGAATCGTGCGGGCGAGCAGGTACCAAGGAGAGTTTTCGAGTGCGTCTGCCCCCATCTGTTCCTCGAGCTGGTGGGCTAGGGCAAAAAAGCCGTCCTGGTCTTCCAGGCGAGCGAGAGCGAGCAACACGGTGCCGGCAGCTCGGGTGGGATAGCCTTCTGCCTTAAGGACGCGGCGGGCGTAGTTGGCAGCAGCGCGGTAGCGGGCGCTTGCCATGCACAGCTGCGAGATGGCCTCGAGTGTGTGGAGCCACCCGATAAGGGCCGGCTCGCTCACGGTAAGGTCCGCTGCGGTGACACCGTCGGCCAAAACATTATTGGCCCAGTAGTGTGGGGCCTCCATGTCGAACCCGGGCACGCTTTGCCGCAGGTAATCGGTCGTGGTCGCTTCGAGCTTCATCAGGTCGCCCAGGCAGGCGTCGACGGGTGTGTCCGCCAAAATGATGGCGAGCAGCTGGGCATCGACCGCCAGCGCATCGACGCGAACGATCTTGAGCAGCTCATCGCGCATATCGTCGAACAGGCGGTTGCGCGTCTGCTCAAACTCCTCGTCGCTGCCCATGTCCTCGATGCGATGGAGCTCGTCGAGCAAATGACGATGCACGCCGGCATAGGAAAGCAGCGCCTGCGCATGCTCGGTCTGCGCGTACTTTTGAGGGCTGACGCTCACGTCGTTATGGACAAGTTCGCGTGCTGCATCGGTGAGTTCGGGGTGCGACGCAACGTAGGCGCGCTCCAGGTAGGCGGGGATGTAGACGCTCGGATCCATTAGAGGTCTCCTCCCTTAAACGGCAGGCCCTGCTCGGCCGCCCGCAGGATGCGCTCGTCGATCTGGGAACGCACGATATCGTTGGTGGCGACCCAGGCGGCGAAGCCGGCGTTGTCGGGGGCGCCCAAGCCCTCCTGCAGTACCGGCGTCGCCTCGGACAGCGCAAGGACAAGCTCGTCGGTAGAGCCCACACCCACGTTGACGCGGGCATAGACGCCATCGGGAAACTCGGTTTGGAAGTAGAGTGCCTCGGCCGCGTGCGGGCACGAGCGTGCAAGGATGCGCAAGTAGTGCTCGGCACCCTCGTAGTCCAGCTCGCGCCAGGCTGCGCTCATCAGTGCGATGAGCGTCCACGGGTCCAAGTCGCGCTCCGCGTCCTTGGGACGACGACGCAGCGGCGTGTTGGCGAGATAGGGGACGGAGTGGGCAGAGCGAAAGCGCTTGAGCTCCTCGGCAGGGTATTCGAGCTTCGCCATGGCGAGCATCGCGGTGTGGCGGACGCCGGCCGGATCGTTGGGGGCAAAGTCGAGGCTGCGGTTTGCAGCTTCGAGCGACATGCGATAGCGTCCGCTAATGAGGGCGCGCGATGCAAGGGCGGCAAGCCAGCGCAGGTAGGGGCGGCGCATAAGGTCGCCCGCGGCCTCGCGCTCATAGGGGTCCTGCGCCGAGGCGATCTTGAACGCCAGGTCATGCTCGACTTCATCGCGCTTGGATACCAGGTACTGTACGTATTCCTCGTTGGAGTCGGCGGTGAGGGCCGTCAGCATGCGCTGGGCATCCCAGTTGGTCGGATCGAGCGCGGCGGCCTCGCGAAGCATGTTCTCGGCAGCGGCCTCTTCCTGCTCGGCTTGGGCATCGTCGGGGATAAAGGGAATGCGGTAGTCGACAGCCTCGACCACCTTGGCAATCAGATGTCCGGCGCGGTCGCGATCATGCACGATGAGCGGCGCGGGGTTGCGGGTGAATTGTTCCATCAGACGCTCTACGGCGGTGCCATCGGTGAGCGGGATATTGTCGCGGCGCAAGGCCTCAAGAACGAGGCGATGGCAATCCTCTTGAATGGGATCGAATGCCATGGGGCCTCCTTTGCTGCGGTTAGGGTTCAAATGTCTCTATATAAGGTTCTAGTTTACCCGCATGTGGCACACCGGGGGTGTCGCACTTGGACTTGCACCTTTGCACCACGAAGACGGATGTCGCACAAATGTCGGCACCTTGGACGACCGAGTGGTATCACGGTGCCGCAAACGGTCGATTTTCGGCGGCGAACGGTGCATATTTTGGAGGGGCACCGTCCTGCCCGGGATATGTGGTCAACCTTGATAAAACGTTTGCCCAGCTTGGGGGTATGGATGCTGCACAAGGGTCTTCAGGGATAGAAAAAACGTTTCATCATTGGTAACTTTGGATGAATAACTGACCAACCAGAACGGTAAAATAATGTTTGTCTGAGCGTTGAGACGTTTAGACATCGCGCATTGTCATCGCCGGCAACGCGCAAAACGGTCCTAACGGAGCCAATTGGGTGCTCCGTTATATACACAAGTCTAAGAGGGGCTTGTTTAGGAGGCACAGTATGGGACGTTTTACCAATCCTCGCGATCTGTACTTTGGTGAGGGCGCTCGCCACGAGGTGAAGAACCTCAAGGGCAAGAAGGCCATCATCGTTTCTGGCGGCAGCTCTATGCGCCGTGGCGGGTTCTTGCAGGACGTTGAGGCCGACCTTAAGGAAGGCGGTTTCGAGGTCAAGCTGTTCGAGGGCGTCGAGTCCGATCCGTCCATCGAGACGGTCATGAAGGGCGCCGAGGCCATGCGCGAGTTCGAGCCCGACTGGATTATCGCCATCGGCGGCGGCTCGCCCATCGATGCCGCTAAGGCCATGTGGGTCTTCTACGAGTATCCCGAGGAGTCCTTCGATAACATCATCCAGCCGTTCAGCTTCCCTGAGCTGCGTCAGAAGGCTCACTTCTGCGCCATCTCCTCTACCTCCGGTACCGCTACCGAGGTTACCGCCTTCTCCGTCATCACCGACTACGCCAAGGGCATCAAGTACCCGCTGGCCGACTTCAACATCACCCCTGATGTCGCCATCGTCGACCCCGAGCTCACCTACACCATGCCCGCCAAGCTGTGCGCTCACACCGGCATGGACGCTCTGACCCACTGCATGGAGGCCTACGTTTCCACCTGCGCCTCTATGTTCACCGATGCCAACGCCCTGCACGGCATCCGCGAGATTGTTGAGTGGCTGCCCAAGTCCTATGCTGGCGACCACGAGGCCCGTCAGCACATGCACGAGGCTCAGTGCATCGCCGGTATCGCCTTCTCCTCGGGTCTGCTCGGCATCGTTCACTCCATGGCTCACAAGACCGGTGCTGCCTTCGAGAACGGCCACATCATCCACGGTGCTGCTAACGCTATGTACCTGGGCAAGGTCATCCAGTGGAACTCCAAGGATCCCCGTGCTGCCGAGCGTTACGCTTACGTGGCCAAGGAGATCCTGCACCTTCCCGGCGAGACCAACGAGGAGCTTATCGCTGCGCTCGTCCAGAAGATCCGCGACCTCAACGACCAGCTCAACATTCCGCAGTCCATCAAGGATTACGCGAATGGTGGCGTGAAGGTCGACGCCGAGAACCCGCAGATGGTTTCCGAGGAGGAGTTCCTCGCCAAGCTGCCCGAGATCGCTGCGAACGCCGAGACCGACGCCTGCACGCCCGAGAACCCGCGTGAGACCAAGGCTGCCGACTTCGAGAAGATCCTCAAGGCCTGCTACTACGACACCGACATCGATTTCTAATCGACTCTTGTTATCGTAACGAGGGGCTCCGCACGTATCCGTACGGAGCCCCTTTCTTTTTTCTTTTAGAGAATGGGATAGTTATGGCTGCAATTTTCAATAGCCCCAGCAAGTACATCCAGGGTCCGGACGAGCTCGCCAAGCTCGGCTCCTATGTCGAGCCGCTCGGCGCTAAGGCCCTCGTCATCGTGACGCCTTCGGGCAAGAAGCGCGTCGGTGCCAAGATCGAGGGTGGTTTTGCCGAGGCTAAGGCCGAGCTGCTGTTTGAGGACTTTAACGGCGAGTGCTCCAAGGGCGAGGTCGATCGCCTGGTTGCGCTCGCTCGCGACAACGGTTGCGACATCATCGTCGGCGTCGGTGGCGGCAAGATCCTCGACACCGCGAAGGCCGTCGCCTATTACCTGGAGTCCCCGGTTATCATTTGCCCCACCATTGCTTCGACCGATGCCCCGTGTTCGGCACTTTCGGTGCTCTACACCGACGATGGCCAGTTCGATAAATATCTCTTCCTTAAGGCAAGCCCCAACATTGTCCTGATGGATACGACGGTTATCGCGGCGAGCCCGGTGCGCCTGACGGTTTCCGGTATGGGCGATGCGCTCGCAACCTACTTTGAGGCCCAGGCGACGCATGATGCCGACGGTGGCACCTGTGCTGGCGGCAAGGGCGGCATGGCCGGTCTGGCGCTCGCCAAGCTCTGCTACGAGACGCTTATGGCCGATGGCGTCAAGGCCAAGGTCGCGCTGGAGAAGGGTGCGCTCACGCCTGCCGTCGAGCATATCATCGAGGCCAATACGCTGCTTTCGGGCATTGGCTTTGAGAGCTCGGGCCTTGCTGCTGCTCATGCCATCCACAATGGTCTGACGATGCTGCCCGAGTGCCACGGCATGTATCACGGCGAGAAGGTCGCCTTTGGCACCATCGTTCAGCTGGTACTCGAGGATGCTCCGACTGAGAAACTCGAGGAAGTCTTGGGCTTCTGCATTGAGCTGGGCCTGCCGGTCACGATGAAGGAACTTGGCGTTGCCGAGCTTACGCGCGAGCAGGCTATGATTGTTGCCGAGGCCGCCTGCGCGCCCGATGACACCATGTGCAACATGCCGTTTGAGGTGACGCCCGAGATGGTCGCAAACGCCATCCTGGGTGCCGACGCGCTGGGCCACTACTATCTCATGGATGAGTAAATCAAGCTAAGGAAGGGGCAAAGCCAACAGATGGCTTTGCCCCTTTTTGCTATGGTGCAAACTAACCTGACCCCATCGCACCAAGTTGGTGCAAAGGGGTCAGGTTAGTTTGCACCAATCGTTGTTTGATGAAGGGCGGATTCTCGTATGGCGCTTCCTATGGTTTATGGCGGTCCCGGCCGGTATGTTCAGGGGCCGGGCGAAATTTCGCGTCAGGGCAGGTATTTGTCATGGTTGGGCTGCGCTGCCTATGTCTTGTTTGACCAGGGCACCGAGGATCGGCTGTGCAGGCAGATCGTCGATGGATTTCTGGATGAAGATCTAAGCGAGCCGTTCTTTAAGATTTACAACGGTCCGTGTACGGAAGATGCCGTTGTCGAAATGGCCAAGGAAGCCCAGGCCGAGTATTGCGACATGGTGGTGGGCATTGGCGGCGGCAAGATGCTCGATATCGCAAAGGCCGTTGCGTTTTATGCTGAGCTGCCGTTGTGTGTATGCCCCACGGCGGCCTCAATGGATGGTCCGTGCAGCGCGATTTCGGTGTTGTATCACGAGGATGGGTCGTTCGACCGCTACCTGATGCTCGAGAAGAATCCAGACCTGGTCGTGGTCGATACCAACGTGGTCGCGGCGGCCCCACTGCGTATGACGGTCGCTGGTATGGGCGATGCGCTGGCAACGTACTTCGAGGCGCGTTCGTGCGCCGCGGCGCACGGCGCCAACGAGCACGGTGGCGCGCCGGGGCACTTGGCACTGGTCGCGGCACGTGCCTGCTACGACACGCTTATGGAATGTGGCATCGCCGCTAAGCGTGACCTCAAGAAGGGTCGAATAACGCCGGCGGTTGAGCGCCTGATCGAGTGCAATATTCTGCTTTCGGGTGTCGGCTTTGAGAGCGGTGGTTTGGCGTTGGCTCATGCCATCGCCAACGGTCTGACGATTCTGCCCGAGTGCAAGGCCATGCACGGCGAGGCCGTGGCGTTTGGTCTGGTGGTCCAGCTTCGTCTGGAGCGTGCGCCCGAGCTTGAACAGGTGCTCGAGTTTTGTCAGCGCGTCGGTCTGCCGACGACGCTCGAGGAGCTGGGCCTTGGCGAGATTTCCGATGCCGACCTGATGAGCGTTGCGGATGCGGCCTTTAGAAACGAACGCAATATGGCCAACGAGCAGGCCAAGGTGACCAAGCAAAAGCTCGTCGAGCTCATGCGCGAGGCATAGCTTGGCGCTTGATCGACCTTGTGCAATCGGGGCGGCGATAGGCCATAGGCTATTTGCCGCAAAGGTGCTCCGCGTGTAATTTGCCCGAGGCACGGGCCGATAGCGTATCATTATCTCTTGCTTGTTTGCACTGCTCAGGGAGGGGCCGCGCATGGCGCAGGAACACGATCTATTTGATGACATTATCGAGATCAGCAAGGGTTTCGACTTTCTTAAAAACCCGCTTGGCGGCGTGACCGATGCGCTCGATCCGTCGGCGCCGCAGTGGAATCCTGCCGACTACAAGGAGCGTCCGCGCGGCAACACGATTCCGTGTCTGACCTGCAAAAACGAAAAGAGCGGCTGCACCGCGTGCATGGACGTGTGCCCGGTCAACGCCATCGAGGTCGAGGAAGACGCCATCGAGATCCTCGATACCTGCCGCAAGTGCGGCCTGTGCGCTGCCGCCTGTCCGACTGAGGCGATTATTTCGCCGCGTCTGGCGCCCAAAAACCTGTATGACGACATTGTCTCGGCAGCTACGAGCCACGAGACCGCCTACGTCACCTGCACGCGCGCCCTTAAGCGCATGCCGCGCGAGAACGAGGTCGTCGTTGCCTGCGTGGGCGATATTACGGCCGAGACCTGGTTCTCGGTACTGGCGGACTATCCCAACGTGAGTGTGTACCTGCCGTTGGGCGTGTGCGATAAATGCCGCAACACCGGCGGTGAGGACATTCTGGGCGAGGCCATCGCTACCGCCGAGGAGTGGGCCGGTACGGGCATGGGCCTGGAGGTCGACCCAAAGAGCCTCAAATGTCATAAGCGCCGCGAGTACGAGCGCAAGGAGTACATGGAAAAGATCGCCCGCACCACGGGCCTTACCGTGACAAAGCTCAATCCGGCAACGGCGGCACTGGCCTCGGTGACGCAGAAGCTCAAAGCCCATCGCCATCAGATTACCCAGTTGGAGCGTACGCTCAACACCATGTGCGGCACCACGACGACCAAGCGTCGCCGTTCGCTCACGCACGGGCGGCAGCTGGTGCTCTCGACGCTGCAAAACCACCCCGAGCTTGCCCAGAACATGCGGGTGAGCACGCCGGAGTGCGATTTTGACAAGTGCACGTCGTGTGGCGAGTGCGTCAACGTATGCCCCACGTTTGCCTGCGATCTGGTGGGAAGCGGCCGCTTTGCACTGGAATCCACGTATTGCCTGGGTTGCGGAGCCTGCGTCAAGGTGTGCCCCGAGCATGCGCTCAAGTTAGTTAAGCATGACGCGTCCAATCTGGTCGTCGTCGATCCCGAAGCCGAGGAAAAGGCCGCCCAGAAGGCGAAGGCTCACGAAGAAGCTGAGAAGGTCAAGGCCGAGGCAAAGGCCAAGCTTGACAAGATGCTCGACCAGGTGGAAAAGCTCGCGGACTAGTCAGCGACCTCTATCTCTGCTTCATTCGTGCCGCCGTGGCGTCCGGGTTCACCCAGATGCTGCGGCGGCGCTATACTTATGCAGTTTAAAATGCTTGTACCAAAAGGAGCTGTCGTGTCCCTTTCCATCGGTATCGTGGGCCTGCCCAACGTAGGCAAGTCGACGCTGTTCACCGCGCTTACCAAAAAGACCGGCCTTGCCGCCAACTACCCGTTCGCCACGATCGACCCCAACGTGGGTATCGTCGATGTGCCCGATAGCCGCCTGCAAAAGCTCGCCGACATCGTTAACCCCGGCCGCATTGTGCCGGCTACGGTCGAGTTTGTCGACATCGCTGGCCTGGTGAAGGGTGCCAACGAGGGCGAGGGCCTGGGCAACCAGTTTTTGGCAAACATCCGCGAGACCGATGCCATCTGCGAGGTCGTGCGCTACTTTAAGGACCCCAACGTCATGCGTGAGGTGGGCCGCACGGGCGAGTTCGTCGATCCCGCCGGTGACGCCGATACCATCATGACCGAGCTCATCCTGGCCGACATGGGCACGCTCGAGAAGCAGCTGCCCAAGCTCGAGAAGGAGGCCAAGCGCGACAAGGAACTCATGCCCAAGTTTGAGGTTGCCAAGCGTCTGCTTGCCTGGCTCAACGAGGGCAAGCGCGCCGCATCCATGGAGATGACCGACGAGGAGCGTGCCGCCGCCAAGGGCCTGTTCCTGCTCACCATGAAGCCCATCCTGTATGTGGCAAACGTGGACGAGGATATGCTCAACGACGATCTGGCGCCCATCGATGGCGTCAAGCCGTTGCCCATCTGCGCCAAGATCGAGGCTGAGCTTTCTGAGCTCGATCCCGAGGATGCGGCCGACTACCTGGAGAGCTTGGGCCTGGAGCAGCCCGGCCTGGACGTGCTCGCGCAGGCAGCCTACAAGCTGCTCGGCCTGCAGTCGTTCTTTACGGCCGGCGAGATGGAGGTCAAGGCCTGGACGGTTCGTCAGGGCGCGACCGCCCCGCAGGCCGCCGGCGTCATCCACACCGACTTTGAGCGCGGCTTTATTAAGGCCGAGGTCATTGGCTACGACGACTACATCGAGCTCGGCGGCGAGCAGGGCGCCAAGGCCGCCGGCAAGCTGCGTATTGAGGGCAAAGAGTATGTCATGGCCGATGGCGACGTCGTGCACTTCCGCTTTAACGTGTAAGGACGACGCATATGTTTAAATATGGCAAAAAAGCTGGCTACATGGGTATTGCGTTGCTCGTACTTGCGGTGATTCCGCTGGTGGTCGCAGCGTGTGTTATCCCCAACATTGGTCCCGAGGTGGCAACAAAGTTTAATGCCGCCGGCGAGGTGACGCGCTGGGGCAAGAGCTACGAGTTGCTGGCACTGCCGGTGCTCAACCTGCTGCTGAGCGTGGCGACATACTTTACGGCAGGACGCCAGGCAAAGAACAATGAGGACTCCGCCGCCATGGCGCGCATCGTGTGCGAGCGCTACCTGCGAAACGGCTGCATCACGGGTGTGTTCCTCAACGTGGTTAACGTTTACTTTATGTACTCGGCGATTACCGGAACGGGCTTTGGCCTAGGCTTTTAGCTTGCGCCTTTAGGCAACGAGCCTGCACGCATATTCAATGGCTGCTGCGAGGCCGCCGCTCGATCGTGGTTTAAAGACCATATCGGCGGCGGCCTCGTTTTCGTATCCAGCGCCGCGAAGGGCGAGTGCGATACCGGCTTCCAGGAGAAGGGGCAGACCGCGTTGGCTGGTTGCGATTACGGCAGCCTGATTGAGCGAGCGGCTGTGCGCTTGGCATTGGATGGCAAGTTCGCCTTGCGCCGGGCAAGGGACCAGAACGGCGGCGACGCGACTTGATAGCAATGCAAATGCTGTGCGCTCATCGGGCGAAAGACATTCTGCTTCAACGACGACGAGCTTGGGCGGTGCGCTGTTTGTGCGAAGCGTGGCTCGGTACGTGCGGACCGAAGAACCCGACATAGAAAACTCCTGTGTATTCGGCAAAACGTAAACTATAGTTTACGTTTATGTTCGGCTCCATTTCAAACTCGTCTGCATGGACGAACGTGCTAAACAGATTCTTGGCAGGCGGGTCGAAGAGACACGCAGGGACCTTGGTATCTCCAAGGTTGATTTTTGTGTGGCGACAGGAATCAGCCGACCCTACCTCGACCGAATCGAAGATGGGACGGCAAATTTCACGCTCAAGGTTCTATTTAAGATCGCGCCCGCCCTTGGCATGACGGTGTCAGAGCTTCTCGAGGGTATCGAATAGGGGATACTCGTCGACAACTGAATTACGCCATCGGGATGCGGTCGTGGTTGACTTGGCTGTAGAACAGGCGCTGGATCTCTGCCGCATCACGTGACTGGCCGAGCGCCCACATGGTCTTGGCCACGAGCGTCTCGGTGGTCATGTCGTCGCCGCGCAAAATGCCCGGATGATCGGCGTAGGCACGGCCGACCTCATAAACACCCAGGTCAAGGCCCTCTTCGGGGACCTGCGTGGTCATAACGACGGTGCGGCCCGAATCGACCCAGCGGAAAATCGCCTCTTGGAACGACTCGCCCGACTCGCCAAACTCGGGGATACCGCCAATGCCAAAGGTCTCCAGGATTACAGCATCGTAGCTGTCGGCAAGGGCGTCCAGGATACCCGGGTTCACGCCAGGCGTTAGCTTAAGGACAAATACGCGCGGGTCGATGCTGTCGTAGAAACGCACCGGGTTTTCGCCCTGATGCGTGCCGTGAAGCCCGTTGCGCACGATGCGGTCGTTGCGGATATAGGCGATAGGCGGATAGTTGACGCTAATGAACGCGTTAAAGCTCATGGTGCGCTGTTTGCGGGCGCGCGTGCCGGCAATGGCTACGCCGCCAAACACGATTGAGACGTCGTGCGAGTGCTCGTCGAGCGCATAAAGCAGGCTCTGGTACAGGTTGAGCTTGGCGTCGGTAAAGGGATTGCCCATGGGCTTTTGCGAGCCGGTGAGTACGATGGGCTTGGGGCTGTCCTGAATCAGGTAGGAAAGCGCCGCCGCGGTGTAGCTCATGGTGTCGGTGCCGTGCAGAATCACGAAGCCGTCGTGGTCGGCATAACCCTCGACGATGACGTCGCGGATACGCATCCAGTCACTGGGGCGCATATTGGTGCTGTCGATGTTCATGGGCTGCACCACGTCGAGCTCGCAGAGGCCCGAGATCTCGGGGACGCTCTGGGCGAGTTCCTCACCGGTCAGGGCGGGGGAGAGGCCGTTGCCGTCCTCGGTCGATGCGATGGTGCCGCCCGTGGCGATGAGAAGGATGCGCTTCATGCTGGTATTCCTATCGTATTTGCCGCCGCAGAGGCGGAGTCGTTCGGCAGTATTGTGGCACAGGGCGTCCAATGTTCAAACGTAATACATCATCTGTAACGTTTAGTAACACTTCAATTGCCGTCAAATAAGGGCCCAGGTCGTGCGTTTGCCGTGCGCTGATGGCTGCGAGGGACGAGAAACCCCATATAACGTGTACACTATGAAAGTTATTTTCGTTCATTCACGCGGGTGGGCACCGGCTCCCCGCCAACAGGAGGGGAAACCATGGATCAAAAGGCTTCCGCAAAGGTCCTCGTACTCGACTTTGGTGCGCAGTACGGTCAGCTCATTGCCCGTCGCGTCCGCGACCTCAACGTGTATTCCGAGATTGTCCCCTGCGACATCTCGGCCGACGAGATTCGCGAGATGAACGCCTCTGCGCTCATCCTTTCCGGCGGCCCGGCTTCTGTGTATGCCGAGGACGCTCCGTCCATCGACCCCGCCATCTTTGACCTGGGCCTTCCCGTCCTGGGCTTTTGCTACGGCCATCAGATCACGGCCGTGACGCTCGGCGGCAAGGTCGGTCACTCCGAGGTGGGCGAGTACGGCCGCGCCACTATTACGCGCGCTGCCGGCGCCAAGCTCTTTAACTCCACGCCCATGGAGCAGACCGTGTGGATGAGCCACCGCGACGCCGTGTCCGAGGTGCCCGAGGGCTTTACCGTTACCGCCAGCACCGACGTGTGCCCGGTTGCCGCCATGGAGTGCGTCGAGCGCAAAATCTTCACCACGCAGTTCCACCCCGAGGTCAAGCATTCCGAGTACGGTCAGCAGCTGCTGAGCAACTTCCTGTTTGAGATCTGCGGCCTGGAGCCCAACTGGAGCATGGACAACCTGGTCGAGACCATGACGGCCGAGTTTCGCGAGAAGGTCGGCGACGACCGCGTGATTCTGGCCCTGTCCGGTGGCGTCGACTCCTCCGTCGTGGCTGCGCTGGGCGCTCGCGCCGTGGGCAAGCAGATGACCTGCGTGTTCATCAACCACGGTCTGCTGCGCAAGGGTGAGCCTGAGCAGGTGGAGGAGGTCTTCACCAAGCAGTTTGACGTCGACTTTATTCACGTCCACGCCGAGGACCGTTATGCCGAGCTTCTGGCCGGCGTGACCGAGCCCGAGGAGAAGCGCCGCATCATCGGTACGCAGTTCTGGAAAGAGTTCTTCGCCGTGGCGCAGCAGCTCGAGACCGATGGCAAGCCGGTCAAGTACCTGGCTCAGGGCACCATCTACCCCGACATCATCGAGTCTGGCGCTCGCAAGACGGGCGGCAAGACGGCCACCATCAAGAGTCATCACAACCTGATCCCGTTCCCCGAGGGTGTGCACTTCGACCTTATTGAGCCGCTCGATCACTTCTTTAAGGACGAGGTCCGCGCGCTTGGTTTGGCACTTGGCCTGCCGGGTCATATCGTGTTCCGCCAGCCTTTCCCGGGCCCGGGTCTGGCCATCCGCATCATCGGCGCGGTCGACAAGGAGAAGCTCGAGATCCTCAAGAATGCCGACGCCATCGTGCGCGAGGAGCTCGATGCCTACAACCAGCGCCTGTTTGAGCAGACCGGCGAGCGCAACTCCGAGCACAGCTGCTGGCAGTATTTTGCGGTCCTGCCCGACATCAAGTCCGTCGGCGTTATGGGCGACGAGCGCACCTATCAGCGCCCGATCATCTTGCGCGCCGTGGAGTCCAGCGACGCCATGACCGCCGACTGGGCCAAGCTGCCCTACGACGTCCTGGCCCGCATCTCCGGCCGCATCGTTGCCGAGGTTCCCGGCGCCAACCGCGTGTGCTATGACATTACGTCCAAGCCGCCCGCGACGATCGAGTGGGAATAGAACAGGCGTTCGATAAAATAATATAGTATTAGATAGCGGGCACGGTTTCAATCGAATCCGTGTCCGCTGCTGTATGTGTGTCCTTGCACGCCCAATATGTGCCGTAAAAGCCGTCT